>DASUWS010000001.1:0-5978 GCA_036378295.1 Ktedonobacterales bacterium
GCAGGCGGCGGAGGGCTTGCGCGAGCTCATGGGCGGCGCGGTCCACACGCTGGCGCTGTTCCTGGTCGCGTGTGAGTCGCGAGAGACGATCCAACAGCAGGTTCAGGCTCACGGCAACGGGAATCAGCTCAGCGGCTTCGACCTGTGCGCGGGCGTCCCACTGGCCATGAGCCACATCCGAATGCACCTGTTGGATATGCGCGATGCCCTGTTGCAGGCGCCGCTGCTGTGCTTCGATCTGTGCCTTCGCCGCGGCGATCTCATCCACCCGGTACGCCTGGAGCAGCGCTCGTCGCACGCTATCCGCGCCGAGCCATGCGGCGGTGGCCGCCATTCCTTGCAAGACTACCGCCACAATGACGACATCATAGGACGAGCCAAGCGCAAAGGGGTATGTTCCGTCCCAGTACTGCTGCAGCGGGGGCGACTTGGGGAGCAGGATGATCGAGGGAATGGTGAAGGCGATGGATATTGCCGCCAGAATGATTGGGCCGCGGCGGGCGACCAGCACCGCCGAGACGACGATGGGCAGGGCAAAGAGATCATAGACGCGAAGATCGTTCAGATCGAGTCCGCCCTGGCGAAACGACTGGGCCAGGACTTCCCAGGCTATCGCGATCATCACGCCTGTGAGGAGTGCATAGCCAGCGGAATTGACGAACCACCAGCGGTTGAGCAGGTAACCCACGCCCGCGCCTACAAACGCGCAGAGTACAGCCACCAGGGTAACCATGTCCGGAGTTGGAATGAGGGCTACTGGAATCAGGAGTCCAGTGCCTATGAGAACCCCCATCGAGAGGAGCCGGACGAGACGCTGCCGCCGTCGCCGCTCATTGTCGAAGAGCACTTGCTGTGGTGTCCGGTGCGTTCCAGACGAAACCATGCCCATGCCATGCCCGTCCGCCGTCGGATCCGAGTGCTTCGTGGTGTAATCGTGCCTGCCATTCATCATCTGCTGCCCTTCACAACACGTTTCAACTGCCGTTCACTGCGTGCCGTTCCGTGCCGTTTGTCCTGCCAGCATCCGCAAGCTGTTGCTCATCCTGAACCACGATGATCGTTTCCTGGGTTGCCTCATTCTCACACATAGCACGCTCGACTTGCACATCCGTCGCCAAATACACTCAAAATCATGTCAGCGCGCTGCTCAGACGCTTGACCCCAACATTGGAGCAAGCCTACAATCGCCGTTGAGAACAGTTGCCGTCGCATCAGAGCGCGAGCGATGCTTGCGGCTCCAGGCGAGCGCGATGATCCGGAGCGACTCATGGAAAAAGCACAGCGTGCCCTCCTCCTGGCGATTGATTGCAGCAATACGGGCATCAAGTTCGGCCTGTATCCACACGAGAGCGACGATTTGCGTGCGCGCTGGCGTGTCGCGACTGTGCGCGAGAAGACAGTGGATGAGTATGCCGTGCTGCTGGCGAGTCTGTGCCAGCAGGCGGGGCTGCGTATGGAAGATATCAGCGATGTGATTCTGGCCAGCGTCGTGCCGACACTTACCCCGGTCTTTCAGGCGTTGGCAAGCCAGTATCTCGGCTGCGAGGCCATCGTTATCACGCACCAACTCGACCTGGGCGTCCGTCTGCTGGTGGATAACCCCTGGGAAACGGGCGCCGACCGCATAGTCAGCACGCTCGCCGCCCATCGAATCTACGGCGGGCCGGCTATCGTCATTCAGTTCGGCACCGCCACCAGCTTCGATTGCGTCTCGCCCGAAGGGGACTTCCTCGGCGGGGCGCTTGCGCCGGGCATGGGCATCTCAGCCGAGGCGCTCGCGCGTGCGGCTTCCCGGCTCTATCAGGTGGAGTTGCAGCCTCCGCCACAGGCGCTTGGCAAGAATACCGTCCATAGCATGCAGTCGGGCATCGTCTACGGACATGTCGCGCTGGTAGAAGGGCTGGTGGCGCGGCTGCGGGAGGAGATACCGGGGGGAGCGCGGGCCAAGGTGATCGCGCATGGTGGCCTGGCCGATATCGTCGCGGGCGTCACACCCTGCATTGACGTTGTTGACCCGAATCTGCTCCTGCGCGGCCTGCGCGTTGCCTTCGATCATGTGCGCGCCCAGCGCTCGCGGTAAGTGGAAAAGAGACTATCACACGAGGAGCGTCCCATTTGAAGACGACGAGAGCCTCAGTACGCCACGAGGCCGGGGCAGAAACCAATGAGGCGGAGATGATGGAGGGCACGTTGCCACTGGTGCCAGGGCGTGTACCCGCGACCTCGGCCAGTCTGCGGCAGGCCCGCGTGCCGGACGATGAAGAGATGCATCCTGATGGCAATCGCGCCGCATTCGTGTTGCGCGAATGGGTAGCCGATCAGCCGAAGCAGGTTGCTCGCATCTGGACGGTTCCGCTAGATGGAGGCCATGCGTCGCCGCTCACCATAGGGCCAGGAAACGACACCCATCCACGCTGGTCGCCCGATGGGCAGTCACTCGCGTTTCTCTCCACCCGCAATGGAGAGCGGGATGGTGGTAAAGCTCAGGTCTACGTCATTCCGGCAGCTAGGGGAGCGCCCCACCGTGTGAGTGCGTTCCCCAACGGCGTTGAGTCGTTTGCCTGGTCACCGGACGGCAGCCGCCTGGCACTGCTGACGCTGGAGGGTAACGAGCCGGCGAAAGACCCGATGGTGGTTGCGCCCGACCGGCATCGTCGCCTCTGGGTGGTTGGCCTGGTGGGCGACCAGCCCGCGCCCGCGACGCCCCTCACGCCCGCCAACGTCACCATCTGGGAATACGCCTGGTCCCCAGATAGCCAGCAGCTTGCCGTTTACTTCTCGACCGGACCCGGCGAGACCGACTGGTATCGCGGTCAGGTGGGCATCGTCCCGGCGGAGGGCGGTGCTGTGCGGCAGCTTACCCAGCTTACGCGCCAGGCAGCGTCGCTCACCTGGTCGCCGGATAGCAGCCGCATCGCCTATATCTCCGGAGAATGGAGCGACCGGGGGCTGGTCGGTGGCGAGGTCTTCACCATCGCGGCGAATGGCGGCACCCCGCGCAACCTGACGCCAGGGGTGGCGTTGAGTCTCAGTTGGGTACGCTGGTTCCCCGAAGGCAGCCGGATGCTCTACGCGAGTTGGGATGGCGTCTCTCATCAGATCGGGCTGCTGGATGAGGCGAGCGGCGCGCTGACATCGTTGTCGCGCGATATCGCCATTGGCGGGAGCGGGTGGCCGCGACTCTCCGCAACGCCCGACCTGCGCACCATCGTCACGCATCGCTCCGACCGGCAGCATCCGCCCGATATCTGGGCAGGCACTCTCTCGCTCTCGACCGGAGCCGGAGATGACGCCCGGCTGGAGTGGCGTCAGTTGACTCATCTCAACGCGCTCATCGAGGAGACGCTGCTGCTCGCTCCCGCCGAAATCATCGCCTGGGAAAGTATTGACGGCTGGCGCATCGAGGGGTTATTCACGCGGCCACTCACGACGAAGCGTGGCACACCACCGCCTCTGGTGGTGCAGGTGCATGGTGGGCCGTCATCCGCCTGGCAGACCGACTGGCGCGGTGGTGTGATGTGGGCGCAGATGTGTGCCAGCGCGGGATTTGCCGTCTTTCAGCCGAATATTCGCGGAAGCATGGGGCGGGGTGTCGCCTTTGCCGATGCGGTGCTGACGGATCCGGGCGGCAAAGATCTGCAGGACATCCTCAGCGGCGTCGAGCATCTGGTCGCGCGGGGGCTGGTGGACGGCGAGCGCGTGGGCATCATCGGCTGGAGCTATGGCGGATTCATGACGGCGTGGGCCATCAGCCAGACGCGACGCTTCAAGGTGGCGATAATGGGCGCGGGCATCTGCGACTTTCACAGCTTCCACGCGCAGACCAACATTGCCGACTGGGACATGCGCACACTCGGCGCCGACCCGCTCGCCCAGCCAGAGGTGTATCGCGCCCGCTCGGCGATCACCTTCGCCGTCAACATCGTCACGCCCACGCTCATCCTGCACGGCGAGCAGGACCCATGCGTGCCCGTCAATCAGGCGTACGCCTTCCATCGGGCGCTGTTGGAGCGCAACGTACCGACGGAGATGGTCGTCTATCCACGCGCCGGGCACGGTCTCGCGGAGCGCGGGCACATCCGCGACGCCGATGACCGCATCCTGCGCTGGCTGGAGACCTATCTCTAGCGCTCTATCCCGGCAGGCGGCGGTCACCACTGGGCGCGGGACCTATCTCGGCTGTGACCGCCGCGCATGGCGGGCCGTCTAATGGGCAGAAGTGCCAATGCGGCGAGCGGATAGATGGATGTATCCCCAGCAATTGTTCAAATAATTCCCTGGAGCACGAGGCAGGCAGCCCCTATCCTTCCCCGCGAGCTGTCAAGATCATTCGCTGCGAGTCATCCATTCCGGGGGCCAATTCGTGCTGAGATCCTGAAGCCATATGAGATACTGAACGCGTGAAGGATGATGCACTGTCGGAGAAATGGAAAGATACAGCGGAATGACAGAGCAGCAGCAGACGAAGCATGCGACGACACGACGAGCAGAGCAGCGGGCGAGCACGACGCGACGGACCCGCACTCGCCCGCCAGCCGGAACGCCTCCCAACGGGGCGACGCCCGAAAGCGCACAGCCGATCCTGCCCGAAGAGGTGATCGACGCGACAACCACCAGCGCGCGCGAGGCCAGAGTCAGCCCAGAGACCCCCAGAGCGGGCAAGGGCCGGGGCGGGATCTCCCCAGAGAATACGGTCTTTGTCTCCCTCAGCTTCGAGGGGCCGGATATCTACTCAACGGCGGGCGGGCTTGGCACCCGCGTGACCGAGTTCACCGAGTCGCTGGCGGAGCTTGGCTACGAGACGCACCTGATCTTTGTTGGCGACCCCCACAAGCCAGATGTAGAAGACCGGGTGAATGGACATCTGCACCTGCGGCGCTGGGGACAGTGGATCAGCCAGTATTATCCCAATGGCGTCTACGACGGCGAGGAGCATAAGCTCTACGACTACAACGAGTCGGTGCCTTTTTTCGTCTATGACCAGATTGTCAAGCCAGCGGTGGCCGAGGGTAAGATTGTGGCCATCATTGGCGAAGACTGGCATACCGCCGAGGCGATGATCCGCCTATCGGACATGCTGCACTGGCACAACGTGCGCCATCGCTGCATTCTGATGTGGAACTGCAACAGCCTGATGTCGCTGCATCGCATCGATTGGGGCAAGCTAAACTTTACTACGGCGATCACGACCGTCAGCCGCTACATGAAACACCGGCTGTGGGAGTATGGCGTCAATGCGCTGACGATTCCCAACGGCATCCCACAGCGCTACCTCAACGCGGTCAATCCCCAGGCTGTGCGCGGTCTGCGCGAGGTGGCGCAGCGAGGCAACCCCGATCGACTCTTCCTCTTCAAGATTGGCCGCTTCGACCCCGATAAGCGCTGGCTGATGGCTATCGAGGCGGCGTCGCGACTGAAATACAGCGGCTACCCGATTTCAATGGTGATTCGCGGCGGGATCGAGCCACACGGCGGCGAGGTGTTGGGCAGGGCGCGTTACCTTGGGCTGACGGTCAAGGACATCGAGGCACGCCGCCCGACACCGGAGGAATGCACGAAGCTCTTGCGCGAGGCGGGCGAGGCGGATATTTACAACCTGCGCTTCTTCGTGCCTGAGGAGTTCGTGCGGATGTGCTATGCCGCCGCCGATGCGGTGCTGGCCAACAGCGGCCACGAGCCGTTCGGGCTCGTCGGCCTGGAGGTGATGGCGGCGCGCGGCATCGCCTTTACCGGCTCAACCGGAGAGGATTATGCCGTCTCGTTCGAGAACGCGGTGGCGCTCGAAACGGAGGACCCCGAGGAGATCGTTGGCTATCTGCTACATCTCATGCGCCATCCGGAGGAGAAGGAGAAGATTCGCGTTGCCGGCTGGCAGACCGCATCCGAGTTCACCTGGCCCGAGGCCATCGAGAATCTCGCGGGCAAGCTCGGCTACCTCGCCCGCAAGCAGAGCATCGTGCTGGAGTGAATCGCCCTCA
>DASUWS010000002.1:0-10372 GCA_036378295.1 Ktedonobacterales bacterium
CAACGAGCCTCCTATGCCGGGCAAGATTACCACCCAGCAGGCGATACATTTCGCCGAGGCGCTCATCAGGGGTGAGCAAGGGCGCGCCGCTATCGTCAAGGATGTGCTTGCCGACAAAGTTCGCGAAGTCATTTAGCACCCCCTCTCCCAGCCCTCTCCCCCAGCCCCTCCCCTAAAGGGGGAGGGGAGCCAGAACGCGCACCTGGAGGCCACAGCGGTCGCCTCAGGGCCCCTCCTGGCGCATCCCCCTCCCGGCGCTGCGCGCCGCCCTCCCCTCCAAAGGGAGGGAATACCTGTGCCAGCAGCAGCGCTGTTGGGCTACGGCCCCTCCCCCTTTAGGGGAGGGGGTAGGGGGAGAGGGCCACCTCACAACAAAAACGGCGCCCCACCACCCCGCATCCCACGGGACAGCTTGGCGCCGTCTTCCGGCTCACCAACCAGCTATTTACTTCTGACGATCAGAGTAGAACATGGCGTTCCATGCGACAAGGGGGACGAGCAGGGCCGTTTGCGCCCAAACAGCGCCCTCCTATCTCGCTTCTCGCCTGTCGGCGTCCTGTAGGTTCGTCCTGCGGGTTGTCAGAGAGCGCTCGTGCTATGTGGTGCTAAATTCCCGCGTACACCTCGTTGTAGCGCTCATCCTCCCGCGAGCCGCCCTGGCCCCCACGGATCGCTTTGTAGTCCTCGACCAGTTCAATACGGCAGATCCACTTGCACATCTTGAAGCCGAGCATGGTTTCACACCGCAGCCGAAGCGGCGCGCCGTGGGGCCGTGGTAGCGGGCGGCCATTCATCTCATATGCCAGAATCGTCTGATCCTCCAACGCGGCTTCCAGGGGAATCGTCTCGTAGAATTGCTGCCCGGCGGTGTCGCGCGAGTACGACCAGAAGACGACATGTTCCGCGTTGGCAAGCGGCTTGCAGCGAGCCAGAATCTCACGCATGGGCACGCCCGCCCATTGACCGACAGCCGTCCATCCCTGGATGCAATTGTGCTTGGTAATCTGCGACTGCTTCGGCATCGCCAGCAACTCAGACAGAGTCAGCCGCAGCGGCTGCTCCACCATCCCTGTGACTTCCAGCACGTAGCCCTCGAAGTCCTCCCACATCAATTTGAGGTATTCAGGCGCATCAGGCGGGTCGCCGTTGACCGTAAAGAACGGCGATATCTCTGAAGGCTTGTAGTGCTGCCGCGAGTACGTTCGCAGCGTCAGTAGACGTACCGGCGGGCGATAGAACGCGGCGAGCAGGTGCTGCGCGCCCCGCTTGTGCCTGAGGCTGAGCCACGAGAGCAAGGCGTAGAGCGCGAGTATCACCACAATAATGATGACCGCCAGAATGATGGCGAGTCCTTCGTCTCTGCCGTGATAGCCCAGGACGATGTCACCGATATTCCTGCCCAGCCCGGTGATGATGATCAGCGCCGTATGGAGGATGGTGAAAGCGACAATCGCCAGCAAGGCCAGGAAGTGCAGGCTGCGGGCGACCTGCCTGCCACCAAAGAGGCTGGGATACCAGGGGAAACGCGCCTCAACGCCCGGAGACTGCGCCGCGCCCGTCAAGATCATGAAGGGTCCGAACAGAAAGACGACCACCGCGTATGTGATCTGCTGGAGCGGATCGTAGGGGTGGAACTCGCTCAACGGGGGGATATGAAAAGTGATGTACTCGGTGAACGTATGCCAGGCATCGGGGAAGATCGACCATGAGGTAGGGATCAGCCGCTGCCACTCGCCCGTCGCGAACAGCAGGATGACGTAAATCACGCCGCTCAGCACCCAGAAAAGGATCGAGAAGAAATGAAAGTGGCGGCCCAGCCCCAGATTATCGCCACCGGGCTGAGCAATCAGCGGACTCCACGATTGCTCGTCCTCCAGAGAGGTCCACATCCGGTCGGTCGGCTCTTTGCGCCGGGTGAACTTGATCCACTCACGCCCTGGTGTGCAATCGTCATTCCAGAAGAGGCGGGGATATGACGCCAGAATCTGGATACCCGACCGCGCCAGCAGACCAATGAAGAAGACGTTTATCCAGTGCGCTGCGCGCAGCCACGCCGGAAACCCAAGGTCCGCGAGCATGAGACCATTGAGACTATTGAGACCATGTGCCAAGAGTGTGAGCATACTCGTCGTTTCCTTCCCTCATGGATTTGGGATAGTGCGCATGCCTCTCCCTCCGGGCGCGCGTTCTGGCCCCCTCCCGCTTGAGGGGAGGGGCCGGGAGTGGGGGCCGCCACTCCCTCCGCTTCTCTGGCCCCCCTCCCCCTTTAGGGGAGGGGCTGGGGGAGAGGGCCCCCAGTTCCGCTATCAATCTTCCGGCGTGTGGGCGATCAAATCTGGCCGTATGATCGTCCACCAGCCCCCGCCTGTACGCTCGCGCACGACCCCGCGCGGAATAGAGAGAACGATGATCGCCCACCCCGGCAGGACACTGCCGAGAATGAGCGGGCCAGTATTCGGCACAACCCACGGAGCGATGGCGAGAAACATCCCTGTGAGCACGTTCAACGCGCGGAAGGGCCGCGTCACCCCACGAAACGCGAGCACCCCCAGCCAGATGGCGAGCGGACCCGCGATACGGTCAACGGTAGCACCCGGCACGGTTGACGGCAGCACAGCCGGCGCCACCATCAGCCAGATGCCCAGCGCGATATTGCCCATCTGGAGCCACATAGCGGTACCCTCCCAAGTGCTCTCAGCTCAATCTGTCACCGCGACGCCTCCGGTGCCCACGCCGCGCCCAGTGGGTCGCTCCGCACGTGGATGCGCGCCACCCCACAGCGCGCGCCATACCTCCGCGCCGCCCGTTTCAAGGCGCACGCGCGAGAGATACTGCAGACTGGCAAGCGACTCTCCGATTCCCATCCCGAGAATAATCGTCGAGACGGCAGCGGAGACCAGGCAAACCGTGCACCAGGAGCCAATGACCGTGCCTTGCAGGATGGTGAGCACGAGGCTGACGATACCCAGCGCGAGAATGACCAGCGCGAAGAGCAGCACCACCCACGGATGGTCGCGCCACCGCCGCTCCCCGCCGAGCGCGCCGAAAACGAGATCACAGACGTACCCCACCACGCCTATTACGCCGTCCGGGATGGGCAGAAGCCGCGAAATCTCCGAGTGCGTCACGGCATACGAGCTAGCGCTGCCAAAGAATGGGTCCCACATCGTGGCGAACACGCCCACTTGTGCCAGTGCGGTGTAGAGTGCCGCCAGCAGCCCGATGACCGCCAACACGAGCAGCGGCCAGCGCTCGCGCCACGCCGAAGGGTTATAGCTCCAGCCCGGAGGGGTGTTTCCGGCAGTCTGTTCCGGACGATACAACGGGTGCATGATGGCCTAGCCTTTGCTACGCCCTAACGCGACAAGCGAGCCAGCGACCGCGGCTCCCGCAACACCGGCCAGCGCCGTCGCGATAAGCCCCTTGTGCTCGGCGGCCCATACCTCGTAGCTATGATCAATCGAGCGCTGATCGAATGCGCCGTGTGCTCCGTAGTCTTTCGTCGTATCTGCTGGCTGGAAGAGATTATCTGGCTGGTTCGGGTCGCGCTTCTCAGCGCGCATCTGGCTATCGTAGCCCGTCTTGCCCAGATACCAGTCGCCAAACTTCGCGAAGAACTTGTTGCCCATAAGAACGATGACTGTTGACCCGCCGACGTAGAGCTGTCGCTTCTTGTGGTGCGCCGCCCAGTAGATGGCCTCGGCGATCACTTCGGGCTGATAAATTGGCGGAACGGGCTGGGCCTTGCGCGGCATCTTGTTGCGCCCCCAGGTGAACTGCGGCGTGTTGACCGCCGGGAGCTGTACCATCGTCAGCTGCACATCGCTGTCGTTATGAATCAGCTCCGCCCGCAGCGACTCCGTAAAGCCCTGAATCGCATGCTTTGCGCCGCAATACGCCGTCTGGAGCGGGATACCCCGATAGGCCAGCGCCGAGCCGACCTGCACAATCTTCCCGCGATTGCGCGGCAGCATGCGCCGCAGCGCCGATTGCGTAGCATAGACATAACCCAGATACGTGACATTCGTGACGCGCTGGTATTCCTCCGGGGTAATTTCCATGAATGGCGAGAAGACCGTCGTGAACGCGACGTTGACCCAGATATCAATTGGCCCAAATGCTTCCTCAGCCTGCTGTGCCGCTCGCTCGTGTGTCTGCGGATCGGAGCTATCGCCCGGAACAATGATGGCACGGCCTCCCAACCGCTCGACATCACGCCGCGCGCCTTCGAGTCCCGCCTCGCCTCGCGCCACCAGACAAATCGACGCCCCTCGCTTTGCGAATGCTTGTGCTGTCGCGCGACCCACGCCCCCTGACGATCCAGTAATGACCACGACCTCTGACCGCTCGCGCATTTGTCTCACCGGGTAAATCCTTTCACCGATTGATCCATACATCTCTGTATGGATGGACATCCCTGGCGCGCTGGCAGCGATTATCAGCGATAACCGCTCTGGCCATGCGCCGCTCTACCGCTGCGCCTCGCAGAAGATGTGCCAGTCGAGTCGAACGGTACGCGAGACGACGACAGACATATCTGCCGCTGGCTTGCCACTGCTGGCATAGTTTGTGCGCAAATTGCAGGCGTCGCAAGGAAGTCACACAGGGCGCAGGGAAGCATCAGCCCTGTTCATCAAGGAGGATGGACATGGAGAGCAGGACAAAAGTCTTCGGACATCCCATTCACCCGATGCTGATCGTCTTCCCGCTGGGTCTCCTGGCAATCTCCGTCATTTTTGACATCATCTTCTATCTCACTGGACTGACGGGATTCGCTGTGAGCGCGTTCTGGAATATCATCGCCGGTATCATCCTGGGCCTGGTCGCCGCCGTATTCGGATTGCTCGACTTCCTCGCCATCCCTGGTGGGACTCGCGCCAAGCGGATCGGCCTCCTGCACGGCTCTGGCAATGTGGTCATCGTCGTGCTGTTCCTCATTAGCTGGCTCCTGCGGCTTGGCACCCCGAACCACGAGCCGAATGTGATCGGCTTCATTCTGGAGATCATCGGCGCGATCCTGGCGGTGTTTACTGCCTGGCTAGGAGGCGAACTGGTTGACCGGCTCGGTGTTGGCGTGAGCAGGAACGCCAATCTTGATGCGCCCAGTTCACTCTCGACCGGACCTGCCCATACACACGGCAGATGACCGCGGGTAGCGAGCCATCCTCATAAGCCGCCATGAGCCAACAGCTTTCCACCGGGGAATTGATGCCCCTTTGCCATTTTGGAGCCAGGCAAATAAGCAGGCATACAAGCCAGCACAATACCATGCCTTGCAGGTTCAGTCAGTAAGTAGCTACCATGCCAGCGTGGCATCAAAAGTGCGGACAAAGGTCTCGTAGCGGGCGGTGAGAGAGCGGTCCAAACCGCCCGCAACGTGTGTATACGCGTGACCGCGGGTGAGCAGTATCCCTGCTGAGAGGCGATCGAGGTGGAAAGCGCGATGGACACTGGAGGGAGAACCAGCGATGGCATACTTGCGCAGAATGAGACCCTATCGACGCTTGTACAGCACAAAGATTGGGCGCTCACCTCTCTCGGAGCACTAGATGGCTGGCCTCAAAGCCTGCGCACGACCTTGAGCATTTGTCTTGGGTCTCCCCTCCCCGTCCTCATCTTGTGGGGAGCCTCTCTGGTGGCACTCTACAATGATGCGTTCGTGTCACTCCTGGGAACACGACACCCCGACGCGCTTGGGATGACCGGAAGAGACATCTGGCCCGACCGATGGCCAGACATTCTGCCTTTGGTCGAAGCGGCCCTTCACCACGGCGAGACCAGCACCTCCAGCAGCCAACCTGTCATCGTGGAGCAGAATGGGCAGCGTGAAAAGCGCTATTTCACGTTCTCGTATAGCCCTATCTATGGTGAAACCGGGATAGAAGGGGTTTTCACGACAGCCACCGAGATGCCGCTACCACTACCCACCCCAACCAGACCACAGCACCCCGACACACGATCTGGAGCGGAAGATACGACCCTCGATGCGGTCTTCGAAGCGATCGCGGACGCGGCTTTCGTCTATGATAGCGCCGGGAAGATCGTGCGCATGAACGCGGCGGCGCACGCCCTGTATCAACTCGAACACTTTCCCGGCTACGAGACGATGCTACCCGATGAGCGAGCGGCGCTTATTGCGGCGGAGGATGAGCATGGAGAGCACCTCCCCGCGGACAAATCGGGCCTTCGTCGCCTGCTGAAGGGAGAGGTCCTGACCGGGTCGAACGCAATGGATGTGCGCTTGCAGGTGGCAGATGGTCGCGAGCTTCAGGTCAATATCACTGGCGCGCCGCTCGTCGATGCTAGTGGCACGATCACAGGAGCCGTAGCTATCGCGCGCGACGTCACCGAACGCAGGCAACTGGAGCGTGAAGCCGCCAAGCGGGCAAGTCTGCTCGAAGCGGTCTTCTCCGCGGTACCCGGCCGGATTGTCATCTACGATGAGTCTGGATCGCTCATGCATTTCAACTCAGCAGCGCAAGAGATTGCCGGGCCAGAGCGCCGGCATGCCCAACTGGACGACATGGTGAACCTCTACCACCTGCGATCAATAGACGGGAAGCCGTTCCCGGTTGAGGAACTACCCGTGGCGCGGGCATTGCGCGGCGAGATCGTCACGGACATCGAGATGATTCTGCGCAACTCCACTGGGAGCGACCAGGCAATTCTGGTCAGCGCGGCGCCCTACTACGACGACATGGGCAATATTCACGGTGCGGTAGCCGTGTCGCATGATGTGACCGCTATGCGCCAGACGGAGCGGCAGGCACGCTGGCAGGCGAGCCTGCTTGAACGCGCGCACGATGTGATCTTCATGTGGGAACTGGATGGCCCTATCACCTATTGGAATCGTGGCGCTGAGATGCTCTACGGATTCACCAAGGAGGAAGCGTATGGCCATATCAGCCATGACCTGCTCCAGACACGTCTGCCACTTCCCCGATCACGATTCGAGGCGATGCTGGCGCGCGAGGGCGAGTGGACCGGCGAGCTTACCCAAACCACGCACGATGGGCGGCAGGTAACCGTCCTGGTCAGGATGCAAGTAGTCACCGAGCCTGATGGGCGCCGCTACGTCCTCGAAACAAGTCGCGACATCACCGAGCGGAAGGCTCTGGAGCGCGCTGTGCGCGAGCGCGAAGCACGCCTGGACGCCATCCTGCAACTGCTGCCAGTGGGCGTCGCCTTCGTAGACAACCAGGGGAAAGCTGTTCTCGTCAATCAGGCTGTCAAGGAGATTTGGGGAGAAAACGTGCCCCTCGTCGACCGCTTCGAGCAATTCAAATTCTTCAAAGTGTGGCAGCCACAAACTGGCCACCTGATCGCGCCCGAAGAATGGAGCCTGCTACGCACCCTCGCGACCGGTGAGGTCTCGCGGAATACAGAGATTGAGATCGAGACGCTCGATGGCAAGCGAAAGACCATTATCCACTCGAATGCTCCCTTGCGCGACGAAGTCGGCACGATTGTCGGCGCGGTCTCTGTCATGGTGGACATCACGGAGCGCAAGCGGCTGGAGCGCCGCACCAGCGAGTCACTCGAGGCCCTGCTGACAATGGCCGAAGAGATGGTGAGACTGCCCAATTCAGGAGACGCTGCTCGCACCGACGAGCGCGACAGGTCACCCGACCAGGGTAGCGGCGGTACTGTGATTCGTCGGCTCCTGACGCTGACGCAGAGCATTCTCGGCTGTCGTCGCGCGGCGATACAGGTCACCCGGCACGGATCAGACCGATTGTATCTCCTCGAAGCCATAGGGATAACGGTTGAACGCGAAGACCGGGAGCATCCAGAACAGCAAGATGGAGTGCGCTTGCAGACTCTGCTTCCCGTGGAGATGACCGAGAAGCTGATGGCTGGCGAGATCGTGTTCGTTGATTACAGCCAGCCACCTTTCCGAGACCGGAGCAATCCTTACGAGGCACGGGTGGTGCTGATAGCGCCCATGCGCGTCGGCCACGAGCTCGTCGGCCTGCTCTCCCTCGACTATGGCGGCGAGGAGCATACCTACACGGACGAGGAGCGGGCATTTGCCGCTGCGAGCGCCAAGCTGGCGGCGCTAGAGGTCGAGCGAGAGCGTTTGCTGCATGAGCGGGAAGAGGCGCGAGCGAGGGTATTAGCGCTGGAAGAGACAAACCGTCGCATGAATGATTTCCTGGGCATTGCTAGCCATGAGCTACGAACGCCTCTCACCTCTATCCAGGCGAATATTCAGATCATTGATCACCATCTGGATCGCATCACGTCGTCACTGCGCGTGAAATCAGCTACGCAAACATCTCTGGGGAACATTCATGGGCATCTCACGATGCTCTCGACATTATCCCAGCGTACCAATCGCCAGATGCACCGGCTCAACCGCCTCGTCGGAGACCTGCTGGACGCGACGCGCATCCAGGCGAACAAACTGGAGTATCACCTGGAGACATGTGATCTGGTGGAAATCACACGCGTGGCAGTGGAGGAACAGCGGGTGGCATGGCCCGAGAGGCGCATCACACTGGACGTGGATCAGCCACGCATTCCAGTGTTCTGCGATCCCGGCCGCATCGACCAGGTCGTGGCGAATTATCTCACGAATGCCCTCAAGTACTCAGAGGATGACCGACCGGTCGCGGTACTGATCAAACAACAGGGTGATATGGCTCGCGTGGAGGTGCGCGACCAGGGAGCCGGGCTGACTCCAGAGCAACGATCTGGCCTGTTCGAGCGCTTCTACCGTGCGCCAGGTATCGTCCAGCTCAGCGGATCGGGAGTCGGGCTGGGCCTGGGACTCTCCATCTGCCGCACAATGATCGAGCGCCACGGCGGGCGAGTCGGCGTGAAAAGCACTCCAGGCAAGGGAAGCACGTTCTGGTTCACGCTTCCGATTGCCGCTGCTTCTACCACACACGACTGATACTCATTTCACTGCGACTGTTGTCGAATGATACAAATTTGCCTGGGATGTCGGCCTCTGCGTTTGGCTCCCCTCCCGCTTTAGGGGAGGGGCTGGGGGAGGGGGATGCGCCGGGAGGGAGGAGCCGCCTGGAGTGAACCCCTAAAAGCGAACCAATGAAGCAAGTCAACTCAGCCGAATGCCCGGAGAGGTGCGGTAGACTAGAAGTATCCGCACCGCTGGGAAGAAAGCGAGTTGAGCGATGTCCGGTCGAACCTTTACGCGGGAGTTCAAGCTGACGGTTGTCCGGCAACTGGCCAGCGGCGAGAAACGTCCTGCCCAAGTGTGCCGCGAGCATGGACTGGCAGACAGTGTCCTGGCCCGCTGGCGACGCGAATATACGGAGCGTGGAGACGCCGCCTTTACGCCCAAAGCGGGGGCGAATGAGGCGAGTCCGCTGGAAGCGCGGATTGCGGAGTTGGAGCGCTTTTGCGGCCAGCTGGCGCTGGAGAATGCGGTGTTAAAAAAAGCCTTGCAGACCTTGCAGAGCGGGCATCCAGGGATGGCCGGGGGAAGTGTTCCCTCTCGGAGCGACACACCATGATTGCTGCCGTCCAGCAGGCCTTTCCGCAGGTCTCGATGCGCCAACTCTGCCGCTGGCTCGGGCTCGGACGCACCTGGTACTATACCTGCCCGACGCCAGAAGAGCGGGCGGCTCGGGATGTGGCGCTACGCGATGCGATTGAGCGGATCATCCTGGCATTTTCCGGCTATGGCTATCGGCGGGTGACCCATGCCTTGCACCGGGAAGGCTGGGCGGTTAACCACAAGCGGGTGCTGCGGATCATGCGTCAGGAGGCGCTGCTGTGCCAGTTGCGACGCCAGTTTGTGGCGACGACGGACTCCACGCATGGCTACCCGACCTATCCCAATCGGCTGGCCGATTTCGTGGTGACGGCGCCCAACCAGGTCTGGGTCGCCGACATTACCTATGTGCGGTTGCCGACCACCTTTGTCTATTTGGCCTGTGTGCTCGATGCGTTCTCGCGGCGTTGTGTTGGCTGGCGGCTCTCGCGTCAGATTGACACCCAACTCACCCGGGACGCTTTGGAGATGGCGCTGACCCAGCGACGGCCGGCGCCGGGGCTGATTCACCATTCAGATCGTGGCGTGCAGTACGCCAGCCTGGCCTATGTCGCTCGGCTGGAACAGGCGGGCATCCAGGTCAGCATGGCGGCCAAGGGCAACCCTTACGACAACGCCAAGGCCGAAAGTTTCTTTAAGACGCTCAAACGCGAGGAGGTCTATCTTCAGGAGTATCACAGCTTTGTTGAGGCGGAAACCAACCTGGGCCACTTCATTGAAGCAGTCTACAATGCGAAACGGCTCCATTCCAGTCTCGGCTACCTGCCGCCCACTGAGTTTGAAGCCGCCTACTTTTCTGCAATGGATGAGTTGACTTGCCCTGTGGTTCGCTAATTGGGGTGCAGTCCA
>DASUWS010000003.1:0-4030 GCA_036378295.1 Ktedonobacterales bacterium
TGTACGTCTCCTGAATTTCTCCGTCGCGTCTCGGCCACTGCCCAGCGCGCCACGAGCCCCCACTACCCGAACGGGTAGTCGAGCCGCCAGCCGAAAGGCGGGTGTTGCCCCGCCGCGCGGCAACGTATGCTCCCAGTATCCCACGCCGCCTGGGTGAGACGCTCTGGCGACGAGCATATAGATGTTGATGGACACGTTGATGTCAGGATACGTGAGATAGCAGAAGCAGAGGAGTGAGGGCGAGATGGCGGACGAGACAGCAGCGAGCGCGCTGAGCGCGTTCTCCGATCAGCTTGCTGATGTGGTCGCGAAGGCCGCGCGGTCGATTGTTACTGTGGCGGCGCGGCCACGACAGACCGCGACCGGCATTCTATGGAAGACCGAGAACGAGACGATTGTGATGACCGCCGATCATGTGGTCGAGCGTGAAGACGATATCAAAGTCGTGCTGCCGGATGGCAAAGAAGTCAAGGCGCAGTTGATTGGCCGCGACCCCAGCACTGATCTCGCGGCGTTGCGACTGCCCGCCGACGCGCTCGGCGCGGACATCCAGCCTGCCGAGACTGGTGCCACGCTGCGCCCGGGCAACCTCGTCGTGGCGATTGGCCGACCCGGCAAGGACGGCCCCCGCGTCTCCTTTGGCGCCGTGAGCGCGATTGAGGGGCCACGCCGGTCGTGGCATGGCGGCGAGATCGAAGGCGTCATCTACGCCGACGTGACCCTCTACCCCGGATTTTCCGGCGGGCCGCTAGTAGACCTCTCTGGCAAGGTGGTCGGGCTGAATAGCTCGCACCTGACCCGACAGAATAGCAGCGCCATCCCACTGGTGACCCTTGAGCGCGTAGCGAAGACATTGCTGACGCATGGGCGCGTGCGGCGTGGCTATCTTGGTATTGGCACACAGCAGGTGCCACTGCCCGAGGCGCTGGCGCAGAAGGCTGGCCTCACGCAGGAATCAGCGCTGCTGGTGGTGAATGTCGAGCCGGGTAGCCCGGCGGAAAAGGGCGGCCTGATTCTCGGTGATCTGGTGGTGCTGGTGGGTGATCAGCCGATCATCGACGTGGATAGCCTGCGGGCGCAGCTTTCCAGTGATAAGCTCGGCCAGACGCTTCCCGTCCGCATCATTCGCGGCGGCGAGGTGCAGAATCTGACCGTCACCCTGAGCGAGCGCCAATAATGCAATGGACCTCTCTCCCAATCCCCGCCCTGTGGGCAGCGAGCCGGGAGGGGCCTGAAGATAGATTTCTCGAAAGCGAGCATAGAGCATGGGAACGCAATTCGTTGCATCCGCGCTCTCGGATGAGTTGGCCACGGTCGCGCAGGGCGTCCGCGAGAGTATGGTGCAGGTGCAGGCTGGGCCGCGCGGCATGGGGTCCGGGGTCATTTGGAGCGTAGGCCAGCCCGACACCACTGGCGAGGCGGAGGCGCGCATCATCACCAACGCGCACGTCGTCGCCGCTGCCCACTCGCAGACGCTGACTATTCGCCTGCACGATACGCGCGAGCTTACCGCCACGATCGCGGCGGTTGATCCAGAGCACGATCTGGCGCTGCTCCATACAAAGGCATCGGGCCTGCGCGCGGCGGAGTATGGTGACTCGGCGGCGTTGCGAGTCGGTGAGCTGGTGCTGGCGGTGGGCAATCCGTGGGGACGTGAGGGCGCGGTGACTGTTGGCGTGGTTGGGGCGCGAGCGCCAGCCGATCCTGATGTGGAGCTTGAGCCGGCGGAAGAGGAAAACGCGCCAGAGCCGCGACCGGAGCGCGATCCGCGCCGGGCGTGGGGTCAGTGGCGGCCACGGCGCATCGAGCTGATCCAGGCCGACATCCGCCTCTATCCGGGTAACTCCGGCGGGCCGCTGGCTGATGCGCGAGGGCGCGTCATCGGCATCAACGCGATGGTTGGCGGCGGGCTTGGGTTTGCCATCCCCAGCCGCGTGGTGCAACAATTCCTGGCAGAGGTAGATGGGATCACGCGGCCAGTCGTGCTGGGCGTGCAGGTGCTCACCGTTCCGCTGCCCGACGCACTGCGCCAGCGACTCGGCATCCGGCAGGAGACAGCGGCCATGATCGCCGGAATGGAGGCTGGCGGACTGGGCGAGCAGGCGGGACTGCTGGTGGGTGACGTCCTGCTGGCGGTGGACGATGTCGCTGTGCGGGCCGCGGAGTACCTGGGACGCATCCTCAACCGTGCAAGCACACACGAGCAGCCACGGACGCTGACGCTAGTGCGCGGAGGCGAACGGCTGACGCTGACTTTGACGCCAGCGACGAACGAGGCGGCGGCGTAAGTACATCTCCCTCCTTGCCCTCTCCCAGCATCCGGGAGAGGTCGCAAGGTGGGGATTTTGTCTGAATTCGACTGAATAGCACCGCATGACATGAGGTGACATGAGGTGACATGAGGAAAAGGGTGGAGGCTGCATGCTGGTCTACGTCGTCGCGAGCTACCCCACGGTACGCACCGGGCTGGCGACACTGGTCGCGGCGCTGCCGGGATGGAGCGTCGTCGGCCAGAGCGCGCCGGATAGCCTGGCTGCACTGCCCACGAGCGGTGATCGTGGGCTCACGCTGACGCAGTCGCCAGACGTGGTATTGGCCGACCTCGACGACGAGACCGACGCGGCGGTCGTAGATGGCTGGCTGGAGATACTGCGCCCGGCGGCGGGGATAGTGACGCTGGCCCCAGAAACACCAGGCCGCCGTGGTGATCGCAGCGGGAATGCCGCCCTGCTGACCGAGCTGGCGCACATCGCGGGAGATCGCGGTCTGGCCTTCGGCGCGCTCCGGCGGGATGCAACACCCGAAGAGATCGCCGCTGCCCTCAGCGCGGTCGCTGGCGGACTGATTACGCTGGACCGGCGGCTCGCCACCCTGTTGCTCCAGCCGTCGCTCCCGGTTGCGCCCACTCCGGAACGCCTCACCGGGCCTGAGGAACCATTGACCGCGCGCGAGCTGGAGGTGTTGCAACTGCTGGCGCAGGGGCTACCCAACAAGATCATTGCCTCGCGGCTGCACATCACCGAGCACACCGCGAAGTTCCACGTCTCCTCAATTCTGATGAAGCTCGGCGCGGCCAGCCGGACCGAGGCGGTGACAAGCGCTGCCCGGCGCGGACTGTTGATGCTGTAGCGAGCGTGGCCGCGGCGCTCCGTGACGATTGGCCTAAAGATGACAGAAGATGGCAGGAATGCAGTATCATACTGTGCTGGCAGTGTACGACGCTGTACCGTGTGACGGGCAATGGACCCGCGTGGAAACGTTTGTCTGCTGTCCGGCGCGCCGTGGGCTGAAACGTCGCAGCTAATTCCAGCCGGTTGGTATCCACGTGAAAGGCAACGAGTTCCCTGTACCCGGGATTAGCCGCAAGGCTTCAGCCTGCGGCCTATAAACGTCAGCCGCGCCAGCCGGCCCCATGAGCCGACCGCCGACACTCTCGCGAGTCTCGCCTATCTGAGGAACAGTGAAATAGATGATTGTCCCCATGTCGCAGCGCCGCTCGTTTCACATGCGCGGCCCCTCCCCCAAAGGTGAAGAGGACAGGCTGACGCCGAAGAAAGTCTTCACCGCGCTTGCCGGGCTGCCCCGTGTGCTGCGTCTCGTCTGGAAGATTTCTCCGATCTTCACCGTCACGCTGGGCGCGCTCTACATTTTGCAGGGCTTCCTGCCTGCCGCCACCGCGTTCGTCGCCGGCACATTGGTGGACGCCGTCGTCCGCGCCATCCAGTTTCGCGGCGCGAACGGCACCACGACCGTCGTCATCTGGCTCGTCGCCGCGCAGTTCGGCATTCAGGGGCTTTCGAGCCTGCTCAATACGCTCTCGAATATCACGCAGCAATTGCTCCAGGAGAAAGTCTCGCAGCAGGTGCAGCTGATGGTAATGGAGAAGGCCAATACACTCGACCTCGCCTTCTTCGAGGATGCCACTTTCTACGACGCGCTCCAGCGGGCGCAGAACGAGGCGGCCACGCGACCCACAGGCATGATCTCGCAGACGTTTGGCCTCGGCCAGACCATCGTAACGCTGCTCTCG
>DASUWS010000004.1:0-16185 GCA_036378295.1 Ktedonobacterales bacterium
TGTGCTGATGCGGCCACGCGAGGACGGCGGCAGCGGCGTCGAGGTCTTTATGGTGCGGCGACACATCCAGAGCGATTTCGCGCCCGATGTCTACGTCTTTCCGGGAGGCTCGGTCACTGCCGATGACCGGCTGGCGGAGCAAACGCCCGGCCTCTGCGCACCCGCTGGTGAGGGACCGACCGCGCTGGGCAGCGGCTTCCGGGCAGCGGCGCTGCGCGAATGCTTCGAGGAGGCGGGCGTGCTGCTGGCGCGACGCGGCGGAGAGTTGCTCGCGCTCGACGAGGGGGATGTCTCGCGCTTTGCCGGGTATCGCGATGCGCTACAACACCACCATCTGACGATCACCGCGCTGGCCGAGCAGGAGGGGCTGACCCTCGCCACCGACGCGCTCATCCACTGGGCACACTGGATTACGCCAGAGGCCATGCCCAAGCGCTTCGATACCCATTTCTTCCTGGCCGAGATGCCTGCCGCTCAGGAGGCGGCCCACGACCACCTGGAGACCACCGACGGCATCTGGATCGCGCCGGAGAAGGCCAGCGCGGGCCACGCGCGCGGCGAGTTTCCGCTGGTCTTCGCGCAGATCCACCAGCTCCGCGAGCTACACGGCCTGCGCAGCTTCGAGGACGCCCGCGCCCGTTTCGATGGCAGGCAGCTGCCCACGATTATGCCGCGTGTCGTCGAGCGCGACGGCAAACCAGTGATTCTCCTGCCAGACGAGGAGTGACACAGCATGGCCAACGAGAAGGAGCAGCCCGCTATGTCTGAGCCTGTCGCGCTGCCTCCTGGCGTCGAGCGCATTCTCGCGCCCAATCCCTCGCTGATGACTGGGCCAGGGACGAACACTTTTCTGGTCGCGGATGACGCGGCGGGTGAGGTGGTCGTGATCGATCCCGGCCCCAACATCCCCGAACATCTGCGCCGCATCGCGGATGCGGTGGCGGAACGCGGCACGCCACGGGCGATTCTGGTGACGCATGGTCACCCCGACCACGAGGAAGGCGCAGCCGCCCTGCGCGAGATGCTCGGCGTCCCGGTACACGCGTGGAGCCGCGAGGGCGTGCCCGCGACCGACAGCCCACTGGCCGATAACGCGGTGGTGCCCGTCGGCAGCCGGCGCTTGCGAGCGCTCTACACGCCCGGACATCGCTTTGACCATCTCAGCTTTCTACTCGAAGATGCCAATGCGCTCTTTGCGGGCGACCTGATTGCGGGCGAGGGCACGGTGGTGATCGCGCCGCCAGAAGGCGACCTGCTGGAGTATATGGAGTCGCTGCGGCGGCTGCTGTCGCTGGGTCTGCGGCTCATCCTTCCAGCGCACGGCCCCCTGCTCGACGATCCACAGGCGGTGCTGACCTATTACATTTCCCACCGCGAGCAGCGCGAAGCACAGGTCCTGGAGGCCCTGAGACAGGGCGCGGCCACCATCCCAGAGATGGTCCGCGTGATCTATGCCGACGTCAGCCCCGACCTGCACCCCATCGCCGCGCATTCGGTGCTGGCGCATCTGCTCAAGCTGGAACGCGAGCAGCGGGTCCTGCGGCAGCACGGTACTGATGGTACTGATGGCCTAGAACACTGGTCGCTCGTCACTTGACAACGGTTTCCCAGCGACATACAATCCGCGGGAGGCGCCATGGCTGGCGTCTATCTGTGTTTGCCTGCGAGGATAGCGTACGCGCTGCGTACTGTCGCTCATAAACCACCTGGCTGAAGCAGCAGCCGCGTGGCTGGAGAGAAAACCCGGCGGCGACCGTGCCGGGAAGAGGAAAGCATGATTCGCAGAGATAGTTCCCAGGACGCCGAGAAGGCACGCAACTACTCCACTTTCTGGATCGAAGTGGCAATGGGCAGGGATACCGTGGCAAGCTCACCGGCTGACCTGACCGACGAGACGTCGCAGCTGACCGATGTCACCGATATGGCCGATGTCACCGATATGGCCGATGGCGGCAACGTCTCTGATCTCAGCGATTTCGTCGCTCCGCCGAAGGAAGCGAAGCCCGTGAAGAGCAAGCAGGTCGAGAAGAAGCCCGAAACGCCCCGCTCGCTGAGTTCGCTGGCAGACCTCGCCAATATCGACATGCTGATGAAGAACTCGGCTGATTTGGGCGATGAGGCGGAGGTTGATCTGGCCACAGATGAGGCCGAGGATCTGGACGTGCCACTCACCACGGACTATAGCTTCGATGAGGGCACCGAAGAAGAAGAAGAAGCGGCACCAGAGGATGAGTTAGAGGAGTTCGGGGACGAGTTCGAGGAAGACGAGGATGAAGAGTGGGGCGGTCGCAAGCCTCGGCAGACCAAGCCACAGAAGCCGCGCCGCGAACGCAGGCAGTTTTAACCGGCTGTCGATAGACCAGTAGACAAATGGATAGCCGAAGCGGAGAGTGGATTTTACGCCACTCTCCGCTGTTTTTCCATGCCCGCGAAACGGTCATGCCATCACCCGCTCGCTCTACGCGGTACAATGAACCTGAGAACATCCCACCAGGACGCAAGGAATCAGGCAACGAAGATGCACTCGGAGACGATGGCGCGTGATATGCCTGGGCGTGTGTGTGCCGCGCTGGTCACAGTGCGCGGGCGTATGCTCCTGATACTCGGCGGTGAAGATCGCTGGCGACACGATCCCGGCTGCGTGTTTATTCCGCTGGAGTTGCCCGGCGGCGTCTGCCCGGAAGACGCATCACCCGCGGCGGCGATTGCGGCGATTGGCCAGCGCTGGCTCGGCTGCCCGCTGCGCCTGCTGCCCGCAGAGATCACCTACGGGCGGAGCGCCCAGCACGCGATTGACCGATTGCCCCTCCAAGCGGCTCCCGCACCGCTGCTCGCGCTCGAACGCTTCATCCCCGCCGATGATCCTGAGCGTGGCTCCGGTCTCCAACGTCTCTCGGTCGAGGTGTTTTGCGCGGCGAGGAGTGTAGCTGCGAGCGAGACGGATCGCGAGACAGGGGGCAGCGACGACACCGCTGGAATCGAGCCACAAGAGGGCTGTTCCGGCGCACTGCTGCTCTCGTGGCAGGCTCTGCGCCAGATTGTGCGTGGGCTGCCGCTGGCTGACCTGCTGGCCCGTGATGACGTCACGCTTCGGCTGCGCCCAGGGATAACGCTCCCACCGGAGGGGCTGGTGTATCTCACCGGGGAATATGGCGAGCGCATGCTGCTGCGCGTGGCAGCGAAATACGGTGTGCGGGCACTCGGAAAGGATATTGATCATGGGACTGGATTTTGAGGCAGTGCGAGCGCCGGAGCTTCAGGGCACGGCCTGGTTCAATACGCCCGGGCCGCTTCGCCTGGCGGATGTGCGCGGTAAGCTGGTACTGCTCGACTTCTGGACCTACTGCTGCATAAACTGCCTGCACGTGCTCGAAGATCTGAAGTATCTCGAAGCTAAGTACGCTCACCGCCCGCTGGCCGTCATCGGCGTCCATTCACCCAAATTCACCAACGAAGACAACCCGGAGAGCGTGCGCCAGGCAATCGCCCGCTATGGCATCACCCATCCTGTCCTGCTGGATAGCAAGCGCCGCACCTGGGAGGCGTATGGCGTGCGTGGCTGGCCGACGCTGGTGCTGATCGATCCGCGCGGCTATGTCTTGGGGCGCGTCTCTGGCGAGGGCCATCGCGACCGGATGGATGCCGCCATCGAACAGGCGCTCGATCTGCTCGGCCAGGCTGAAGCGCTCAACGCGACCCCGCTGCCCGTCAGGTTGGAGGCGGAATCCGGCGCGTTTTCGCCAGCATCGCCACTGCTCTATCCTGGCAAGGTGCTGGCGGATGAGGCCAGTAACAGCCTCTTCATCGCCGATACAGGCCACCACCGCATTGTCCGCGCTGATCTCGACGGCGGGCATGTCGTCACGATTGGTGCCGGCGAGCCGGGCACGACCGATGGCGACTACGAGACCGCGCGCTTCCGCTCTCCGCAGGGGATGGCGCTGGACGCCACGGGCAACAGCCTCTATGTCGCCGACACGGGGAATCATCTGCTGCGCCGCATCAATCTGGAGACCCAGCAGGTGACGACAGTGGCCGGAACCGGAGAGCAAGGCCGCCACCGGACCGAGGGCGGCCCCGCGTTGGATACGCCGCTCAATTCGCCCTGGGACGTTTGCCTGCTCGACAATCAGGTCTATATCGCGATGGCCGGTGCGCATCAAATATGGGTATATCGTCCCGCCGATGAGACCGTCGCAGTCTTTGCTGGCACTGGCGCGGAGCATCGCACCGATGGTCCGGCGACCCAGGCGGCGTTTGCCCAGCCCAGCGGCATCACCATCGACGGCACGCATCTCTACATCGCCGATAGCGAGATTAGCTGCGTGCGCGAGATTGACCTGGCTGGCCCGGAGCCAAAGGTGCGGACGCTCGCGGGCGGCGATCTCTTCCAATTTGGCGACCACGATGGCCGGGGCGATATGGCCCGCATGCAGCACCCACTCGGCATCGCCTGGGTGCCTGTCGGCGCGCCCGCTGGCGGCACCCTCTACATCGCCGATACCTACAATCACAAGCTGCGCCGTCTCGACGCGGCAACCCGCGACCTCAGCGGCTTCTGTGGGAAAACATCCGCTGGCTCCGACGACGGCCCGCCCATGGTGGCCCGCTTCCGCGAGCCGAGCGGCCTGAGCTATGCCCGCCGCAAGCTCTACGTTGCCGACACCAACAACTCCGCCGTGCGGGTTGTCTCGCTGCCCGAAGGGACCGTCTCCACCCTGCCCCTGCCGGAACTCTGCGCGCCGGGTATCTGTCTGCCGGGATGATGGCGATTTTTCATCGAATTCTCATGTGCCGTTGATACAGTACACGTGATGCCGTATCACGACGGCACCCAGACAAGACGCGCATCACCCAGGAAGTGGGGGGAGGTTGGAGCTTTCGCGATGAATAACCTGCCGAACAATGTCCCGCCCTGGCCAACTCCTGAGCGGCCTCGCCCCCTGGCGAATACTCCGAATACGCCGAGCGCACCGAACGTTCCTGAGCGAATGCCGACGGCAGAGGCTCGCAGCCGGGCGAAGGTGCTCAAGCGAGTGGCGCTGGCCGGAACGACGCTGGCATTCTGCGCGCTGGGTGTGTTGGCAGCAAGCCATGTCACGGGCGTTACCGCGGCATCGGGCAGCGGCTCAACGCCCGCCACCGCGCCGTCGAATCAGGATGACCATGGAGGATTCTTCTCCGGAGATGGACGAGGCTCCGACGATGGGAACAGCGTCGGAAGCGGACAGAATCAAAGCGGAGGATTCAACTTTGGCTCCGGGGGAACCATCCAGCCTCCCGCCGCCAGCTCCGGCGGCTCCTGATGAACACGCACCCGACGGGATGAGCCACCATGCCTTCGCGGCAATGGGTACGACGATTACAGTACTCGCGCCAGCCGAGCATGGACCAGCGGCTGTGACGGTCGTGCGGGCGCTCTTTGATGAGTGGGAACGGACGTTGAGCCGCTTCCAACCCGATAGCGAGCTATCGCGTCTGAACGCGCAGGCTGGCTCGCCAGTGGTAGTCAGTCCGCTACTCTGGACGGTGCTCACCACGGCGTTGCAGGCTGCCCGCGCCACCGATGGCCGCTACGACCCGACACTGCTGCGCCAGATGCTCTGGATCGGCTACGACCGCACCTTTACCGAGCTGCGCGGCGCTCTGCCGCGACCAGCGGGGCAGGCTCAGATAGGTGGGGACTGGCGGCATATCCAGCTTGATCCGGCGCGGCGCGAGGTCACGCTGCCAGCGGGCGCGGGACTCGATTTCGGTGGGATTGCCAAAGGGATGGCGGTGGATGCCGCGCTCGACCAGTTGCGCGCGCTGCGACTGACACCAGCGCTGGTCAATGGTGGCGGCGATCTGGCAGTGGCGGGCCAGCCTCCGCAGCAGCCCGACTGGCCGATCGCGGTGCCTGGGCGCGACCGCTACTGGACGATTCCGCTCCAGCGGGGCGCCATCGCTACATCAACCATCACGCGCCGCAACTGGCGGCAGGCTGATGTACCGCGTCACCACCTGATCGACCCGACAACCGGCCAGCCCGCGCAAAGCGATCTGCTGTCGGTGACGGTGGTGGCCGCAACCTGCCACCAGGCTGAGGTCGGCGCGAAAGCTGCCCTGCTGGTCGGTTCGGTGGAAGGCGCGCGATTTCTTGAGGGAAATGGGCTGGCGGGCCTGCTGATCCCCAAAGAGGGCGATTATCTGACGGCAGGGCCCTGGCCAAGGGAGTTCATGAGGGAAACGGCATGAGCGCATGGCAGGCGATCACCTGGGATACCGCGCGCGCCGGTGGGTTCACCGCCTATTTGCTGGTCACGGCGTCCGTGCTGCTAGGGCTGGCGCTCAGCATGCGGTGGCAGGTGCGGTGGTGGCCGCGCCTCATCTCGTATGAGCTCCACATCTGGATCACGATACTCTCATTCATCTTTCTCGTTATCCACATTCTGGCGAGCTGGGTTGACCCATTCACGCGCTTCGGCCTGAATGAGCTGCTGATTCCGTTTATCAGCCATTACCGTCCGCTCTGGATGGCGCTGGGCATCGTCGCACTGTATCTCTCGCTCGCCGTCACGCTCAGTCTCTTCATTCGGCGGTATATCGGCTATAGATGGTGGCTCCGCCTGCACGAGCTGTCGTTCGTCGTCTGGGCGCTGGCCACCATTCACGGTCTGGCGACCGGCAGCGATACGCGCACCCTCTGGGGCATCGAGATCTACATCATCTCCGCGGTGCTGGTCTGTGCGTTGCTCTGCGTACGGCTGATGCAGCCGGTGACGTCGGGCGGGCGGGCTCATCCCATCTGGACTGGGATAGTTGGCGGGTCGCTCATCGTCGCCATCGTCTGGACGGCGCTCGGACCCCTACGCCCCGGATGGAACGCCATCGCCAATAACGGCAACGGGTCCGGCGAATTTGTCCAGGCCGCTGGGGCGGCCTCCGGCAAGGCCATACCATCACCATCAACCAGCAGCGGAGCGCCCTTCAGCCAGCCATTCCGGGCTTCGGTGCAGGGAACCGTTACCAATCAGCTCGATGCCAGCACCGGTCAGCCTATGCTGCAGTTTGACCTCACGCTCAGCGGAGCGCAGCGGGGAGTTCTGCAAATTCAGATGTGGGAGCAGAATGGCGGCGGTTTCGGTGGCGACGATGGCGAGGGAAGCAACGGCGTCGTAACCATCACCGCGACGCAAATGACCCTGGGCACCGATGCCGCGAGACCCCTCTACCAGGGACAGATTACGCGACTGGACGGCAGCTTTATGGAGGCGCGACTGGAGGCCAGCCAGCCTGGCCAGCCTCCACTCCGGCTCACGCTCAATCTCCAGACCCAGGGCAACAACGTCACCGGCACGGTATCAGCCGTCCCCATTGCCACCGTGCCCTGAGCCACCACCATTCCCGTGCTTCTTGTGCTTCGGCTGCGGCGGTTGAGGTTGCACGTGGTGTTGTGGCGAGAGCGATGCGTTTCCGTCGCTGCTTGCTCCAACACAGGCAGGCGCGCTGATGGCTACGGTCGGCGCCTGGCCAGCGGCATCGTTCGTAGGGGTAAATGTCACGGTGCCGTTGAGTGGAAACGTAGCGAATCCCGAATACGACAGGGTGATCGTCTTGCTCTTTCCGCCTACCAGCTCACCAGTAGCTGGCTGCAGGGTAACCGTTCCAGAACCAAAGTTCTTGTCAACCGTCGCGGTCCAGCCAGTCGTGTCTTGGGCTAGATTGTTCAGGATGATCGTGTCAGTCCGCTGGCCCTTATGGCAGCCAAACGTTACCTGGTCCTTCGAGACGCGCAGCCAGTTCACGACCGGCGTAGGCGAGGGCGATGGGGTCGCCGTTGGCAGCGTAGTGGCCGTGGGAACGACATCGCCGGTATTGTTCGGATTGGCATTCAAGAGGGATTGCAACGATCCGCTCGCCAGCACAACCGCCATCGTCACCAACAACACGCCCGCCGTGCCCAGCAGCGCAAGGAGGCCGAAGATGCGCCGTCGCGGCCTGGATGGAGGCGGTCCCCCAGGAGGGGTCGTCGCAGGCCATGGGGGTGCGTCAAATCCACCGCGCCCGCCACGGAACCCGCCATCATAGAGCGTCGGGGCGTCGGAGCCATCGAGCGAGCCACGGCGTGAACGGTCAGGGCCATGGCCGCCAGCATCCGACATGCTTGCCAGCGCAGGCGGAGCAGCGTTCCCGAAGCTTTGGGGAGCGCCCGCCGCAAAGAGCGATCGCGGCCTGGATTGCTCGGCGGCACGGCCACTAACGGCAGCGGGAACCCCGGTGCTGGCGGCGTGGAACGCGCGGGCGAACGCGCCGCTGCTACCGGGGCGATGCGATGGGTCTTTCGCCATCGCCCAGAGGATCGCTTCTTCCACATCACGCGGCATGTCACGCCGGATGGAGCGCAGGGACGGCGGCGTCTTCGTCAGGTGGCTGATCAGAATCTGATTGACATCGCTTGCCTCGAATGGAGTATGGCCAGTCAGCAACGTATAGGCCACTACGCCGAGGGCATACGTATCGGTAGCCGCGCTGACAGGATCGCCGCTCACCTGCTCCGGCGCCATATACTCTGGCGTGCCCATCGCCGCGCCAGAAACCGTCAGGTCGCCGCCCTCGAAGGGCAGGTCCATCGCGGGCAAATCCGCCATATTGAGCGGGCGAGCGATGCCAAAATCGCCGAGCATCAACCGGCCGTCTGGATGCAGCAGCAGATTGGACGGCTTGACATCACGATGGACGATGCCGTGCTGGTGCGCATAGTCGAGCGCGGCGGCGGCCTGGCTGATGAACGACGCCACCTGAGAGAGCGAAAGCCGGGCGTCTGGGGCTAGAAAGTTCGCCAGAGAGCCGTCTGAGAGATAGGGCATCACAATGTAGGCCAGCGAGCCCTGCTCACCGAACTCAAAGATAGGCACAATGTTGGCGTGATCGAGCGCCGCCGCGGCATCAGCCTCGCGGCGGAAGCGCGCCAGGAATAACTCCCAGGCGTCCTCATCGGCGGCGACGCTCGGGCGCAGCACCTTCACCGCGACATGGCGGCGAGGCCGCTCCTGACGTGCGAGGTAGACCGCGCCCATACCTCCAATGCCGAGCGTGCGCTCCAGGGTCGATGACCCAAGCCGGGCGCCGATCAGCGCGTTTGCTTTCCATGCGTCCATGTTGTCGCTACTTCCACATTGCCACTCGCGCTAGAGATGCTTCTCAATGGCCTGTGCGACTCCACCGGCGATACCACCGATGTTGCCCAGGTCATCCCCGACGGTCTTTTCCGCCTCGTGGATAGCCTCCACCAGGAATCGAATCACCTCGCTCACCAGCACGGTCAATCCAGCAGCGTAGCCCAGAACCAGCCCCATCGCCGCGGCGATGATGTGCGTCAGAGTGGTTGGGGTGCTATGTGTCTCAACCAGTGCTACAACTTCCACGATACCTGCCCCGATGAGTCCAAAAACGAGAAACCAGAGAAACACCCGTCCAATTGCGCGCCGTAAGCCGCCCAGGAGATGTCCCACGACACTCATTTACCTGAACCTCCAATGCATGAGTCGAAACAGGTACCTGCGGAAGTACCGCAAGTAGCGCGCCACACAGGCGGCGTTGCTTAGTGTAGCACGTGCGGGCGCAGACAGCCAGCGGGTTGGGAGAGAAGACCAGGCGAGCAACCCCGCCACTCCCACGCTGCTCCTGCGAGTTGTACGAGAGATCGTCTGCGAGAAACCTCTCAGGGATACAGTGCATTAGAATCACGGTGGGTGACATAACTGCGCAGGTGACCCCCAAAACGGCTATCGCCGCGCCACGGACACCTTACACTGCTCAGTGGCTTGCACCGCTGATATTTTGCGGGATGGGACGATGGTAGGATATCCATCTTCAATTGACACGCGATGATACAATCAGAGATGGTGACTCGATTCGAGCCACTTTTGTCTGCCCCTAACATCCTCGATAAGATGCTGCGGTCCAGCGGCCAGTATGGAGGAGCTACGTCATGCTTGATTTGCCGACCGTGGCGTTCTACGTGATTGCGGCGGTGCTGGTAGGATCGGCGCTTGCCGTGGTGCTGCTGCGAAATATCGTGCGCGCCGCGCTGTTTCTCGCGCTATTCTTCGGTGCGGCTGCCGGAGTCTACATTCTGCTTAATGCGGAATTCATCGCCATTGTCCAGATACTCATCTACGCGGGCGCGGTCACGGTGCTGGTGCTCTTCGCCATTATGCTGACACGAAACGCCATGTCTGCCAACGCCAACCCGTATTCCGGGCAATGGTGGCTCGCGGGGATCATCTGTCTCGCGCTGACTCTGGGAATCATCTACGCCACCGGCAGCAGCCAGATGGCACTGTTGAACCCGTTCGCCTCCGCCAATATGGCCAGCGCTGGGGATGCGGGCGGCTCAGTCGTTCGCATAGGGCAGTTGCTCTATAGCCCTTTCGATTACAGCTATGTGCTACCGTTCGAAATCGCCTCAATCGTCTTACTGGTAGCAATTGTCGGCGCGATTATCATTGGACGGGAGGACTGAGCGCGATGGTGACACTCAACTCGTTCGTGGTCCTGGGCGCGGTCATCTTCTGTATCGGTCTTTTTGGCGCGTTGAGCCGCCGCAATGCGGTTGGTATTCTGATGAGTATCGAGATCATGCTCAACGCGGTCAATATCACGCTCGTTGCCTTCGCGTCCGCCTTCATTCACAACCCGAACGTGGGAAACCGCCTCACTGGCCAGATCTTCGCCGTCTTTATCATCACCGTGGCCGCCGCCGAGGCCGCAGTCGCGCTGGCGATGATCATCGCCATTTACCGGCGCAGGAATACGATTGACGTCGGCGAGATTAATCTGATGCGCTGGTAGCCGCGACAGGGTCCGGCTCTATGCCGGGCCGCATCGCGCGCCGAGGCGTACGGCAACGGAGCTGGAGCATGGTAGATTACGTCTGGTTGATTCCCGCGCTGCCACTGGCCGCGCTCATCATCGTTCTGCTGGTAACACGCCCGCTGGAGCTTGCCGGACGCCCCCGACCGCAGAGAACGGCTGGCGACGCGCATGGCCTCCACAGCGTCCCCGATGCTCACACCGCACCGGGAGATGAAGCCGTCAGCCACGAGCCGCAGGCGCATGCCGAGGAACACGATGCGCACGGTGGCGCTCACGACGAGCACGGCGGCGCGACGCCCTTCTGGGCGCGGGTCGGCAGCATCATCGCCGTCCTCGCGATGGTCGCCGCGTTTGTTATCTCGGTCATCATCTTCGCCCAGTTCTTCACCGGCAATGTTCCCGGCATTGACGCGCACGGCGGGAAGACCCTCCAAATCTACGATTGGGTCAGCTTCGGGCCGCTGAAATACGCTATCCAGTTCCGCGTGGATACGTTGACGGCGATCATGCTGATGGTGGTGACGGGCGTCTCGATGCTGGTGCACCTCTACTCGACAGGCTACATGGCGGGCGACCCCGGCTACTCCCGCTTCTTCATCGAGCTCTCGCTCTTCACTGTCTCGATGTTGATTCTGGTGCTTGGCGCCAACTTCCTGGTGCTCTTCATCGGCTGGGAGCTGGTGGGCCTCTCATCCTATCTGCTGATCGGCTTCTGGTTCGACCAGGCGCCACCCGCCAACCTCAGTGACCCCGACACCCCTCCCTATCCGCCGCCAGCCGCCCTCAAAGCGTTCGTCACGACGCGCTTCGGCGACTTCGGCTTCCTGATTGGCATTCTGATTCTCTTCTTCAGCACGGGCACGTTCGACTTCGTCCAACTGCAGGCGGCGACGCCGCACATGAATGTCGCGCTGCTGACGCTGGCGATGATTCTGGTCTTTGCGGGCGCGGTCGGTAAATCCGCTCAATTTCCGCTACACGTCTGGCTGCCCGACGCGATGGCTGGCCCGACGCCAGTGAGCGCGCTGATCCACGCGGCGACGATGGTGGCCGCGGGCGTCTATCTGGTGGCGCGGCTCTTCCCGATCTACGCGGGCGTGGCTGGCCCACAGGCGCTGCAGGTGGTGGGCTACATCGGCGGCTTCACGGCGCTCTTCGCCGCCACCATCGCCCTGACCCAGAACGACATCAAGAAGGTGCTGGCGTACTCGACTATCAGCCAGCTTGGCTATATGTTCGTTGGCCTGGCGGTTGCCGAGACCAACGCGACCGGCATGTTCCATCTGGTGACGCACGCCGCCTTCAAGGCGCTGCTCTTCCTGGGGTCCGGCTGCGTCATCCTCGCGGTGCACCATATCCAGGATATGCGCAAGATGGGCGGGCTTGCCCGCTTCATGCCAATCACGGCGCTCACCATGCTCATCGCGACGCTGTCCATCTCCGGCATTCCACCGTTCGCGGGCTTCTGGAGTAAGGACCCCATTATCGCTACGGCGTTCGAATATGGTACGGCGCATGGTGGCAACTACTGGCTCTACGGCATGACAGCCTTCACCGCGTTCCTGACCGCCTTTTATATGTTCCGCCTGTACTTCATGACCTTCGGCGGGCGTGGCGGCGGCGTGGCGGGCTTATGGGGCGGTCGCTATCGTGGCGAGGGGCACCCGCAAGAAGCCCCGTGGACGATGTGGCTGCCGCTGGTGATTCTGGCGGTGCCGACGGTGCTGCTCGGCTTCTGGGGCATCAACAGCGGCTTCGCACATTACCTCACGGGAGAAACGATCCCGTATGTCAACCCATTCACTGAGGCTCTGACCTATACAGGCATCGCGGTCGCGGTGGTTGGTATCGCGCTCGCCTGGCTGATGTATGGCATCGAGGTGTTGCCGAAGACGCTCTTTACTGGCAACCCTATCGGAGCGCTCGTCTATCGGGTGCTGTTCCACAAATATTATCTCGACGAGCTGTACGGCGCGATCATCAAGTACGTCGTGCTGGGGCTGGCCAAGGGATGCGAGCTGTTCGACATATACATCATCGATGGACTGGTCAATGGCAGCGCGCGTTTCGTGCGCGGGCTGGCACGCGTCTCCAGCCGCTCGGAGACTGGCCTGCTGCAAAACTATGGCGCGGCAATGTTTGGCGGCGTCATCGTGATACTGGTGATAGTCTTCTTCGCGGTTGGCGCGTTGAAGTAGCGAGAGGGAAAGGAGAGAACGCGCTATGCTTACCGCCATTGTCTTCCTGCCCCTGCTCGCGGGCGTCATCACCCTGCTGGCGCCGGAACGCTCGGCGCGGTGGATTGCCGCGATCTTTACGGGGGCTGTTTTTCTGCTGAGCCTCTGGCTCTACTTCGGGCTGCTCGGTGGCAGCTTTGGCGATGTGGCGCACCCGCAGTGGTACGAACATCTCGACTGGATCAATGTTCAGGTCGGTAACATCCACTTCCGTGCGGATTACGCGCTTGGCGTTGATGGCCTGAGCATTCTGATGCTCATCCTCAACTCCTTCTTGAGCTTCCTCGCGGTCATTGGCTCCTGGAACATTCAGCCGCGCCAGAAATTCTACATGGCGCTCATCCTCTTCCTGGAGACGGGCGTCGCGGGCGTCTTCGCCTCGTTCGATCTCTTCCTGTTCATTTTCTTCTGGGAGGTCGAGCTGATTCCGATGTTCCTGCTGATTGGCATCTGGGGCGGCGCGAGGCGTGAGTACGCCGCGTGGAAGTTCTTGCTGTATACCCTGATCGGCTCGGTCTTTACCCTCGGCGGCATCTTCCTGATCTATTTCGAGACGGGCGGCCAGACGGCATCCTTCCAGCATCTTGCCTCCGCGGGGCCGAAGCTGGCGGGCACAATCCCGTTCTTTGGGGCGGCGCTCTCGCTGCCAGTGGTGATCTTCATCCTGATCTGTGTCGCCTTCGCCGTCAAGATGCCGACGTGGCCAGTGCATACCTGGCTGCCAGACGCCCATACCGAGGCGCCGACGGCGGTGAGCGTGCTGCTGGCGGGCATCCTGCTGAAGATGGGCGCCTACGGCCTGATTCGCATCGGATTTGGCTTCCTGCCGCAAGGGCTGGAGGCTATTGCCCCGTGGGTGGGCATCCTTGGGGCGCTTAGCGTCCTCTGGGGCGCTGGCGCCTCGATGGTGCAGCGTGATATGAAGCGGATGATCGCCTACTCCAGTGTGAGCCACATGGGCTACATCTCGTTGGGTGTGGCCGCCGCCGCCGTCGCCACCTCCGCGGGGAACCTGGACTTCCGCCAGGCGGCGCTGACCGGCGCATCGCTCCAGATGCTGACGCACGGCGTGATCACAGGCATGCTCTTCTTCTGCGTAGGTGTGCTCTACGACCGCGCCCACACGCGCGAAATCGACGTATTCGGCGGCATCGGCAAGGTCATGCCGGTGCTGATGCTGCTCTATTCATTCGCGTGTTTCACGTCGCTCGGCCTGCCGGGCGGCGGAGGGTTCGTCTCCGAGTATCTCACGTTCACCGGCGCATACGCGACGCTCCCGGTCCAAACGATTCTGGCGGTCTTTGGTGTTGTGCTGACCGCGGGCTATCTGCTCTGGATGCTGCGGCGCTCGTTCTATGGCGCGCTCAATCCCAAGTGGTCCTGGCTGACCGACGCTACACTACGCGAGCGGTCCATTCTGGTCGCTCTTGTGGTGGTAATTCTCTTCATTGGTATCTATCCCGCTCCATTCGTCGATCTGCTGTCGCCGAGCTTGCACCACATGCTTACGACGGCACAGAGTGTAGTGGCACGGTAGCGCTCTCGCAAGGCAGGAGACTGTTGGATGACATCTCATATTGATGCGGCGCAGATTTGGCTGCTCTCGCCCGAGTTGAGCGTGGTGCTGCTGTCATTTGTCGTGCTAGGGCTGGACCTGCTTACTCGCCGCAAAACACTGGTCTGGGCAGTGGCATTCATCGGCCTGATCGTGCCGCTGGTGCTCACGCTCTCGCTCACGTTCAACTGGTTCGGCGAACGTCCAACAACCGCATTCTTTGGCATGCTGACCACGGACTCGTACGCGTTGTTCTTCAAGTATCTGTTCCTGGTCATCGGCTTCTGCGTGGTGCTGGTATCCTACCAGTACGTCGAGAAGTATCTGCTGGCGACGCCGGGCGAGTATTACTCCATCATCCTGATGTCGCTGGCGGGCATGATGCTCATGGGCGGCACGGGCGAGCTGATCACCATCTACATCTCGTTGGAGTTGACCAGCATCCCGCTCTACATTCTCGCGGGCCTTTCGCGCCGGGATGGCCGCTCAGCCGAGGCGGCTATCAAGTATGTGCTGCTGGGCGCGATGTCCTCGGCGATTCTGCTCTATGGCATGGCGCTCCTCTATGGAGCGACTGGCTCAACCGACCTGGCCGAAGTGGCGAAGTCAATCACGACACTGGGAAGCGGCAATCTGATGCTGCTGGCGGCAGATGTCTTTATCTTCGCCGGGCTTGGCTTCAAGATTTCGGCGGTGCCGTTCCATATGTGGGCGCCCGATATCTATGAAGGCGCACCGACCCCCTCAACGCTCTTCTTCTCGGTCGGCTCCAAAGCAGCGGGCTTCGCGGCGATCATGCGCATCTTCGTCTTTGGCGGTCTGTTTGCCGTGAGTAGTTCCTACCTCTGGGTGCTGCTCGCAATTGTCGCCGCGCTGACGATGACCATTGGCAATGTTGGCGCGCTGATGCAGTCGAACATCAAGCGCATGATGGCCTATAGCAGTATCGGCCAGGCAGGCTACCTGGTGATGGGGCTGGCAGCGCTCGCCATCAACAATTCCGCGGCGGGCACGACGGCGGTTCTGGTCTTCCTCGTCGTTTTCGTCGTTACCAACATCGGCGCGTTTACGGGCATCATCGCTCTGGCCGACGCGACGGGCCAGGAGAACATCCGCGACTTCGACGGCCTGGGCCGGCGCAGCCCATGGATTGCCGCCGGAATGGCGTTCTGTCTGCTGGCGCTAGCAGGCATTCCGCCGATGGCGGGCTTCCTGAGCAAGCTGTTCATCTTCTTCACGGCCTGGGGCGAGGGAAGCGGCCTGACATTCCTGGTGATTCTCGGCCTGATCAACAGCACCATCTCCATCGTGTACTACGCCAACGTCGTCTGGCGCATGTATGTGATCGAACCGAAGAAGCGCGAGCGAATTACGGTTTCTAACTCGGTTTCGCTGACCATGGCCGTCTCGGTTATCGGCGTCTTCGTGCTGACGATTGTCATTGGTGTCCTCATGACGCAGGCGGCCAGTGGCGCGGGGAGCCTCTTCCAGGCGCTCGGCCACTAGCCCAACAAGCCAAGCCCATCGAGCACG
>DASUWS010000005.1:0-6355 GCA_036378295.1 Ktedonobacterales bacterium
TCTATCGAGGCAGGGCAACTTCCTGGGAGGTATCTGTTATGACCAGTCGTTGTCATATTTGACACACAGGATACCAAGAGAATGCAAGCAGGGCAACTCCCATTCAGAGACGCGGGTCCACCGGCTCCGATTCGAGAGCCACTTATTGCTATTGCCACTATTGCAGGGCCGAGGTAAGGCGGCAGATGTTCTCCGCCAGCCGGCCGGGCAACGAGCGCGCCTCCCACTCTTCGAGGTGCAGCAGCTTCGAGCGAGCCAGGTAGCCCGTCTCGATCTCGCGCAGCCGCGCCACCGTCTCGCGGTCGTAGACGAGCAGCGTTACCTCCATGTTGAGCTGGAAGGAGCGCATATCCAGATTGCTCGACCCTATCACAGCAATATCGTCGTCAATCGACATGCACTTGGAATGCAGCAGCACAGGCGCGCGATACCAGTACACCTTGACGCCCGCCCGCATCAACTGCTCGTAGTAGGAGCGCTGCGCCCGACTGACGAAGAATTGGTCGCTGACCTCTGAATTGATCAGGCTCACGTCTACACCGCGCTGTGCCGCGCTGGTAATGGCGACCATGAGCGACTCGTCGGGCACGAAATAGGGGTTGGTGACCACCAGCTTGCGATGCGCCGCGTGAATGAGCGAGGTAAAGAGCTTCAGGTTGTTCTCGTCGTCGAAGCCAGAGCCACTCGGCAAAACCTGGCAGAGCGCGTCGCCACCAGCCGAAGGAATCACCAGCATCTCAGGTGCGGTCTGCTCGTCGAGCAGCACTCCGGATTCGGCATACCAGTCCGTAAGGAACACGGCGTTCAGCTCCATTGCTACCGGCCCACGTACCAGCGCCACCAGCTCGTCGTAGTAGATTTTATCGCTGCGGAAGTAATTGCGCCGGATGAGGTTCTGCGAGCCAGTGAAGCCGACCGCGCCGTCGATGACGACAATCTTGCGGTGATTGCGCAGATCAGGACGAGCCAGTTCGCCATGTGCCGGACGCAGAGGCAGCATCAGGTGCCATTCGATGCCCGCCCGGCTCAGCCGTTCGCGTGTCTCGTCGTAGAAGCGATAGTTGTGCGAGCCAAACTGATCGAGCAGCACGCGCACCTTCACGCCACGCTGCTGTGCCCGTTCCAGCGCGTCAAACACCCCCGCCGTCTCGTCGTCGCTGCTCAGTGCGTAGTATTCGACGTGAACGAAGCGCTTTGCCTCCTCAATCGCCGCCGCGATGCGCCGCAGAATCTCGGGATAGTCATCGAGCAACTCCACACCGTTGCCGTCCAGAACAGGCATCCCCCCGAGATTGGCGGCAAGCTGAGTAAGTGGCACGAACTGCGGTGGCGTCGGCGGATTGATCATCAGCGCCGTCCCTGGCAACTCTTTCAGGCGCTCTGTCTGCGCCTCAATGCGCCTATCCATCGTGCGCTGCTGGGCGCGGCGCCAACGTGGCAGCTTCGGACTGCCGATCACCAGAAAGACGAGCAGGCCAATGTAGGGCAAAATGAACATCACCAGCAGCCATGCAGTCGCGGCTGTTGGTTTGCGGTTCGTCGGTACGATGAAGAGCGCTACGACGGGGATGAGATATCCCACAACGATGAGGATCGACTCCACGACTGCCCAGTTCATGGCTTTCCTTCCTCCACAGAGCAGCATGCTTACCTGAAAGAGCGCACTGGCGCTCAACATAATCTCTGAATGTCACAACCAGATCACAGCACGCGCCGCTTGACACAGATATGACCCATGTGATAAAAGAATGACTTGCGAGTCAAAATATAGACAATGCGGTCAACTGCCCATTGCGCCACAACCAGCACGAGTCAACCAGCACAAAGGAAGGAGCGTCAGCATGTCAATGGCGACACATCAACGCTCATGGAAAGAACGACAACGTGAAGAGCGCGAGCGCCTGATCCTTCAGGCGGGCGAAGAGCTGATCGTGGAGAAGGGGTATAGCGAAACCTCGATGGACGACATCGCTGAGCGCGTTGGCGTCTCGAAAGGGACGCTCTATCTGCACTTCGCCAGCAAAGACGATCTGATTCTCGCGATCATCGAGACGAATCTGCGTGCATTTGCTGCCAGCGTCAACGCCATCTTCGCCGCCCACCGCTCGCCACGTGAAACACTGGAAGGGCTGATTCGCCTGGTATATACCGGCACCTCGGAGGAGCGCATTCGCATGATGGACTCCGTGATGCGGGTGCCGGAGCTGCGCGCCCGGCTGGTAGACAAGAAGCGCGAGACGTTTGGTGGATTGCTGGGATCGTTCTCAGAACAGGTCGCCGCGGTCATCGACGCGGGGAAAGCAACAGGAGACCTCGACCCGGCCATCCCGACACCTGTCTTGCAGGCTATCTTCGCCGGGCTGCTCAACCCGATGAGCTTCAACGGGGCGCAACTGCTGACGGAGCATGTCATTCCACGCGACGAGCTCATTGGCTATATCAGCCAGTTCTTTTTCAGGGGAGCCGCGGCTCACTAGCCACGGATTGAGGCATATGGGGGAGGAAGCATGAGCACGAAAGATGTGACTGAATCGAGCGACCGCACGACACAGGAGGAGGAAGCGACCAGCGCTTCCATCGAGCAGCCGAAGTATTCGCGCGAGGTGACGCTGCTGACGATGCTTGGCGTATTGTCGGTCATGCTGCTCTCGTCGCTGGACCAGACGATTGTCGGCACGGCGATGCCGCATATCATCGCGGAGCTGAACGGCTTCGACCGCTACACCTGGGTAACGACCTCCTATCTGCTCGCCTCGACGGTGATGGTGCCGATCTACGGCAAGCTCTCCGACCTGTACGGGCGCAAGGGCATTCTCATCTTCTCGGTTTTGATGTTCCTGGCCGGGTCGTGGCTCTCTGGCGCGGCGCAGACCATGACGGCGTTGATTCTGTTCCGTGGATTCCAGGGGCTGGGCGCTGGCGGCTTGATGTCGATGGCAATCGCGATCATCGGTGACCTGTTCACGCCGCGCGAGCGCGCCAAATGGCAGGGTGTTACCGGCGCGGTCTTCGGCCTGGCGTTCATCGTCGGGCCAACAGTTGGCGGCTGGATAACCGATAACTGGTCCTGGCGCTGGGTCTTCTACGTCAACATGCCTGTCGGCCTACTGGCGCTTGGGGTGCTGATCTTCCTGATGCCGACGCTCTATCATCCGGCGCAGAGTCCGAAGATCGATTTCATCGGCGCGGCGTTGCTCGTCGCGGGCACTGTGCCACTGATGCTGGGGCTGACGTGGGCTGGCTCGCAGTACGACTGGAACTCCCCACAGATCATTGGCCTGCTGGGTGGCGCGGTTGTCGTGCTGGCTGGCTTCATGTTCTACGAGCGCCGGCTTGAGGTGCGGGGCGGTCAGCCTATCGTCTCACCGAGCCTGTTCAAGAACAACATCTTCGCTGCCTCGACGGTCATCGTTATGCTCGCTGGCATGGCAATGATGGGCAGTATCTACTACATTCCGCTGTTCCTGCAGGGTGTCGTGGGCACATCGGCCACCAATAGCGGTATTGTGCTGACGCCAATGATGCTCACGGCGATGGCGGCCAGTATCCTGTCTGGGCTGCTCGTCGCGCGCACGGGCCGCTACAAGATCTTCGCGTTGCTCGGCGCGGTCATCAGCGCGGGTGGCTCGCTGTTCCTGCTGCACCTGGACATTCATTCGACCAGCACCGATGTGATCATTGCGATGCTGGTGCTTGGCCTGGGCATGGGCACGGCGATGTCGCTCTACAACCTGATCGTGCAAAACGCGCTGCCGACCCGCATCGGCGAGGCATCGGCGGGCATGACGTTCTTCCGCCAGATCGGCAGCACGATCGGGCTGGCGGCGATGGGATCGGTCTTCAACTCGGCCTTCCCGACGGCCTATCACCATGCGATTCCGGCTGCGGTGAGCAAGGTCGTCCCGCCGCAGGTCATCAACGTGTTCAACAACCCGCAAATCCTGCTCTCTCCAGAGCTACAGGCAAAGCTGCAGCAACAGTTTGCCCAATTCGGCCCACAGGGAGAAGCCATCTACAAGATGCTGTATCAAGCGGTCCAGCAGGGCATCGCGTCGAGCCTGCACTCGATCTTCCTGGTCGGTATGATCATCGCAGCGGCGAGCGTCGTCGCGGTACTCTTCCTCAAGGAAATCCCGCTACGTGGCGACGCGCGGCCATCGGCCTCGGCCATGCCAGAGGCAATCGTCGAGCCAGACGAGCAGCCAGACGAGCAGCCAGTCATGGCGCCTGGCATGTAGCAAATCCCCGCTCTGCCCCACCCCTCTCCTGATACACGGGGAGGGGTGGACCTTTCTCGCACACAAAGCTTTACGCCGCCCACACATCCCTGTGCGAACGGCGTAAAGATCTATAGTCAACGGGTGGCTGCCCGTAATTTACCCATGATTACCCCTGCGTGGAGACAGGCCGCTCACCAAGCGTCACGGTAATGGTGAGATGCGAGTTGCCGCGCACGATGGTCAAATCCACCTTGCTGCCCGGATTCTGGTTTTGCAGGGCACGCGCCAGGTCGGCGTTGTCCGTGACGTTCGTGCCATTGACGGCGGTGATGACATCGCCAGTCCGCAAGCCCGCCTGCTGCCCGGGGCTTGTGCCCGAGGCGTCATTGACGAATCCTTGCACCAGCACACCGCTCTGCACGCTCAACCCAGCCGACGCGGCGACCTGTGGCGTCACATCCTGCGCCTCGATGCCAATGAAGCCCAGTCCGGTGCTCGTTACCTTGCCCTGCTCGATCAACTGCTTCGCGACGAACTGCACCCGATTGGACGAGATCGCCATGCCAATGCTGGTGTTGGAGCCGCGCGACTCAGGGTTGGTCGCCGCCAGGGTCGGAATGCCGATCAGCTGCCCATTCAGATTGACCAGCGCGCCGCCGCTGTTGCCAGGATTGATGGGAGCGCTCGTCTGAATCAGCCCGGTCAGCGTGCCCGCTGGACCGCTTGGCGCCTCACTCGCGACCTGATTCAGCTGGCTGACGACGCCAAACGTGACTGATTGGCCCAGATCCAGCGGATCGCCGATGGCGATGGCAAACTCACCCACCTGAACCTTTGATGAATCGGCGAATGCGATGGGTTTGAGGCCCGTCGCGGCAATCTTGACGACGGCCAGATCATCCTGCGGTGCCTCGCCAACCAGTTGCGCGGTATACGTGGTCTTATTGGAAAGCTGCACCGTAATATTATCCGCTCCCTGAACGACGTGGTCATTGGTGACGATGTAGCCGTCCGCCGACAGAATATCGCCGGAGCCTATCGACTGCTGGCCGCGAGCGGTGGTGCTGGTAATCTTCACCACGGAGGGCGCGACCGATGTGGCGACGTTCTCGATATCCTTTTCCAGCTTCGCCGTGCTGGATGAGACCGTGACGTTCGGCGCCGATGTCGAGCCGAGCACCACCCGGTTCCCCGTCGTGGCAGGCCCAAGAGATCCACTACCAATCGCGGCGCCCGCGAACAGGCCAACCGTCAGAGTCACCAGCAGCGCCAGCAGTGCGCCGAGGGCGACCAGCCACGTGCGCCGCCGCCGGGGACGTGGCGGCGTGCTCTCAACGACGCCGTACGGCGGCTGCGGCGGCATGCCCTGATATCCGCCTCCCTGACCATATTCATATCCAGGGTAACCGGATCCGTATGCGGGGTAGCCAGGCACCCACGATGGCGGGGTGGCTGGTCCGGTCGCCTCGGTCGGGGCAGACGGTTCTGCGGTAAGCGGTGGCGGAGCCTGAATCGGTTGCTGTGGTTGCTGTGGTTGCTGTGGTTGCTCCGGTTGCTCCGGTTGCTGGGGTTGTTGTGCACTGTTGGGATGTGGCGGCAGCGAAGTGCCTTCCATATGTATCTCCTCATCTATCGTCGCGCGCCAGACTGGCCAGATGATCGCTCGCGCTGATCGCTACTCCGGCCGCGCATCCAGCTAGCCGATGGGAGGAAGCCTCCCGTACGCATCTATCTTCGCCTCATCCTATGGTGGTAAGATTGGAATCGGATGTGAGATTTCTCAGAATCAGCGTATCCTCCATTATCCCACACGAGCCGGGCTCTTTAGGCCGTACCATGCCCCACAACGGTAAAGATAGCGCGACGAGTCGCACCACCAATTGGAACAGCGGACGCGATGTTGGCGTCATACCTGCAAGATATCAACCAGCGAAAGATACCGTATGCTGAGAAAAGTGAGGCGGAAGATGTGGCATGGGTGGACGAGACCGGTTCGTTTCTCGCCTGGGTCTCTTCCTCATCGTGCTGGCGGGCGTTCTCGTAACGGCCGCATGTGGCCAGCCCTTGTCTTCTTCGTCGGCGCCGTCCTCCAATAGAGCTGCGCCCCCTTCTGTAAGCGCCCAGGCAGGCGCAAC
>DASUWS010000006.1:0-54164 GCA_036378295.1 Ktedonobacterales bacterium
GGGATATATTGGAAGCACCCTCACCTGGCAGGGTATCCAGCTCGACCCGGCAACCCGGACCGGCTGGACGTTCGGGCCCAATGGGGATCAGGTACAGCAGTTCCATTACTAATACAAACGGCTCCTAACGGCGCCCGATAGAAACGTACCAGGGACCTCCCCGATAGGCAGTGCGATTAGCGCTTCCTCTCGGCGGAGGTCTCGCAACGCATGGCATCTTCGGCGAGTGCCAGCACCTGGGCGACCGTGACACCATCGAGGCAGGCGTAGTCGTAGGCGCAGGTGGGGCAGGTCAGTGCGTCGTGTGGACGGCAGGGAACGTCGTGCAGCGCGAGCAGATGCGCGCCGTCGCGCTTGGGCGGGCCGTATGCTTCGGGATTCACTCCGCCGTAGATCGTGACGGATGGCGTGTCGAGCGCGTAGGCGATATGCGCTGGCCCTGAGTCGGTCGTGACCAGCAGCGCAAGTCGGGCAATGATCGCGCCCACTACCGGAAGGCTTGTCCGCCCGGTGAGATCGAGGCAAGGGACGCCATCGCGGCACATCTGCCGGGCGATCTGGACTGAAGCGGGAGCGGTCTCCTCATCGCCCAACAGCACCAGTGTCCCGCCGTGGCGCGCATGCAGGGCGGTGCCCACCGCCGCGAAACGCTCCCGAGACCAGCGGCGCGCGCGGTCACGTGATCCGGCATGCAGGCCGAGCAGTGGCGGTTCCCAACCGTGCAGCAGCATCTCCGCCTGAGCGTGATCTGCTGGCCAGAGAGGAAACTCGGTTGCCTCGCCCTGTGGCGGTGCGCCGAGGAAGCTGGCCAGCGCCAGCACGCGCCGCACCTCCGACCCGCTCTCGGATATCGGCAGCGCCGCATCCAGTCGACCGGGGTCGTCGCCTTGCCGGATGAACCCGGCGGTCGCCCGCGCGCCCAGCAGGAGTGCGAACGGGTTGGAATAGACCCCCGACCCCTGCATCTGGATGGCAAGATCGAAGCGCTCTGCCTGCATGGCGGCAAAGAATGCCACCGAGCGACGGGCATCGAAGAACTGCTCGGCGATGCCAGGGAAGCCGGGAAATGCGACGAAGCGGTCCAGATGGGGCGAGCGCTCGACAAGGTCGCGTAACATTGGCACGGTGATCATGGTCATTTCAGCGTCTGGAAGGGCCGCACGCAGGGCACGTATGGCGGGCATCGCGCAGAGAAAGTCGCCAATGCGCGAGGCGCGGAGCAGCACGACCTTACGCGGCGGCTCTGGCAGGCGCAGGAGTAGCCCTGGCATCGTTGCGTCGCTGCATCGCGTTCCTTGCCTCTGCGTCATCATGACTTATCCTGTCTGAACAGCGGACTCCTCTGGCGTCGTTCCGGCTTCACCCATGAATGGCGTGACATAGCACTCCACCATCTCAGGCAACAGGGAGAGCGCGTGGCCATCCACCGTGCCGCGTTCATTGAGTACCGTCGTCGGCACTTGCGCATAGTACGTGCCTGAAGGCAGAATGGCGCAGCCGCCCCAGCGCCGCATCAGCAGGTTCTGGACGAGCACCTCCTCGCCGGAGTGGAAGCGCGGCAGCCGCGGCCAGAAGGAGAAGCCGCCGATGGCCAGCAGCTTCGCGCGGTCGTAGAGGATGCACGAGGCGATCCAGGCGACCTTATAGCGGATGCGCTCACCTGGCGCGAGCCGTTGCGCGGCGTGGTAGACGTTGGCGGCGCGATGCAGTTGCCAGCGCTCCCACGCGGGCGAGCCAGGCTCGACCACCTCTGGTCGCACAGCGCCTTCCCATCGCTCGACCACCTGCTGTTCGGGACGTACGTCGTCGCGATGCGACAGCCCGGCGGGAAAAGCGCCTACGAAGCCACACCTCTCGGTATGCAGCACGTCCAGCAGCCGGGCGATGACATCTGGCTCCATCAGCACGTCGTCGTCCAGAAAGAGCACGGCATCCGCCGTAGCACGCCCCAGCAGGAAATGGCGCTGCTCCGTGATGCCGTGGATTTGCGGGCGGGCGTGCCACTCGACGGAGCCGCCGCGCGCCTCGACGACCCGCCGCAACGTCAGAATCGTCTGGAACTCGCCCACTGGCTCGTCACTCTGATCGGCAACAATCACCCGCAGGTCGCGCTGTGTCTGAGCTGCCACACCGGCCAGCGTCATAATCAGCGACTCAGGCCGGTTACACGTCGCGATCAGCACGTCTACACGTGCCGCACTTGCTGAGCCTGTTGAGCTTGAGCTTGCCATTGCGCATCCTCCTGCAGGGTCCAGTCATTGCCGCCGCTCAATTCGCCTTCCGGGCGACGAAGAGACGCCCACCGCTTGCGCCATATGCCGACAGATTCGTCGCGGCCAGTCGCCGGGCCAGGGCATCCAGCAGTCGCGAGGGGAGATGTCGCCAGATCAGGCTTACCACCTGCCGACCCACCCAGATATGTTGCGCCAGATCCAGCGCGTCCCAGAGGGTAACGAGGTGGTGGCGCAGGTAGGGTTGCACCGCTTCCAGTGCAAACCCCGCCCGGGCCAGGCGCTTTTCCCACGACCGGACGGATTCCAGGTTGCGATGCGTCAGCATGCGGTTGCGCCACGCGGCATAGCGAGGGAAGGGCAGCACAAGCCAGCGACTGTACGCGGGCATTGGGACGGTGAAGATCAGCCGCCCGCCCGGACAGAGCACCCGTGCCGCCGCCGCGAGCGTCACATCAACCTGGGGAATATGCTCCAGCACCGAGTTGCTGATCACCGTGCCGATACTTTTGGAGGGAAGCTCTTGCTCGTCGATGTCTTCCATCCGAGCGGCGATTAATCTGCAATATGCTCCGGTTTGTCGCGCTTTCTCCAGCATATTTCCATCGGGGTCCACGCCGACGACGACATTCATGCCGCGCAAGGTAACCGCTGTGACCAGCCCATCGCCACAGCCGAGATCGAGGATCGGCGGCTCAAGCATCTGCTCGCGCAGCGCCGCGACCTCCGCCGCACGCCAGAGCGCCAGCGCCAGCCCCTGATGCTCCAGCAAGTAGCGCGCGTCAACCTCCGGGATGTAGAGCGAACGCAAAGGCAAATGACGCGGGCCGTGGCGTGTTCGTGTCGCGGTTGCGGTGATCCCTCCTCGTTCGTTGCGCCGCATGCTCGCCTCTCCTCTGTAGATGGCCCTCTGCGTCATATGTTCGTCTCGCGCCTCTAGAACGTGCCCGAATAGACCGCGCACGACCGGCACACCTCCGGCGGTTCATCCGAGGCCAGTTGCTCGCGGAATGCCTCATACTCCGGGTTATTCCAGGTGGCGGCGAAGCCCTGAGGCGCGATGTTGCCGAAATTGATACGGTCGGGTGTCGAGACCATACAGCAGGGCATGGCGTATCCTTCGTAGCTGATGTATGCGCCGCGCCAGGGCCAGTCGCAGCGCTCGCGACCAGGCGTGCCGGGTGGATGGACGCGCGGACGGACACGCGGCAATCGCAAGTCCACGCCAAGCGTGCGTGCCAGCTCGCGGGCCTCAGCGAAAGCGGCTTCCACCCGCTGCGCATCCTCATGGAAGAGTGTCTGCTCATCCACGAATGCGCGCATGGGCCGGTAGCGCGCAGGCAGGCTCGACTCGCCAAAGTCGTGGCAAAGGTGCTGCACGAACATGCCCTCTACCTGCCAGCGCTGCGCCAGCCGCACCAGATCGGGCAATTCGTCCAGATTCTGCCGCATGAGCACCATCACCAGCCGCAGGCGGGGGGTTGTCGCGCCGAGCCGCTCGCGCGCCGTCAGCAGCCGCTCCACATTCGCCGTGACGCGCTCGAAGTGCGCCCGCACCCGGATGCGCTCGTACGTCGCCGCGGTCGCCCCATCCAGCGAGACGTGGAGGCAGTCGAGTCCGCTCGTCACGCAGCGCACGGCGCGGCGCTCGTTGAGCAGCGTCGCGTTGGAGTTGGTGGTGACGCGGATGCCTTTCGCGGTGGCATAGGCCACCATCTCGAAGAAGCGCGGGTGCATCATTGGCTCACCCAACCCCTGCAAATGCAGCTCTTGCAGCCCTGGCAGCGCATCGAGCATCTCGACGAAGCGCTCGAACGCCATGAAGGCTGGCGGACCGTAGGGCGGGCCATCCTCGCGGAACTGTATCGCGCACATCTGGCAGCGGAGATTACACTGGCCGACCGGCTCAAGTTGCGCGTAGGTAGGAAGCGGTGTTGGCGACATTGGCACATTCCCTATGTAAGCGGGCGCGTCTACCTCGCGGAGCCGTCATCTCAGGCGGAGAGGCATGCGCCCGGAAAGTTCCTTGACTGGCCAGACGTGGCAATACCTGTGCCAGCCAGCCTCAGCCGGGGCCACTGGCACTTCACAGGAACCAGACTCGGAACTTGAGCGCGCCGCGTAGCCGCCAGAATACGGCCAGTGGCGGGATGATGAGCGAGGTGACGACCATCTCGGCAACATGCTTTGGCGCGCGCGAAACCCCACGCAGCCGCCGGGCGCAGAACTCCAACGTCAGGACGAGCCAGAGGCCCGTCGCTAGGGGAGTGAGCGAGCGGTGTCTGGCGAGCAGGCCAAGCATAGCGCACCCCAGCGCGCCGACGGTGGCGTAGTAGTGCCAGGGGGGCGCGGACTGAATGTACTTGCGGTACAGGTCGGGATGCTTCTTATAGAGCAAGGCATTATACATGCTCTTGCGTTGCTGGCGGACACTGATACCCCAGGGGGCTGGCCGCACCGGATGCGTCACGATGGCATGGGGAGCCGCGACGAGCCGCGCACCTTGCCGCATCAGCCGGAAGTGTAGGTCGCTGTCCTCGCGCCAGGCCTGCGTGAAGCGCTCGTCGAAGCCAACCACGGCGGCCAGCGCTTCCCGCCGATAGAAGCAGTTGGCTGTGACGAACTCGGCGTGCGCGAGTTGCCCGGCATTGCGCTGGTAGTCGCTCGGCCTCTCAGGCAGCGGCACGACAATCCGGCCACAGACGCCGTCTACCCGCTCGCTGCCATCGGGACACGGCCATGTGGCACCACAGGCGCCCTCATCGTGACCGGTGAGCGGGCCAAAGGCAGCCAGTCCGGTTCTCAGCCAGTCGGGCGCGGGGATGCAGTCGTCGTCGGTGAAGGCGATGATCCGCCCGCGTGCTACTCGCCAGCCAGCGTTGCGGGCCGCCGCCGGGCCATGATGTATCCCGGTGACTGGGATGTAGCGCAGGCAAAGTCCGTGCTTCCCGGCACGGATGGCCCAGAGCGTAAGCAGGTAGCAGGTGCTCTCACAGGCGGCGTCGTCAGCGACGACTACCTCGAAGTCGTGCGCCGGGAGGTCCTGTGCTACCAGCGCGCGCAGGCAACGGCTAAGTAGCTCGGCCCGGCGATAGGTCGGCACAACGACTGTGACCAGCGGAGGACAGCTACCCATGCGCGCGCACTCCATGTCGCTTCGTCGCTCGCCCGTTGGCATCCGCTCTGGACGATCCGCGCTTCTCCAGCAGGAATGGGCCGATGACCAGCGCATCCAGCGGCGAAGTCCAGAAGCATTCGATGGCGTCGCGTGGGGTGCAGACGATCGGCTCACCGCGTGTGTTGAACGACGTGTTGATGAGCACTGGCACGCCCGTCCGCGCCTGAAATGCCCGGAGCAGATCGTAATAGAGCGGATGCTGCGCGCGATTGATCGTCTGGATGCGCGCGGTGCCATCCACATGGCGCACCGCCGGGATGCGCGCGGCCTGTTCGGACTGCACATCGTAGACGAAGAGCATGAATGGCGACTGGCTCGCGTTGACGAACCAGCGGTCGGCCTCCTCTTCCAGCACGACCGGCGCGACAGGACGGAAGTCCTCGCGGTCCTTGATCTCGTTGAGCCGCGCCTGCATCTCAGCGTGCAGCGGCGATGCCAGAATCGAGCGGGCGCCCAGCGCGCGCGGGCCAAACTCCATGCGCCCCTGGAACCAGCCGATCACCTGATCGCGCGCCAGCAGGTCCGCGACCTCACCAGAGATGTCATCCAATCGCCGGTACGGCAGCTTTGACCAGCGCAGGAACGCCTCGATCTCGTCGTCGCCATAGGCTGGACCGAGAAACGCCTGCTCCATGACATACGCGCGCTCGTCAGTATCGCGTTCCCGCGCATCCACCCAGAGCGCTGCGCCCAGGGCGGTGCCCGCATCGCCCGCCGCGGGTTGCACCCAGATGCGCTCGAATGGCCTCTGATCGCGCAGCCTGGCATTCAGGACGCAATTCAGCCCGACGCCCCCGGCGATGCAGAGCGATCGCTCGCCGGTCGTCTCATGCAGCCAGCGCGTCAACGCCAGGGTTGTCTCCTCCAGCGCAACCTGAAGCGAGTGCGCGAGATCAGTGTGCCGCGCCTCAACTGGCTCGCCGCGCTGCCGTGGCGGGCCAAGGCGCTCTTCCAGGCATGGCGGTTGGACCGTATACTGGCCGTCGGGCTGAAGCTGGATCAACTCGCGGAAGAGATCGAGATAGCGCGGCTTGCCGAACGAAGCGAGCGCCATAACCTTGTATTCGTCGGAGGACGGCAGGAAGCCAAGGTACTCGGTCACCTGCTCATAGAGCAGCCCCAGCGAGTGGGGAAAGTTGACCTGTCCCAGCCGTTCCAGCTGGGTGCCCCTGCCAACGTTGTAGGTGGTCGTCGCGCGCTCACCTCGCCCGTCGAGCGTGAGCACTGCCGCGCGCGTGAACGGCGAGGCGTGGAAGGCGCTGGCGGCATGGGCGATGTGATGCTCGACGAACTGCCAGCGGTATGGGCCGTCTGGCCGTGCCCCTCGGAAGCGGGCGCGCAGGTGATGGGGCGCGCCACTTGCCAGATGGCGCGGCGCGTTGACGATGGAGGCGAGAAAGAGCGGATCCCAGGCGGAGTCCCATTCGGAAGACGTCGTGTTGGCGCTTGGCTCCAGCGGCAGCGTGATAGTGGCGTCGCCCTGATGTGCGCCCAGCAGCAAATAGGGATCGAAGGAGTAGGCGACGGCATCCACGTCCACCAGACGTATGCCAGCCTCGCGCAGACAGTAGTCAATCGCGGCGTAAGGCAGCTCATAGGTCGAGAAAGGGATGGGGCGCTTACCGTGCTTGACGCGGGTGAAGCGCTCCTCCTCGGCGGCAGCGAGCGGCAGGCCGTCCCGCACGAGACATGCTGACGAGTCGTGATAGGCGGCGTTGATGCCAAGCGTGTACATGCGCTGCTCCAGTCCATGGATAGCCGGGTGGCGTTGAGTCCTCTCGATCAATTCGAGGTTGGTATAACCGCATCTCCAGTGCCACGATGGCAGGGCCACTTTACAAGCGCTACGGTGTGTGAAGGGGGCAAGGGGAATGAAGGTGCCTACGAATTGCCTTCATGTCTGGCTTCGATAGCCATCACGACGCGATAGCAAGGTGGGGCATGGGCCGTACACCTGTGGCAAAGATACGGCAGCGAGGCGGAGAGGCATAAAAGCACAAAAAACTCCGCGCCTGGATGACCAGGGCGGAATTTGTGAGGGTTGCTCTGTTCCCGGAGGCGACGACCGGATTCGAACCGGTGATGAGGGTTTTGCAGACCCTTGCCTTACCACTTGGCGACGTCGCCGCGATGGAGCGGGAGACGGGATTCGAACCCGCGACCTTCTCCTTGGCAAGGAGATGCTCTACCCCTGAGCCACTCCCGCATTGCTGCGTACCTGCGCTCTCGCGTCGGCTCCCCAACTATACCGCACCCTTTGATACTCTGTCAAGTCGCCAGCAACAGGTCAGCGCCGGTTAGTACCGGTTAGCACCATGGCATCATGCGGATAGCGCCTGCGCCACTTGCGGTGCTTCGTGTGCGATGTTGAAGAGCGTCCCGCGAATGTTGTTGTACATACCGACAAAGTAGAGGTTGGGCAGGTCTAGCGAGCGTACGCCGTCCATCCGGGGGAATCCCGCGTCGTCCAATGGCAGCACGCCGCTCAGATAGCCAAGCGCGGGCCGGTAGCCAGTCGCGACGAGCACGCAGTCGAACGGCTCCTCGTGCCCATCCACGAAGCGCACCCCGCGCTCGGTGAATCGCTCCACTGCCGGGCGGATGGCGATAGCGCCTGCCCGCGCGTGCTGCAGGAGCTCCAGACCGATCACTGGGACGCCCGGCTTCTCCAGAATGCCCACAGTCGGGCGGGGCACCCCGGCCTGGGTCTGCCGCCGTACCGCCTGGCGCAGCATCACCGGGGCAAGCACGCGCTGTGTCACACTCGGTGGCAGATGCGTGATGAAATGCGCCCAGCGCTGGATCGGAATGCCAGCCAACTGGCGCGGCACCACGTTGGCCCCGGCGCGAATCGAGATGGTCGGGTGCGCTCCGTGCTCCGCGAGATCAACCGCAATCTCGGCCCCAGAGTTGCCCACGCCGATCAGCAACACCCGCTGCCCAGCGAACGGCGTCGCGTTGCGATACTCGGCGGAATGCGCGATCTGGCCTTGAAACGACTCCTCGCCTGGATAGTGCGCCTGCATGGGATTACTGAAGATGCCCGTCGCGGAGACCAGCGCCCGGCCTGTGTGCGCGCCCAGGGGCGTCCCGACCCGCCAGCCATCTTCATCTAGCGCGGCCCGCTCCACCGGCATGCCTGTCTCGATCACCAGGCCGAAGTGTCGCGCGTAGGTGTCCAGGTATTCGACGACCTGCTCGCGCGCAGGGTAGCGCGGGAAGCGGCGCGGCATCGGGTACCCCGGCAGCCCGGAGAGCGGACGGACGGTGTGCAGGTGCAGGCGGTCATAGAGGCGGCGCCAGGTGTACGCGGGTGAGTCGCCCGCCTCGAAGATACGGATGGGAACCTTCCGCTGTTTCAGGCAGGCCGCCGCAGCCAGCCCCGCTGGCCCCGCGCCAACGATCAACACCGGGTCGGATGCGCGCTCTCCCATAGCCTTCGGTTCTCCTGCTGAGTACGTGGCGAACATCTACAGGTGTCTCAACGATCTGGCAGGCTGGCTCTCTGTTCCATCGTGCGCGGGCGGTCTTTGCGGTGCACGAGCATTTGCCTTAGCGGCACGTCTGTATCAGCCAGCCATCCTACCCGGGGGGCCAGCCCAGCGGACGGCCACCGAGCAGATGCAGATGCAGGTGAAAGACGCTCTGCCCCGCGTTGCGACCGACGTTCCAGACGAGGCGATAGCCGCTGTCGGCAAGGCCCTCATCCCGCGCGACAGTATTCGCCGCGCGTATCATCGCCGCCAACATCGCCCCATCGGCCGCCTCGGGCGCGTTGATACCGGAGACGTGGCGGCGCGGAATGATCAGCACGTGTGTTGGTGCCTGGGGATTGAGGTCGCGGAACGCGATCACGTCGTCGTCGTGATAGACCTGTGTGCTGGGAACACTGCCATTTGCGATGCGGCAGAAGATGCAGTTAGGGTCAGCCATCGCGGCCATCTCGACGCTTCCTCATTTCCACCTTCAACAGTTATCAAACACTAGCTGCCAGACAGCGGAACGGCTAGAGACGCGCCGCGCGCAGAAATTCGCCGGGGGTAGCGCCGAAGCGCTCGCGCAGGAAAGTTCTCCCCATCGCGGTAAAGATGATCAATGCCCCCGTGGCGCGGCTCCGCTGGATGCTCGCCATCACCCGTGCCTCGCCCCAGAGTGGGAAGCGATGCTCGCGCACAATGCCAAGCAGGCGCCAGAGCGTCAGCAGGACGACCGGAACCGCAACCGCGATCACCTGCTCCGAAACGGTCTGCTGCAAACCGGCGATGGGCGGCGGCACGAACAGATAGAGGCTGATGTAGGTGGTGCCCGCGAGCGTGACCGCGGCACAGACAAGTTGCGTGATCACCTGGCTGGCAGGCGGCTCGCGGAGCGTGATCGCACTAATGCCCAGCGGACCGATGCTCCAGCAGACGAGCGAGCGGTCGCGGGCGAGGGCAATGAGCGCGTAGGCAAGGTGGTAGATGGCAAACCAGACGAGAATCACGATCGTAAGGTAGATCGGGTGAATATGGATGCTCATGACCACCTCCGTCCGCCGACGGTACTACCAGGCGCTCCAGAATGCTACATCCGAGCGAGAGACATGTCTAGAAAAGAGCTACATTCAAATAGTACTACGTACGGCGACACATTTCCGGCGCATATACCAATAGCTGATGGCACCATCCAATGCAATCCGCGTGCCCTGGCCGCCACCGGACGGGACGGCGGCACCTCGCCCGAAATGTTAAACAGCAGTGTATCCAGTCTATGCCATCCGGGTCAAGGCTCTACTCCCCTTGTCGTGGCTTGTATACCTTACGGGGGTATGGTATAATGTGTGGACGTGGTATAGTGTGAATAGGGTGATGAGAGCGTATTCGCAAGCCACAGACTGCGAGGAAGGCTTGTTCTATGAGCGAATCTGCCGTCTATGATGTTGCTATTATCGGTTCTGGCCCGGCTGGATATACTGCCGCGATCTATGCCGCGCGGGCGAATCTGACCACGCTCGTTCTCCAGGGCGAGGCATACGGCGGTCAGTTGATGATTACCAGCGACGTGGAGAACTATCCTGGTTTTGAAGAGGGCATCCAGGGACCGGAGCTGATGGATAAATTCGAGGCCCAGGCGCGACGCTTTGGCGCGGAGATGGTCCCGCAGACGGTCGAGCGAGTTGATTTCTCGCGCCGCCCCTTCCAGCTCTGGACCAGTGAGAGCCAGTATCTTGCCAAGAGCGTCATCATCGCGACCGGCGCTAACGCGAAGTGGCTTGGTCTGCCCAACGAGCAGCGACTCCAGGGGCGCGGCGTCAGTGGATGTGCCACGTGTGACGGGCCGTTCTTCCGCAACCGGGCGCTGGCTGTGGTGGGTGGCGGCGATACGGCGATGGAAGAGGCGCTCTTCCTCACCAAGTACGCCTCGGAGGTCCATCTGATCCACCGCCGCGATACCTTCCGCGCCAGCAAGATCATGCAGCAGCGTGTGCGTGAGCATCCGAAGATCACGATCCATTTCGATTCTGAGGTCGAGGATGTGCTGGGCGAACAGGCGGTCGAAGGCGTGGTGGTGCGCAACCTGAAAACGGGCGCGGCGGAAGCCTTGCCGGTGCAGGGGTTCTTCGTGGCGATTGGCCACAAGCCGAACACCGAGATCTTCCGTGGCATCCTCACGATGAACGAGGCTGGCTATCTCAAGCCTGTCGAGCACACGATGTCCAATGTGCCGGGGGTCTTTGTCGCGGGCGATGTGGACGATCACCGCTATCGCCAGGCGGTTACCGCGGCGGGCGAGGGATGTCGTGCGGCGATTGACGCCGAGCGCTGGCTCGAAGGGCAGCACGCGGTGGATACCGCGACGGTCAAGGACCCACGCGAGTATGGCCAGACGATCCCCACCGAGAAGACCGCGAATCCCGCCTGAGTCGCCCTCTCGCGGATAACGCGGCATACTCTGGCTAGTACGCTAGCTCCTCCTGCCCTTCTCTAGGGGCGGGGGGAGCTTTTTCGTGGTCTTTTCGCTCGCGTGGGTCGCGGCGCTCATGATGCCATGATGCCATGATGCGAGGATTTCTACGGGCGATTATACGAATGCTGCCTGTTCTTTTCGCCGGAACCGGGTAGACTGCTCAAGGTAGCCAGTGTGCAGTACGTCACATTCCGAAGGAGTACCAACATGCGCCACCCGGCTTCCAGTGCTCCTCGCTGGCGAGCGGCGAGTTTGCTGCTCGTGGGAGGGCTGCTCGCCTTCGCCGCGTCGTTCCTGCCATTAGGACAGGCGGCCTACTCTGCCGCCTATGGTGATCGTGCCATGACGATTGTCAGCGTTCCCGCACGGGAGCTGCTCACGGTCATTCAAGTGAACCTGCGTGCTCCGGGTGAATCCATCATCAGCGGCACCTATTTTTGGGGATTTGCGATCTGGGGCGCGCCGCTCATTCTGGCGGCCATCGGATTGGCGCTGTTTCTGGCGCGCCGCTGGACGCCCACCGCCCGTACCTGGGTTCCGGCGCTCGCGCTCATCCTTCTCGGCGCCGGGTTTACGCTGGTCTCCTGCTGGTTCTATCTGTACCCGTTTTTCGGTTCCCAAGGCGCCACACGAACACTGGCATATGGGCCAGCCGCCGCGCTGCTGGGTTTTCTCATCGCGCTGGCAGGCACCATCATGACCGCCCGTCTGCGCACATCCAGCCGTTATGGAGCCGCTGGGTAGTGTGGAGACGGTACCCGGCATGCGCATGAGCGTGAGCAGAAGAAAGAATATGTATGGATATGGATGGTCTCAGTGACTTTGGGGAGCACGACGGGGAGTTGGCATCAATCCGCCGCGCCGACGGTGACAGGTGAGGTAGACAACTCCCTGATTGCCCGCGCGGATACCCCGGCGCACGTTCTTGGGCACATAGAGCGCGCTGCCCGCGTCGAGCGGCTCATCGCCAGCTTCCAGCTCCACGACGCCCGCACCGCTGATGCCCACCAGCAAGACATCAACCTCGGTATTGGTATGCGCCGCCACGCTCTCATCGGGCGCCAGCCGGACGAGATTGACATTGAGGTCAGCACCGACGAGTGACCCGATAGCTCCGGCGCGCTGTTGTGCCGCCGCTTCGGTCTGAAGGGCTACCAGATCAATGCGCTGGACGCGCGGTTGTGGCGATTGAGGAATCTGCGACATGACTACCTGCCTTTTCTCGTTGTTGGTCTCTTTCCCATGGTACCCAAAATGGCTAGCCGTGTCTGTTACAAATCGGCTCGTTCGGTGGTGTTAGTAAGGAGAGGAAACTGGTGCGACCACGAAACACCTGGTTGGTTTAGATCCTTCTCTACAGTAAGCGGATAACGCACGGAATTGAAAGGGCAGCAGCATGGAATGGGGGCACTCGAAAATGGCGTTGTCCGGGCAGGAATTTGGCTCCACGATACGACAGACGCACGATGCTGACGCCGCAAGTGCCTCTGCCAGTGACACCGATTTCGCGGCGATCATTCCGCTCTATGCGACCGCGATTCTCCGTGTAGCGGCGGCGTTGGTTGGTCCCGCGGACGCCGAGGATGCCGCTCAGGAGGCGATCACGCGGGGATGGCAGGCGTGGCCCACCTTGCGAGATACGTCGGCGGCACGCTCCTGGCTGCTGCGTATCACGGTGAATGTCTGCCGCGACTGGCAGCGTGGCCGCTTTGGCACCCGCCGGCGGCTGACGGAGCCGCTCTATGACGACGATGCCGCGCCACTTGCCCTGCTGGGCGGTGATCCCGGCGCCAGCGACCATGCCAATGCCATGGACCTGCGCGGGGCGATTGATACCCTGGACGAAGATTTGCGGCTGGTCGTCGTATTGCGCTACTACTCCGGTATGGATGCGACGGAGGTCGGGGCGATTCTGGGAATACCGCCAGCAACGGTGCGCACTCGCCTGCGTCGCGCGTTACGGATGCTGCGGGGGCAGATGAGCACATCATCGGGCGTGTATGCCAAACCGCCCGAACAGGGGGATGCGCATGGAGGATAGTCCCACTCACCATGACGAGCAGCGAGCGCGTGAGCGTGAGATCGTGCCGTCAGAGTTGCTGCCCGTGCTTGAAGGTCTCGAAGAGGACGGCGAAACCTGGCGGGCGGCGCTCCCACGGACCGATAACCTGCTCCGTCGTGTGAGAGGACGTGCCTCGCGCAGATTTCGCTCAGGTGGTCCGCGGTCTCAGCCGGTGAACTCCACGCCCCGCCCTGTCTCCGCTCGCAACCGCCTGTCACTGCTCAGCACACGCATCCGGCGCAAGGATGGCCGCCGCTAACGCGCCAACATCACTCAACACCACTGTATACTCTTCCTGCTCCATACGCTCATAGACTCCCCCGACGCTTCTCCTGCTGCTCTCACTTGCGTGATCTTGGGCTACCCGGCATACATCGGGTGACGTGACGATGGACTTTCGGCAACGTTGTCCCTAAAGAGATAGTTTGTGCGGAGTTGTAGATGAAAGGGAACATGCCTGATGCGGAGTCGCTCACCGGGCGAGGAGACGGCATGAAAGACGCCTCCGCGCCAAAGTTGCTGCCCCCTGGGACATTCGCCGACCTGCTCACGCGCTACCAATGGCCGCTCTACAGTTTCTTGCGCGGTTTCATTGGTGACGTCGAGCATGCGCGCGATATCGTCCAGGACGTCTTTTGTGACGCCTGGCGCGCGGCTCAGCGGGCGGCTGCTCCATTTGATGGAAGCGGCACGGAAGATGCCATCCGGCGCTGGCTCTTCAATGCGGCCTACTGGCGTGCTGTCTCGGCGCTCCGCCGCCGGCGACTGATCCGCTGGGAATCGCTGGATGCGATAGCCGAGCAGCATGGTGAGATTCCGCTGCTGGCGCTCCCTTTCGAGGATTCGGTGCTGGAATCAGAGGTGCTGCGCGCCACCTTTGCAAGCCTCTCCCCAGAGGGGGTTGCACTGCTGCTTCTCAGCATCGTTCATGGCTTCACTACGGCTGAAATTGCCGAGATTACCGGTATCTCGCATGAGGCCGCAAAGAAGCGTCTCTCGCGCGCGAAACAGCAACTGCGCACGAGCTACATTGCGCATAACCCACAGACGCAGGAGGCTTCACGCTGATGAATCCCTTTCCAGAAGCACCGAAGCCACCGTGTCCTGCTGATACAGCGCTGTACCTATCAGTGTTGCCGCGACTCCGCGCCGGAACACTCTCCGAGCCAGAACGGGATGCCCTTCGCCGTCACCTGCTTTTCTGCGCGGTCTGCCGCGAGCAGGCGATGCTGGCAGCGGACCAGGTGGTAGAGGAGAGCGTGCGGCGACACTATGGCGTACCCACTGACGTGCCGTCTTTTCTGACGCTCGATGCTATTCGCGATCGGGCTGCCCAATATCCTGCCGACGAGGCGAATCCTCCATACACCAAGCCTGTTCGCCTGTATGATGGAGAAAAGAGCATGACTATAAACGATGATCAACTCCAAGCGCCCGCTCATGACGAGCGGAACGCGCCTGCCATCAAGATACCCAGCCCCTGGCGCAACGTCGCGGCAGTCACCTCGGCCGTTGCGATCATTGCGCTGTTCGCAGCGCTGCTCTATAGCTTTGCCGGGGGGAAGGGCTTCTTTGGCCCGGCGGGACGCGGCGGCACCGCGACGATAGGCACCCAGGTTCATCAGACTTCCTCGCAGACACCTCAGGCAAATGCGCACGGCCAGTGGCATGTCGCGGACAGTATGTCCTATACCACCCAGGAATTTCCGGGGACGCCGCATCCTATGTTCTCTCCCGCGAATCCCGCTATTGTCTATCAGGCCACGGAAAACCCATTCACCGTGCGCCGTTCGGATGATAGCGGAGCTACCTGGAGTGCGTTGCATCTCCCAGCCGATGCCAACCAAGCAATTGGCATCGAAATCTTTGCCAGCTCACTGGATGCCCATACCGCCTTTCTGACGGTGACAACGAACCTAGCCTACGGGCAGGGACCCGACGCCTGCCCGTCGTCGGCGCATGGGCCGGTTGGCTTTGGGACACACGGCCCCGTTCTGGCTTCGGGCCAGATGCCCTGTAGCACCACCTACCGCACGACAAACGATGGGGCGACGTGGACAGCGATCCGATTCCCAGTGAATGGCACGATCTCTACGCCCTTCTCTGAGGCGGGGCCCACTGCCGGATCGGCGGCAACACTTCTCCAGGCTCAGGGAACGCGCCTCTTCGCGCTGCTCACTTGTGGCCCGACCTGTGGTGGTGGCATGGGGCGACTGGTACGCAGTACGGATGGTGGAGCTACCTGGAGTGTGGCGGATGGCGGCGGTCTTGGGCAGGGTGTCTGCGACTTCGCCACGCAGCCGAATAGCCAGACGGTCTTTGCCGCGGTAAGCAGCGGGTCGTGCGATACCATCAATGCGCCCGCGCTTTCGCTCTATCGCAGTGACAATGCGGGACGAACCTGGTCGAGTGTCAGCACGCTGCCGCAAGGTGGGACATCGGAAGGGATGGCGGTGGTGATAGTTGGTGGCAAGCCGCTGCTCGTGATGAATATGCCGACGGTCAGCTGGCAGCCACATATCATTGGTGTTTCTTTGTCAGTCAGCGAATTCCGTGTGAGCAGCGACGGCGGGCACACCTGGGTGAGTTCGCCGCTGCAAGGTGTTCCCGAGAAGGCGAAACCAGTCATCACGCCGCTCATCGTTCAGGCTGATGGCTCACTGATCGTGGCGTTCTCTCCGTCCGGCGATGGGCAAAACGCAATGCTCTACTCCTGGAAGCCCGGCCAGACGAGTTGGCGGGTATTTGCCCCCGCGCCTAACGGCACCTTGAAGACCCTGTTGCACACGGTCGCGCCATCTGGCGATGAGACATTCTGGGCCGTGATTCAGGGAAGCTTTGCTGATCAGAATGTCAGCCTCACCGTCGAGAAATACCAGCCGTAACACCCTCTCTACGGCAATGTCAGGCAGCCCCTCAGGGAAATACTCCTCGGGGGGCTGTTTGTTGCCAAAAAGAGCGTGCTGTGGTAAGCACAAGCATGTTCATGAGCTATGAAGCAGCGGTTAAGCGAAGGTGAAAGAAAGATGGGCAATTCTATTGTGTTACCCCCGTAAAAAGGACTATACTGCATCCCACTTATCTCATTGTGCATTGTGTGCTGCGTGTGCCAGATTCGTTGTGTGTGACGGGTACGCTCCAGCATCAGACCTCTGCGATATGTGATAGGCAATGTGTGCGATATCATCGCGGATAGGCTGAGGATAGTCATGGTACAAGATGTCCTTTCGCTCAACTGGAATCTCTTCGAGGAAATCAACGGACCTGCCGGGCATGAGGGTGCGTTCGATCCGGTGATGGTCTTTGCCGCGGATCGGCTGATCTTTCTCCTTCCCGTGCTGCTCGTGGTGCTCTGGTTTGCCCTGGCGCGCTGGTCGCCGCTCATACGGAGAAACGCGCAGGCCGATGCTGCCCGGATGGAGGGCCATATCGCCCTGCTGCTCTCGGCGGTTGCGGTCGTGCTGGCGCTGGGTATCAATATCCTGCTTGGGCATCTGCTCTTTGAGCCGAGGCCATTTATCTCACATCCTGGCGTCGTCCATAAACTCATTGCGCATGCCGCCGACGCATCATTTCCCAGCGATCACTCGGCGGCCGCGTTTGCCTTTGCCACGGTGCTCCTCGCCAGCGCCAGAACAGTGGCGCAGCGAGATGTCGTGCGCTGGCTGGCGGCCCTGTTGGCATTGTTCGGGCTGCTCGCAGCCGTCACCATCGCGTTCTCGCGCGTCTATGTCGGCGTGCATTATCCCGGCGATGTGTTCGGCGGCGCGATCTGTGGCATCATCGGCGGGCTGATTGCGCTGTGGCTGCGCCCGTTGCTCACGCCACTCCTGCGACCCATCGTGCGGCTGCTTGGGCAGGTGGGGCTGGCGTAGGGAAGTCGCCAGATGTATCCCTATCCGCACGGACTCGGCGCTATCAGGGCACAGCAGAGGAAAGTCTATCGCATACTCAACGCCATGAGAGCGGTTTTCCGCAGGCGACAAACGAGAATCTGTATGGTACACTTCGCTCAACAGCAGTTTGTGACCTGCGATGAAGCAGCGTGAAGCACAGCAGCGCTCTTTATTGGTAGGAGTGGGTATCAGGCGAGAGATGGTGACTTCTGATACCCATTCGATCATTCCCCTTGGCTCAGGAGGGCGAACTCCATTGTCTCTGTTGGCCAGTCCGCGCCACAGGCGCATCGAGGTTTCCGGCAGAGGTTCTGGCTTGCGTGACTCCCTGGTAGATAGGCATCTCTCCAATTGGTGGTCGGGTTGTGTGTGTGTGGTCCCAATACCCCGAGATGCTGTGACGCAGAGATAATCCGGTTCTACCGGACGATGAGGGGCGGCTGCCATGACGCGTGTGCTGATAGTGGACGACGAGCAGGATATCCGCGACACGCTGCGATTCATCCTTGAGGATGCCGGCTACGAGGTGATAGAGGCCGGAGACGGCGTGATTGCGCTCGAAGTATTACGCGCGAGCGATGTGGCGTTAGTGGTCCTGCTTGATCTACTGCTCCCCCGGCTGAATGGGATCGATATTCTGAAGGCGGCAATCGCCGATCCGTATCACATCGGACGGCATACCTATCTGCTGATGACCGCTGATAACGCCATTCTCAGGCAACAGGCCGATCCCCTCCTGACGCAGGTATCGGCGCAGGTGATCAGCAAACCCTTCGACGTAGATAATCTGCTGGCGATGATTGCTCAAGCCTCCCGCTTCTCCGCGTAACGCGCCTCTGATTGAGAGCCGCCAGAGAGGGTATGGGCAAGGGCGTGGGTGAGACGTGTCGAAGTGCCAGGAATTTCCCCATGCGTTTCATGATTGCTCCTGAGGTCTTTGCCCGCTTTCCTGGCCTCATGATCGCTGTAGCCGTCGCGCAGGGCGTGGATAACGCCCATGATCGTCCCGGCATCGCTCAATCCTGGCGATCAGCCTGGGCTGAGGCGGGTATGGCGGCTGCCCCGTTCGGCAACGCGCAGTCGCATCCACGCGTCAGACCCTGGCGCGACCGCTTCACGGCGATGGGCGTCTCTGGCAAGCAGTTCCCCAGTTCCGTCGAGGCATTACTACGTCGCGCACTCAAGGGAGGCGACCCCTTCGCCATCAACCCGCTCGTGGATTTCTACAATGCCACCTCGTTACGCCATGTCGTTCCCGCTGGCGCCTTCGACCTCAGCGCCGTCCTCGATTCCCTCGAATTGCGTCTGACCCGGCCCGGCGACGAATTCACGGCGCTGGACGCGGTGGCGAGTGAATCCATCCCGCCCGGCGAGGTCGCCTATGCCACCGGCGCCACGATTCTCACCCGCCACTTTGTCTGGCGGCAGGCGCGCACCGCCCTGGTTACTCCCGCGACGACCGAGGTCTTCCTCGTCTCAGAGATCCTCGGCGAGGTGGGGCATCCCGTGGCTGAGGCGGTTCTTGCCGAGTTCCAATCCGGGCTGCGCGACGACTTTGGCGTTCCTTCGGTGGGCTTCCTCCTCGACGAACAGCATGCCAGCGTCGCATGGTGAGGATGTCGAGCTGGCGGCGCGGTGGGCGGGAGTGCGGTAGTGGGCGATGAACAGGCCATGGGCTGAAGCCCTGCGGCTCATCCTATTCGCTCGGGCCCCACGTTCACGCCACGCGGATATGGACGCCATGGGATTAGCCGTGGCCTGCGGGCTATGGCAAGGAAACGGCCCGCTCCCTCTTGCGTTACAGCCCCCAGATGACAGACAATAGCTATACTTGAGCACTCCCGGCGCCATGGGCACGCCGCCACGCATTACCCACCGCCGCGGAGGTATCCATTCCATCCGCAAGACGCATCGCGTGCGCAACCTGAGAAAGAGGTAGAGAGAGCAATGGCCAAGGCGAAAGCACCCAGCAAGAACGTGATTACCGTGCTTGAGGAGCGCGGTTTGATCAGTGAGATGACCGAGAGCGGCCTGCCAGAGGCGGCGGCAACAGGCATGCTCTCGGTCTATTGCGGGTGGGATGCATCGGCGCCAAGTCTTCAGGTAGGCAACCTCGTGCCGATCATGGTGCTGGCGCACTTTCAGCGCGCGGGTCATCGTCCGCTCCTGCTGGTCGGCGGTGGGACGGGCATGATCGGTGATCCCAGTGGTAAGTCGGAGGAGCGCGTGCTTCTGACCACCGAGCAGGTGGACGAGAACGCCGAGCATATCCGCCGCCAGCTCGAACGATTTCTCTCGTTCGAGGGCGAGAACGGGGCGATCATGCTCAACAACGCCGACTGGCTGGGCAAGATGACGCTGATTGAGTATCTGCGCGACATCGGCAAGCATTTTTCCGTCAATGCGATGATTGCGAAGGAGTCGGTGCGGGCGCGGCTGGAAGATCGCGCGCAGGGCATCTCGTACACCGAGTTCAGCTACATGATTCTGCAATCCATTGACTACCTGCACCTCTTCGACCACTTCAACTGCACGGTGCAGGTGGGTGGTAACGACCAGTGGGGCAACCTCACGGCGGGTGTCGATCTCATTCGCCGCGCGCGCCACGCCCAGGTGCACGCGCTGACCGCGCCGCTCATCACCTCGTCGTCGGGCCAGAAACTCGGCAAAAGCGAGGGCAACGCGCTCTACCTCGATCCGGCGATGACGACGCCGTACCAGTTGTACCAGTACTGGATCAATACGGAAGACGCCGATGTCGAGCGCTACTTGAAGATCTTTACATTCCTTCCCCTCGATCAGATTGCCGAGATTGCGCGGCAGCAGGCGGCTAATCCCGCGAGCCGGATTGGGCAGCGGCTGCTCGCCTTTGAGGTGACGAAGCTGGTACATGGCGAGGAGACCGCTCTGGCCGTTGCCGAGGCATCGCAGGCGCTCTTTGGCGGGGGCGTTGAGTCGCTGTCGGAGGTGGCGCTGCCCCACCTGGCGGGCGCCGTGCCGACCTCGCCGCTCGTGGCGTCCGCGCTGGATGCGAGCGTTTCGCTGGTCGAGACGCTGGTGAGTGAGGGGATCTTGAAGTCGAAGGGCGAGGCACGCAGGCTGATTCAGCAGGGCGGCCTGTACGTGAATGACCGGCGCGTGACGGACCCCGATATGCTGCTGACGCGCGACTCCGCGCTCTTTGGCCGTGCGATTCTCGTGCGCGCAGGCAAGAACAAGTACCATCTGCTGCTCGTGACCGAGTAGCGCTGGATCACGCGAAGAAAACGATAGAACGATAGAGAGAGTACGAGGATCGATGACATCTATGCAGGTGAGGCAGGCAACCATCGCGGACATTGAGACGATTGCGCCGCTCTTTGACGCCTATCGGCAGTTCTACCGCAAGGAGCCTGAGCTCGACGAAGCGCGCACTTTCCTGACGGAGCGCCTGGAACGTGGCGAATCGGTCATCTTCCTCGCGCTGCTCGACGATGGCACGCCCGCGGGCTTCACGCAGCTCTATCCTATCTTCTCGTCCACCTCGATGCGACGAGCCTGGCTATTGAATGACCTGTTCGTCGCGCCAGTTGCTCGCCGCGCCGGGGTGGGCCGCGCGCTGCTCGAACGCGCTCGCGCCTTTGGGCAGGAGACGCACGCCAAAGAGTTGATGCTCCAGACGGCGATAGACAACACTCCGGCGCAACACCTCTATGAATCGCTCGGCTGGCAGCGCGACAACAACTTCTACGTGTACACGCTCATATTGTGAGCAAGGGTGAGACTGTTGTTCCCGCTATGTGCGCGCCATCGCGTGGTGCGGGACGAGCAGCAGCGGCAGGTCCGTCGCCCCACGCAGGTGCTCATCGAAATCGGCGCTGGTATAGAGCGGGAAGCCGCGCTGGCCATGGGGCGCGAGCGCGATGAACGTCGCCTGTTGCTGCTGGGCGAGATCGGCCACCGCCTGATGAAGGTTCTCCTCAGCGATCACTTCAGCAGTGACCGTGAGCGGCCAATCGCTCTGAGAATCGGCGTGCAGCTGCTCCTCCACTGCATGGAGATACTCTTTGACGTCCTCGCGCCCATTGTGGAGAGTGGCTCCCTCCGGCTCGAAGGTTCCAGTCCAGGCGAGGTGTAGTGTCGCGCGTTCACGCTCCGCGTTGCTCAGGGCGGCCAGTAACTCTTTCGCCGGGGCAATCGCTGCCTCTGCTTCCGACGTGCCATCGAGCAGCACCAGCCCATAGGCCGGGCGATCTGTCGGGGGAAGCGCGTTGGTATTGGAGAGCGAAAGCACCGGCATCTTGCCATGATGCTCCACATGCTCGACGACATTGCCCGGCGCCCAGCGTGCCAGCCCGGTATGCCCACGCGCCGCCAGCACGACCAGATCGGCGTGGTGCTCCTCCGCGACATCCAGAATCGTTGTGCCCGCCTGGCCGGAGCGTATCTCTGTGACAGTCGTTACGCGAGCCAGCTCAGGCTGTGCGGCGACGGCTTCGAGGTAAGCAGCCGCCGCATCCACATCAGCCGCCAGGGTAGATGGCTCCATCATCGGCAGGATATACGGCAGGAACTCACGTACGCCGCTCAGCACATGCAGCAGTACCACCGTTCCATTCGCCGCCTGCGCGATGTGCGCCGCCATCGGCAACGCCGCCTCGGCATACTCTGAGCCATCGAGCGGTACCAGAATGCGCTGGAACATCCTCTTATCTCCTTGAATCGCTATATCCGTCCATCAACGCCTGCGCGCCGACTCATCTCCCCGTGCTTCTCCATTGAGAATAGCATCCCGTCCTACCTTGCGGCCACAACCCATGTACTGTATCGGGCTGTTTGGCCGCCTCCGAACCCATTTTCCAGCCCGCTGAGGAGCGTTAGCCCATGAAAGTGGCATTCCTCAGTGCGTGATGATGCGTGAGGTCATGTGAGGTCATGTGAGGTCATGTGAGGTCATGCGACAATGTGTGGCTGAACATATGACGAAGCGCGTGACGAAAGACACTGTTCGCTCCCCGGTTCCATATGCGACGGTAAGGTACAGCACGCGGCGCGCCAGAGTGGCGGCCTGTGCGCTCGATGCAATGGATGCTTCCGCAGGGCAGTGCATCAGGAGCAATCACGGAATGCCCATACACACGGATAGAATATGAGATGGGCTAATGGACGTAAAAGGGAGGAGACATGGGGAACGAATCCTTCGCGATTGTCGCCGAGGATCTGCGTAAGACCTACGGCCAGACCAAAGCGGTGGATGGTATCAGCCTCGGCGTGCGGGAAGGCGAGATCTTTGGCATGCTTGGTCCCAACGGGGCGGGTAAATCAACCACAATTGAGATGATCGAAGGACTGCGCACGCCAGACAGCGGTACGATCACCGTGCTGGGGTTGCGCCAGCCGCGCGATGCACGGGCGATCAAGATGCGGATTGGTATCCAGCTCCAGACGACCGCGCTCTACCCTCGCCTGACCGTCACCGAGATTCTCGACCTGTTCCATACGTTCTATCCTGGCCGCAAGACACTCTCGACCGACGCGCTGATCGAGCTGGTGGATCTGGGCGAGAAGCGCACCACGCGCAGCAAAGACCTCTCTGGCGGCCAGCGGCAGCGGTTGAGTGTCGCGCTGGCGCTGGTCAACGACGCCGATATCGTCTTTCTGGACGAGCCGACGACCGGCATGGACCCGCAAGCTCGCCGCCAGCTCTGGGATGTCATCCGCGACCTGCAGCGCCGGGGCAAGACCGTCATGCTGACGACGCACTACCTGGAAGAGGCCGAAGAGCTGTGCGACCGTGTGGCGATTGTCGATCACGGACACATCATCGAGATGGGCAGCCCCGAAGAGTTGGTCCATCGCTACTTCAGCGATATTGCCATCTCCTTCACTGATCCAGCGGGCGTCGATGGCTACCGCGCGCTGGATGGTGTGACGCATGTTTCGACGGAAAACGGGCAGGTGACGCTCTATACCAGCGATGTGCTCCACACGATGGCCGAGCTCATGAGCCGCCAGAACGGCTCCAGCAGCACACTGCGCGACCTCAACGTGCATAACGCCACGCTCGAAGATGTATTTCTCAAGCTAACCGGACGTGCCCTGCGCGACTAGCACGGCCCTCTCCCCGACGCGGGGAGGAGCACTGAGGCGACTGCTGGGGCGCATGGGCGCGCGTTCTGGCTCCCCTCCCTTTGAGGGGAGGGGCCGGGGGTGAGGGCAGAACCACCACCGCAAAACAGCACTGCTTACCCACATAACGTGACAAACACGACAAGCATCATCACGCGGGCCACCTTCGAGGAGATATTTCAGCATGTCAACGGTATTCAGTCTCTACGTCGCCAGCATCAAGGAGTTCGTGCGCGATCGCATGAGCATCTTCTGGACGCTGGCCTTCCCGCTGCTCTTCATCTTGCTCTTTGGCGTCATCTTCAACAACAATGGCGCGCCGAACTACAAGGTTGGGCTGGTCAACGAGGATAGCGGCCAGGTTGGCACGGTGCTAACAGGGGTATTCAAGCAGTTCCCCTCGTTCAAGATCGAGAACGGCAGCCGCGATGCTGAGCTGGATCAACTCAAGAAGGGCCAGGTGGACATGGTCATTGTCATCCCGGCTGGCTCCAGCGAGAAGGTCGCACAGGGGCAGACAGCTACAGTGCAGTTGTATGATGATCCGAGCACTGGCCAGGCCGATACCCAGATCAAAGAGAGCATCGTTCAGGCGATAGTCTCCAACTTCAATAAGAACGCGGCCAAAACCCTGCCGCCGCTGGCCCTGGAAACCAATTCAATCCTGTCTCATCAGCTACGGTATGTGGATTTCCTGGTGCCCGGTATTCTGGCGATGGCCCTGATGCAGCTTGGCCTCTTTGGGACGGCGACGCCGCTGGTCACGCTGCGTCAGGAAGGAGTATTGCGCCGACTGGGCGCGACGCCGCTGCCGCGCTGGAGCCTGCTGGCGAGCCAGGTATTGATGCGCCTGACGATTGCGCTCGTGCAGACGGGGCTGATTCTGGCGTTGAGCATCTGGGTGTTCAATATTCAGATTCAGGGCAGCATTCTGGCGGTGCTGGGGTTGGTGGTCCTGGGCGCGATTGCGTTCATCAGCCTGGGCTATCTGGTCGCCGCGATCTCGAAGACCGTCGATGCGGCCAACGGCATCACCTCGGCGGTCAACTTCCCGATGATGTTCCTCTCGGGCATCTTCTTCCCACTCGCGGCATTGCCAGTGTTTCTGACGCCGGTTGTGCGGGCGCTACCGCTCACCTACCTGGGCGACGCCTTGCATCAGACCATGGCAGGAGGCACGCCAACCTTCCCCATGTGGGTTGATCTGGCCGTGCTCGTCGCGTGGACGGTGGTCTGCGCGCTGGTGTCGATCCGTCTTTTCAAGTGGGAATAGGCACAGTCTCTCCCGGCACCCCTTACGAAGATAGCGGGAGACTCGCGCGCTGGAATAGACAGCCATCGAAAAGAGGGCCGGTCCATACGGGCCGACCCTCTGTCGTTCCATGGCATAGCGCCGTTAATGGGCAAGCCTATGTGTGGAGCGATAGGTGTTCTCCTCCTGGAATTGCATCCCAATCGCGATGATGATCGCGAGGATGGCAACCGCCGCCACGACTACCGCCGCAAATGTCACGACGCTTGCGGAAATGGTAAACGCTGCGGCAAGCGACCACCCAAACGCTGCGTCCAGGAACATCATGAACTCAGTCAGCGCGGCCAACCCCAGGCCAATACCATAGAACACCGCGATAGCCGACGCGTCTGGCTCCTCCTCACGGCGCGCCAGGGTGACCCCGACTGCGATCACCGCAAGGACGGCAAACACAATCGTGAGGCTCAATGGCCACCAGAAGGATAAAGGTGTGGGGAACCAATAGCTCAGCATGGTGCTACCTTCCTTTCCCCAGCTACAAGAGGCAAGTGGAGAGACTCCCGTCGAGTGTCCTGTTACCCCGGTTTGAGCGTAAAATATGGACATCACAACAAGGGCACGTTTCGCCCTCTGGGACTCACACCTGCCTCACACCTCATCCCTGGCACGGTCCGCTCTTGCCTGAGATCAGACGCCTACCTCCACGCGAGAGCGCGCGGGGGCAAGCCGCGAGCGAATTGGCACACCACCTTTCAAAACCAGCACCAGCCGTTCCGCATCGGCTATCACGCCAATCTCCGCAAGCGGATCGCCATTCACCAGCAGCAGATCAGCCAGTTTGCCGCTGGTAATGGTGCCGAGTTGGTCATCCAGTCGCAGTAATTCAGCTGCGGAACGCGTGCTAGCAACGATGGCCTGCATCGGCGTCATGCCGTGCTCGACCATGAGCGGCAGCTCGCGCGCGTTGCCGCCATGCGGTCCAACGCCTGTATCCGTGCCCATCGCCACTTTCACGCCTGCCTCCACCGCCCGGCGGAAGCTCTCCCGGTGGGTAATCATCACCTGGCGCGCCTTGTTGATCGCATAGTCTGGCAGCATGCCAGGATGTGCCGCCGCCAGATCGAGCACATCCTCCGGCGCGACCAGCGTTGGCACCAGATAGACATCACGCTTCAGCATCATCTCGATGGCCTCGTCATCCAGATAGATGCCATGCTCAATGCTCGCGCAGCCCGCTTCGATAGCGTTCTTGATGCCCTGCGTGCTCTGTGCGTGCGCGAAGCAGCGCTTGCCCTGCGCCGCGGCTTCATACACCGCCGTCGCGATTTCCGCGACAGTGAATTGGGCGTGGTGTGGGGAATCCGCCGACGAAAGCACGCCCCCGCTGGTCATCAGCTTGATCCAGTCGGCTCCCGCGCGCAGAATCTCGCGCACCTTGTGGCGCATCGCCTCTTCGCCGTCCACCACACCAAACGGCACGTCGGGAAGCTTATTCTCACCCAGGTCGATGCAGCAGGGCATCATGTTGTCGCCATGGCCGCCGGTCTGCGAGAGGTATGAGACGGCGACGAGCATGCGCGGCCCAGGGAACAGGCCCCGCTCGATAGCCATCTTGACGCCCGCTGGCGTCCCCCCGGCGTCGCGAACGGTCGTGATGCCTGCCTCCACCGTTGCCCGCGCGTTCGGCACGGCATAGAGCAGCGCGAGCGAGGGAGGCGTCATCAATCCGCGAAGCAAGTCATAGCCCCACTGGCCAAAGAGATGCACGTGACAGTCGATCAGACCGGGTAGCAGAGTCATCCCCTCGGCCTCGATCACCGCCGCGTCGTTGGGAATGTGGACCGCATCAGCCGGGCCGGCGGCTTTGATCCGCTCGCCATCGAGCACGACCGTCGCCCGCTCCACAGGATCGGCACCCGTGCCGTCGATCAGCCGGACGCCCGTAATTGCTACTGTTCCGCCCCATGCGCTCGCTGGCTGGTCCGCATCTTCGTACTGGAGCGCCGTGAAATGCCCGTTTGCCGCTGCGAGGTCATGTTCGATCCGGTCGCCTTTGTCGTGCTTCTCGTGCTTGTCGCCTTTCTCGCCTTTCTCGTGCTTGTCATGCTTCTTCGCCATCCGCTGCCTCGATTCATCTGCAGGCTCCCGGAGAGTGCCGGGAACGCACTCGCACGCCCATCGAGATAGATTCAATGGCAGTATAGCAGCATGAAAGCCGGTGTACCGGTACGTCTTGGAGGATGCTAGGCCGTTGTTCCGTGCGCGCGAAGCAAAGACGCGATAGCCTCGTGTCCGCCTTCCACCGCGAGAGAGAGCGCCGTCTGGCCATCATCCGTTCGCGCCTGCGCATCCGCGCCGCGTGCCAGCAGCAATTGTGTCGCGGCCAGATCGCCGTTTTGTGCGGTCGCCTGAACGGGCGTGAAGCCCCCACGCTGTCTCGCATTCACATCGGCTCCGGCATCCAGCAGCGTCGTCAGGAGCTCTACCGGAGCCTGCCCGGCAGCAGCGGCATGCAATGGCTGGTTCTCCAGGTCGTTCTTCGAGCGCGCGCCCACATCCGCGCCCGCATCCAGCAGCAGACGCACCGCGCCGGTATGGCCGAAGTGCGCCGCCAGATGGAGCGGCGTCCACCCATCCGGGCTGTGGGCGTTTGCCAGAGCAGCATCATTCTCCAGCATCTCGCGCAATCGCATCTCATCCCCTACCGTCGCGGCATCCGTAATCTCCTGCGCTACATTCATCGTTCTCCCCTTCCGCGCATCTGTGGGTATGCCTGTTCTTCGAATTGAGTGCCCATATTAGAACGTTTGGTCCTGACTGTCAACAGGCTTCCTTATCCTTCCGCATCTGCCAGGCGGATATGGAACACGCGAGCGTTCGCCGGAGCGGTTTGTGTTATGCTACGCCCGGCAATGACACCATGCGGAGGAAGAATTCATCATGCCTGAGCTGGTCTGGGATGGGAAGTATGACCCGGATGGCACCCGCCACCAGCCGAATCTGCCAGTCGCTGCCCTGCGCACCATCGAAGCGGGCGGCGCGTCGTCTGGTGATGCGCCTCAGCATCCGGCAAACCAGCTCATCGCGGGCGAGACGTGGCGCGTGCTCCCGGCGCTGCTCCCCGACTACGCCGGGCAGGTCAATCTGATCTACATTGATCCCCCGTTCGCCACGGGCCTCGATTTTACCAGCTCAGTCACCTTGCGTGGCACCAGCCAGAACATCACACGCATCGCCTACCGCGACATCTGGCCCGATCTCGATAGCTACCTGCGCTGGATGGATGAGACGCTGGTCATGCTGCGCGCATTGCTGGCGGAGGACGGCGCGCTGCTGTTGCACTGTGACTGGCGGGCCGAGGGAATACTGCGGTTGCTGCTGGATGACATCTTCGGGGGCGAAAACTTCCGCAATGCCATCGTCTGGTCGTACCGCAGTGGCGGCGCATCGCGGCGGGAATCGCTCGCGCGCAAGCACGATACCATTCTGCTCTACGCCAAATCGCCACGCTTCACCATTCGCCCACAGATCGAGCGACAGTATCTGCGCAAGCCGTTCATGGGGTCGCGTCGCGACGGGCAGGGACGCCACTACGTCGATACGCTGCTGCGCGATGTGCTGGAGGGTGAGATTACCTGTGTGGGTCCGGATCACTCGCTGCTGCGCTACAATGTGCGTCCCGTGCTCAATCTCTCGCGCGAGCGGCTGGATTACCCCACGCAGAAGCCGCTTGGCCTGCTACGGCTGCTGCTGACGCTCACCAGTGATCCCGACGACCTCGTCCTGGACTGCTGCTGTGGCAGCGGCGCGACCGTTCTCGCTGCCGAAGACCTGCACCGCCGCTGGATTGCCGCCGACGCCAGCCCACTCGCCATCCACACGACCCGCAAGCGGTTGCTGGCCCTCGCCGCTCCGTGTCCCTTCGTCGTGCGGCGCCCCATCCTCGAAGGAGCCGCGCCCATTCCCGGAGATGCGGCCAGGCTAGCGATCGCCGTCGAGCAATCTGGCCGCTCGGTCTGCGTGCGTCTCAGGGGATACACCCCGCCGCACGGAAGTATCCTCGAAGCTGTCTCATGGGAAAGCGGCGACTCCTCTGAGGGGCTGCGCTGCCTGGATGGCTGGAGCGTTGACTGGGAGTACGATGGCGCAACGTTTCACCACCGCGCCCACGCCGCCCGCGCGCGTAGCGGCGCCCGCGAGCTTCCTCTCGCGCTCGCGCACACCTTTGCCGCACCCGGAGAGTATACGCTCGCGGTTCATGCGGTTGACCTCGCCGCGCACGAGACGATACAGACGATTCGGGTGACGGTGGAGTGACGGGATGTCAGGGGCGAGGTTGGAGATGACTTCCGCCTCAACAATTCTCTGCCAGGATACATAGCCATGCCATGCGTGCCGCGAGAGTGGGCACATCATCCGGCGCGCGTCTGGTACCATGTCAGATGCCAGGTGTCGTGGCTGGCGAACCGCAAAGAGATGGGGGAGGATGTGATCATGCCAGAGCTATATCCTGAGATCGAGCCGTACGCGCGCGGATTGCTGGATGTGGGCGACGGTCATCAGGTGTATTGGGAGACCTGTGGTAACCCACAGGGGAAGCCTGCCCTTGCCGTGCATGGTGGCCCTGGCTCTGGCTGCTCGCCGTGGTGGCGGCGGCTCTTCGATCCCGCTATGTATCGCATCGTGCTGTTCGATCAGCGCAACTGTGGACGAAGCACGCCCCATGCCAGCATTCCCCATATTGACCTCTCCACCAATACGACCGAGCATTTGCTCGCCGATATGGAGCGCCTGCGCCAGTACCTTGGTATCGAGCGCTGGCTGGTGCTCGGCGGCTCCTGGGGCAGCACGCTCTCCCTCGCCTATGCCACACGCTACCCACAGCGTGTCACGGAGATGGTCCTCTTCGGCGTCACGACCGGACGACACTCGGAGTTCGACTGGCTCTTCCGTGGCGGGGTGGCCATGTTCTTCCCAGAACAGTGGGAACGCCTGCGCGCTGCGCTGCCAGCCGCCGAACGTGATGGCGATATCGTCGCGGCGTATCATCGCCTCTTGCTCGATCCCGATCCCGCCGTCAGCCAGCGTGCCGCCGAGGCGTGGTGCCTGTGGGAGTCCGCCACGCCCGCGTGGCCGCCGAAGCCGGGCCTCGCGCAGCGGTTCACCGATCCCGCGTATGCGCTGGCATTCGCGCGCATCGTGACCCATTACGTCAGCCACAATGCCTGGCTGGAAGACGGCATCTTGTTGCGCAACGCGGGCGCCCTGGCTGACATCCCCGGCGTTCTGGTCAATGGCCGTTTCGACTTCCAGGCGCCCATAGGCAACGCATGGGAGTTGCGCCGAGCGTGGCCGCGCGCTGAGATCGTGATCGTTGACGACGTGGGCCATGCCTCCGATGCCCCCGGCATGACCGGCGCGCTCATCCAGGCGACCAATCACTTCGCAGGCAGGCGCTAGCGGTTCGGGCATCTTCGTATCGCCCAATCCAATACCGCGCATTGCCCCATTGAATAGACTGGCTGCTACAATGGAAACGTCTTCCACTGGCGCCAGCCTGTGTACGCCCCATATACTATCTATACTGGCTGGAGAAGCCACATTCTTGGAGACATCTATCATCAACGAGGATGATTCTGGCCGCGTGCCTCCCGTCACCATCCTCGTCTCGCAGGAGTGACAGCCATGACAACATCTGCCTCGCGCCCCAATCCGTTCGGCGCTCGCGGCCCACTTGGCCAGGGTTTCGACAACGTGAGCATCTACCGCCTCAACGCGCTGGCGGGCCAATCGGGCGTCGCACTCGACCGTCTGCCCGTTACGGTGCGCATCCTGCTCGAAAACCTGCTGCGCACCGCTGATCTTACGCCGAACCTCGTCACGAACGACGATATTCTCAGCCTCGCCAGTTGGACGCCCAACAAGGAGGGCGTCTCGTTTGAGTTCCCATTCATGCCCGCGCGCGTCCTCCTGCAGGACTTCACTGGTGTCCCCGCGGTCGTTGATCTGGCCGCTATGCGCGACGCCGTCAAAGAGCTCGGCGGCGACCCGGATGGCATCAACCCACTCGTCCCCGCCGATCTCGTCATTGACCACTCGGTCCAGGTGGACGCCTTCGGCACCATCCTCTCGTTTGCCACTAATGTCGAGCGCGAATATGAGCGCAACGCCGAGCGCTACATGCTGCTGCGCTGGGCGCAGGGCGCCTTCCGCAACTTCAGCGTCGTCCCGCCGGGTACCGGCATCGTTCACCAGGTCAACCTCGAATATCTCGCCAGGGTCGTTCAGACGCGCGAAGGGCCGGATGGCGAGACGCTTGCCTTCCCCGATACACTCGTCGGCACCGACTCCCATACGACCATGATCAATGGCCTGGGCGTTCTCGGCTGGGGCGTCGGGGGCATCGAAGCCGAGGCGGTCATGCTTGGCCAGCCGCTCTACCAGCTTACCCCTGAGGTCGTCGGCATGCGCCTGACCGGGGCGCTGCCAGAGGGCGCCACCGCCACCGACCTCGTGCTGGCTGTCACGCAGATGCTGCGCAAGTATGGCGTGGTCGGGCGCTTTGTCGAGTTCTGTGGCGCGGGCTTGAGTGCGCTCGGCGTCGCTGACCGGGCCACGATCTCCAACATGTCGCCGGAATATGGGGCGACCGCTTCGCTCTTCCCGGTAGATGACGCTACGCTGCGCTACCTGCGCGATACGGGACGCCCGGCGGAGCTGGTTGATCTCGTCGAGCGCTACACCAAGGAGCAAGGCATCTTCCGCACCGACGCGACCCCCGACCCGCAGTTCAACTCGCTGCTGGAGCTTGACCTCTCCACCATCGAGCCGAGCCTTGCCGGTCCGCGCCGCCCACAGGATCGGGTGGCGCTGAGCCAGGTGCGCGAGAACTTCCGCACGTCCTTCCGTGAGCAGATCATGCATACTGGCCCCGACGTAAACAGCAAGTCGATTGGCCGCTTCGAGAGCGAAGGTGGCAATGCGTCGGAGAGTGAGCCTGAGGGCAGGAGCTGGCATCCCCACACGGCGACGATCTCGATCCAGGACGAGGAGGTGGAGATTAGTGACGGCTCGGTCGTCATCGCGGCGATTACAAGCTGCACCAACACCTCCAACCCGTCCGTGATGATCGGAGCGGGTCTGCTGGCGAAGCACGCCGTCGAGCGGGGACTCAAGACGCGCCCGCACGTCAAGACGAGCCTCGCCCCTGGCTCTCGCGCCGTGACCGACTACCTCAACGGCGCTGGCCTGACGCCCTTCCTGGAGGCGCTCAACTTCCATACCGTCGGCTACGGGTGCACAACCTGTATTGGTAATAGCGGGCCATTGCCGGAGCCAGTGGCCGATGCTGTCCGCGAGAACGATCTGGTCGTCTCGGCGGTGCTGAGCGGCAACCGCAACTTCGAGGGGCGCATCCATCCGCAGGTGCGCGCCGCGTATCTGGCCTCGCCGCCGCTGGTGGTGGCCTACGCCCTCGCCGGAACGACCGACATCAATCTCACCACTGATCCACTCGGCGAAGACCCCAACGGCCAGCCAGTCTATCTGCGGGAAATCTGGCCCTCGCAGGAGGAAGTGCAGGCAATGATGTCGCAGGTTGTCCGGCCAGAGGTCTTCACCAAAGAATACGCGCATGTCTTCGATGGCGATGACCGCTGGCGCGCGCTCCCGGTGCCGGAGGGCAGCCTCTTCGCCTGGGACGATGCCAGCACATATGTGCGTCGCCCACCGTTCTTCGAGGGGATGTCGCTGGAGCCGCAGCCATTGACCGCGATTCGCGGAGCGCGCGTGCTGGTCTCCGTGGGCGATTCCGTCACGACCGACCACATCTCACCCGCTGGCTCGATCCCGGTGGATAGCCCCGCCGGGAAGTACCTGCGCGAGCACGCCGTCTCTGTCCGCGATTTCAACAGCTACGGCTCGCGGCGTGGCAATCACGAAGTGATGATGCGCGGCACGTTCGGCAACATCCGGCTGCGCAATCAGCTCGTACCTGGCAAAGAGGGCTACTGGACCGAGTACCTGCCGACGGGCGAGCAGATGACCATCTTCGATGCCTCGATGCGCTATCAGGCGGAAGGCACACCGCTGCTAGTCATCGCGGGCAAAGAGTATGGTTCTGGCAGCTCGCGCGACTGGGCGGCGAAAGGGCCCATGTTGCTGGGCATTCGCGCCACACTCGCCGAGAGCTACGAGCGCATCCATCGCAGCAATCTCGTCGGTATGGGCGTCTTGCCGCTCCAGTTCAAGCCGGGCGAAAGCCGCGAATCGCTCGGGCTGACAGGCCGCGAGACGTTCGACATCGAGGGTATCGACGGCGCGCTCACGCCGCAGCAGGAGATGACCGTCCGCGTCACGCGCGAGGATGGCTCGACGTTCGCCTTCACGGCTATCGCTCGCCTCGATGGTCCGGTAGACATCGAATACTACCGCCAGGGCGGCATCCTGCAGGCCGTGCTGCGACGGCTTGTCCGCGAGCAGAAGCAGGCATAGCCGCGCGATAGCATACGCGAGACATGCGGGCCAGGGTGGAGTATCACAGCTTCACCCTGGTGTGCTTCCCCTTCTCAACGATCATACCGACTGGCCGGACCGTGGGTCTCATGCGCTCATGGCCCTCGCCATTCCATGCCGCTACCTCATGGAGCCCAACCAGGCACTCCCTCCGCAGCAATGGCTGGCCACTGAGCGTTTCCCCACGCTCGTTCACCTGGCTATAGCCCAAATTGCTCGAACATCTCTACGTAGATGCTCCCATGATTCCCCGCATCTCTACGTATATGCCGCCCGGTAGCTCCATAGTATAATGGTGCCCTTCAGTCACACTGCGATAGAGATGTGTTGGTGCAACGCCGTGATCACTGGAGACAAGAGGTGTCAGTTTCCAGCCATGTGAGGATGGTGAAAGGCAGGTGCGATGAGTTCGCGGACACGGTTTGGGTGGCTGGTGACGCTGATGAGTATGCTCGGCCTCGTGCTCGTAGCAGTCGGAGTCAGCAGATATGCTGCCTCGCATCGCCCCAGTCAGATTGCTGCTTCCGGGACACCGAGTCCATCTGTAGTACCGACGGCAACCGCGCCCCTGCCTCCTGGGAACGACTGGACGCAGTATCGCTATGATCTGACGGGAACAGCCGCCAATCCAGAACAAACCATTAATTCGAGCAACGTTGCCCAACTACATTCCGCCTGGGTTTATGACAACAAAGGCATCCCCTACGAGTCGTCTCCCGCAATCGTCGATGGCATAATCTATATCCCCAGTGGCAATACCCTCAGCGCATACGACCTGCGTACCGGCGCCAGGCTCTGGACCTTCACCGGTATCAAGCCTGCGCTTGGTGCAGTGAATTCTTCGGTCGCGGTGGATACGACGCGCCATTTGGCCTACTATGGCGCTCCGAACGGCTATGTCTATGCCGTCGATATTCGTACTGGACGAGGCGCCTGGACGACGAAGATCGGAGAGCCAGATGACGGCGCCTATATCTGGAGCTCACCGCTGGTCATCAACAACAGTGTCTACATCGGCCTGGCCTCGAAAGATGACCATCCCTGTGTGCGTGGCGCGGTGACTGCACTCGATGGCGCCAGCGGAATCACACGCTGGACACACTACACCGCTCTGCCCAACGAGTTGGGAGGCGGAGTCTGGTCGTCTGTAACCGCTGATCCCGACGACCATGCTATTATCGCTACCACCGGGAATCCCTGTACGACCATCTTCTCAACGTTCGAACAGGATTCGATTGTCGCAATGGATTGGGACACCGGCAAGACCATCTGGTCATTTCAGGCGCTGGAAACCGACACATGCGACTGCGACTTCGGCCAGGGGGCGGTCACGTATACGCTTGGGGGACAAAAGTATATCGTTGCGGGTAACAAGCACGGAGTGATGTACGGCCTGGCACGTACGGCAACAGGTGTGCGTCTGGCGTGGACAACGACGATTGCCCAGAACGAATATCCCAATCACGGGGCGGTCTTCCAGCCACCCGCCTATAAAGATGGCCTGGTCTATGTCGCTGGTGGGACTCTGACCGATGGCTCATGTCTTGGAGCGGTCTGGGCGCTTCGTGGGGATACCGGCGCCGTCGTATGGAGAAAGTGCACTCCTATGCGCACGATCTCACCCGGAGCGATAACGGGCGACCTGCTTTTCATAGCCCTGCGGGACCAGTTAGTCGCGTATGACCTCAAGAGCGGCGAGATTCGCTGGCGCGGACCGATCTCCGGCGATGCCTGGGGCGGAACCGCCATCTCGCATGGCTATGTCGTCGTTGGGGTGCCGAGAGGCAAGCTCTACTGCTTCACGCTGGACGACGTGTGAATCCAGCGTCGCTACTGCCCCCGGACGGCGTAGATCCGGCGGGCAGGCACGCTGGCCAGCTCCCGTTCGGGCCAGCGGAGCGCCGTGAGCCGCCCACCGAAGACGCATCCCGTGTCGATGTTGATGGTATTGTTCTGCCAGGTGGGTTCCGCGATGGGCGTATGTCCGTAGACAACCGCTGCCTCGCCCGCGTAGTCCGCTGCCCAGTTCAGGCGGATGGGCAGCCCGTTTTCGTCCTTCTCCCCTGTGGGAATACCATAGAGGGTAAAGGCGCGGATGCGCGGCGAGTCGCGCCCTTGATCGGCCTCGCGAATGCCCGCATGCGCCACCACCAGCCGCCCGCCATCCAGGACCAGATGCGTGCCCAGCCCGCCGATGAAGCACTCGTAGGCGGCGGTCCACTCCTCGCGCTCCGGTCCTGGCAGCGCCTCGATCTGCGTGATGCTCACTTCCAGCCCATGCTTGATCTGCACGCGGTTGCCGCGCAGATACCGGAGCAGTTTGTTGTCGTGGTTGCCTGGCACACAGAATGCCTGGCTCGCCTCGACCATTCTCCGGGCGAGCGTCACGGTCTCGACGATCTTCGGGCCACGGTCCACCAGATCACCCACGAAAATGACGCGCCTGCCCTGCGGATGCCGCAGCGCCGATGCTGAATCGGGACGGTATCCGAGTAGGCCCAGCAGCCCGGTCAATTCATCGTAGCAGCCGTGGACATCGCCAACGATGTCGAACGGCCCATGCTCATCGCGACGATTCACCCAGGCAACCATCTCATCAGTTGTCACAAGCATTCCTCTGATCGGCAAGACTAGCGAGGGGTTTCCGGCCCGGGGCGGAACGGTTCACCGTGCCCCGGCACAATGAGCGTCGCCAGCCGCAGGACCCGTTCTCGGTTCGCGTGCAGTACCTCCGGGTCGTGCGAGTAGGGATCATTGGCTGGACCGCTTGCCATCCACCAGAGATGGGTGAAGGCGACGATGTCATCAGGGGTGCCGACCAGCGTGGTGATGTCTTGCGGGGTGTGCCCAGGCGTCGCGATCAGCTGGATTGCGGGCGAGAGGTGATATCCCTCGGCGGGCTGGTCGATCCACAGGTCGCCGTGGTAGATCGCCTGAAAATCGTGGACACGGGCGGCGGGAAAGAGGGCGGTGTTCAGCGTATGATCGGGGTGGTGATGGGAAATGACAATGTCGGTGATCGAGCCTTGTGATTCACCCAGGGACGCGAGCGGGCCGAGCATATCATCCCGGTGGGCGACCATGCCAGGATCGATGATCAGACGCACCGCGCCATCGCGTATGTACGAGACGGTCGAAGCGACACGCGCGCCATCACCGCCCCGGCGGGCGTAGCCAGCAACCAGAACGTGTACCTGTGCCGTGCGCGCCAGGTGAAGATTCGCGTCATTCGCGCTGCTCAATGTAGTGCTCCAAGCTGGTGAGACTCTCAGACACGTATTCATGCTCTTGGTGTCATTATCCACGTGTCTTGAATATTATCGTGACGCTACTGGATATACAATGACCTGATATGCTGTCCGCCTCCAACACCGCCGCGATACCGTATGCTCCGCTGCCGATGAGATACATGAGTTAGTCGCGGGATGGCGCGGCATTAACTCATCCTGGCGACTTGTTTTCCCCAATTTCCGGTCGCGTCTCACATTATGAGAAAATGAGTCCAGTTGGCTGTCCAACGCAAACGTGAAGGTACATTGCACCCACAGGGAGGAGTAACCCATGAGGAAGATCATCGTTACGATGTGGGAGTCAGTTGATGGCTTCATTGCAGGCCCAAACAATGACATGGGGTTTGTCGGAGAAGTATACGACGAAGCGATGGGCAAGTACGAGCACAATCTGGTCAGCGCGGCGGACACGTTGCTCCTGGGGCGCGTGACGTATGAAAGTTTTGCTGGATCCTGGCCCTATGTCCCTGACAGGCCGGATGCCGATCCAGGCGAGGTGGCATACGCGCGCCTGTTGAATGCGATGCGCAAGATCGTGTTTTCCAAGACCCTCCCTGATGTCGAATGGAACAATTCGACCCTGTTGAGAGAGATCGTGCCCGAAGAGATCAGGCAACTGAAGCAGGAGGAGGGGCGCGACATCGTGATTTACGGAAGCGCCAGCATTGTGCAGCAGCTTACCAACTATGGCTTGATTGATGAATATCAGTTGTTGATCCACCCATTCATTCTGGGGGACGGCAAGCCGCTCTTCAAAAACATCAAGGAGAAGGTAAACCTGAAGCTGGTCAATGCCGAGGCACGTCCTTCCGGGGTTGTGGTCCTCACCTACCACCCGAAATAGCCTCGCGACTATGCGCGTCACATGCATTGCTCAATGCTGAGGAACCAAGAGACCCCTGGGAACGCGAACGCGCGTGCTCTCACCGACTCTACCGACTCTGTTGCCGTTGCGAAACGCGCTGAAGAGTGAGACCCGGCACGTATCAGGCAAGCAAATTGCTTATGCGCATGGCGCTGCGTGAGAGGACTGCCCACCTGTGACACACTCAACGAAAGATTGGCATGAGTGGCATAGCGGCTATCACGAGGAGGACTCGCCTCTCAAGCGGCGCCTGGCGGTTGTCCAGGCGCAACTCAGGAACGCCCTTCCAGCGGAACTGAATGGTCCGCTCCAGGTGGTAAGTGTCTGCGCTGGCCAGGGACGCGACATTATAGAGGTTCTGGCAGCGTATCCTCATGCCCATCGGGTTAAAGCTCGCCTGGTTGAGCTCGACGAGCGAAATGTCGCGGAAGCTCGCAAGCGGGCGAACGAGGCGCACCTCGGCCAGGTCGAGATTATCACAGGGGATGCTGCGCTGCTGTCGGCGTATGCGGGAGCGGTGCCGGCTGACATCGTATTGGTCTGTGGCGTATTTGGTAACATAAGTGAGCGAGATATCTTTCACACCATCGACGTGCTGCCGCAGTTTTGTCGGAACGCGGCTACTGTCATATGGACACGAAGCCGAAGAGTGCCAGATATCACGCCTGCCATCAGAGGGTACTTTGAGGCGCACCGCTTCACCGAAGTGGATTTTATAGCTCCAGAGGGTGTGCTCTTTAGTGTGGGAGTAAACCGCTACGATGGTGAGTCGGTGGCGCTGCGGCGGGATGAGAAGCTCTTTACTTTTCTCAGGTAGCCACCGATCGGCACGATTACCACCTGGCCATTATCCCAGAATGGGCAGGGTTGCCTGAACCGTTGTGCCCTGGCCGGGCGCGCTGGTGATGCTCAGGTTACCGCCCAGCCGCGTAATCCGCTCGCGCATCGAGCGCAATCCCAGATGCCCAGGAAAATTGCCGTCCGGGTCGAATCCTGTGCCGTCATCGGCAACGGTGAGTGTCGCGGCTTCCGATGTCGTTTCAAACGTCAGATCGAGCCTGCTGGCCTGCGCGTGCTTGACAGCATTGTGCAGGGCCTCCTGCGCGATGCGATAGAACGCCTGCTTCGCTTCCAGAGAAATCGCTGGTTCGAGGCCGACATGCGCCCGCACCGTCAGCCCTTCGCGGCGATGTGTCGCCTCCGCCAGCTTGCGTAGCGCGGACGCCAGCCCCTCGCGCTCCAGCGATTCAGGACGCAGTTCCAGAATGAGCGCCCGCATCTCTTCCATTGCCGTGTCGGCCAGTGAGAGCACATAATCGAGCGGTTCGCGCGCCTGTGCCGCGTCGCGCTCCAGCACCGCGCGTGCGGTACGGGTGCCAAGGGCGATGCCGTAGAGCGCCTGCGAGACGGAGTCGTGCAATTCGCGGGCAAGTCGCTGCCGTTCTTCGAGCGCCGACCGGTCCTGCGCCTGCTCATAGAGCCGGGCGTTTTCCAGCGCGATGGCCGCCAGAGCAGCGATAGCGGTGGCGATGCGCGCGGAGCGGTCGGTGTAGTAGCCGGGCTGGTTGGATTGCAGCGAGATCAGCCCGATCACATCATCTTTGACGATGAGCGGAATGGACATCCAAGAGCGCAGATAGGGGTAGATCAGACGGTTGCGCTGGTCGAAGCGTGTGCGGATTGTCTCCGCCAGCCCCGAATCACCATAAATGTCGTCCAGAATGACTGGCGCCCGCCTCTCGGCGATCTGATAGAAGATAGCCCGCTGCTCGGCGTCGTAGGCTTCGCGCAGAACCTTTCTGGTCGGCGTTGGCCCACGGTAATCCAGCACAGTCACCTGACCCTTCACCAGCGAAAGTACCGATGCGCCGGTATAGCCTACGAGCGATTCCAGGTGATCGAGGATCAGCCGTAGCACAGGCCCCAGCTCCAGCGTCGAGGCGACACTGCGCGAGACATCAAGCAGCGCCGCCAGCGTCTGCGTCCGGCTCTCGACCTGCTGCTCCATCTCGGCAACATTGTGCTCGCGCTCGCTGATATCGCGCACCACAGCCAGCGCATGGGGCGCGCCGAGATAGGTGAACGCGCTCCCATGCACCTCCACGGGGAAGGGCACGCTGTCGTGGCGGATGTGTAGGGCGGTATAGCGATAGGAGCCTCCGTCGCGGCACCGCTGCAGGAATTCGGCGAATTGCGGATAAGAGGCGGGGTGGGTAAACTCGGAGCAGTGCTTGCCGACGAAGTTGCCGCTGCTGTAGCCGTGCATATGCCAGGCGGCAGGGTTTGCCGCTACGACGATACCGTCCAGATCGGTGATGATGAGCGCGTCGCTCGTGGACTCGAAGATGTCGCGATAGCGAGCCTCCATCTCGCGCAGCCGCTCCTCGTCGCGCTTATCCGCCGTCACATCCGTATGCCAGCCCGCGATGCGAAGTGCCCGTCCATCGGGGCCGCGCCGGGCGGCGGCGCGCACCAGCATCCAGCGATAGCGGCCATTGTGGTGGCGCACCCGGTGCTCCAGCTTCAGCCGCTTCTGTGGCGTCTCGGCGAAAGCATGTAGCTCCGCCAGCACGCGTTCGCGGTCGGCGGGATGCACCCGCGCAAGCCAGGTTTCCAGCGTAGCGGGCGCGTCACTCTCGGCATCCACGGGGATGCCCAGCATCTCATACCAGTGTGGCGAATAGTACACCGTGTCCGCGACGAGATCCCAGTCCCACAGGCCATCACCAGCGCCACGCACGGCGAGCAGAAAGCGCTCCTCATCGGTCGCGCGCGGCAGGATTCCAGTAGTGGTGGTATTCTCGCCGTTCGGCGGCGTCTCGTTGCTCATGGCGATTTCTGATTTTCCCCTACGCCTCAGCCGCTCTACACTGCGGTTACACAGCCATAGCCGCCTACAAGCCGCATAAGCCATACTTGCCACACTATACCATTCACCGCGCTACGGGTCGCGCGGCTCGCACTGGCATAGTATCTGCATCGCTTGCGGAGTGTGAGCGGAAGCCCGCTAGGAGCTTCCGTGTCAAGAAGGGAGTCTCACTATGCCCTACAAGACCGACGCTGAGCTGCCACAGAGCGTTCGTGACGTGCTCCCCGCGCACGCACAGGACATCTACCGCGCGGCATTCAACAGCGCGTGGGACGAATATAGCGACGCCAGCAAGCGCCGTGGCAACGAGTCGCGGGAGGAGGCGGCGCATAAAGTCGCATGGGCCGCCGTCAAGGATAAGTACGAGAAGGACGAGAAGACCGGTAAATGGCATCCGAAGCACTAAGGACATTGCCTGATTGCCGTACATTCCTCCTCATGATGCCCTCCCAGTACGTGTATGACATGTGCCGGGAGGGCGCTCTTTCCCCGTTTGGTCCTCTCGTGTAGAATAGGCCGCAACGCCGCGCCTGCTTCCTCGTATATGTGTTATTGACGCGTAGCTGGTTGCTTTCTGTGTGAGCGCGTTCGGGCGAGGAGGCATGGTACATGAACGTCGGATCACTTGATCCTAATCGTAACCGGGCGATTGTGTATTCAAACCTCGGGGATCCCGATTCCCCAAGAGATGTCAGGGAGGCGGTTGCCGCGGAGAATCTGGCGGCGTTGGATGAAGCCGTACGCAAGAAGCTGCGGCGCCAGCGCATCATCGGCAGCGTCATTGTTTTGCTCGCGTTCGCGCTCCTGGCGGCGTTCCTCATCTTCCGGCTGCTGACCCAGTAGACGCGCAAGTGGGCCTGAGAAGCCACGCTATTTCAGGTACGACAACTCAGACCCATATTCAATCTCTATGGGCCGAAGCGCATCAGAATCATGCAGGTGAAGCTGGCGATAAAGCCGAGAATTTCGAGCGGAGCCACGATCTTCAACTCGCCAAAGACTTTGGCATATCCTTTGGTTGTTTTAGACGTGTTGAGCGCCTCCGCTCGGGGCCGATGACGAACAGGTTCGCTGGGCTGTTGGTGAAGAGGTTGCCCAGGAAGAGTGCGACAAGTAGCACGCCCAGCACGCAGCCCAGATAGCCCAGGCTGTGTGAGCGCACCGCCCCGAATGATGAGCTATGAGAGGATCACCATCCTCAGGCCGGTCAGTCCGAACGCCAGTAATCCGCGCGGATCGAGTTGACTTACTTGGCAGCGCCGTGATATCCGGCGTATGCCCGGGCGCGGAAACGAGCACCTGCGCGAGATCATGGATGCCGGGGATCAGCGCACCAAGCTGGCCGAGCAGTCCCAGCGCCAGTGCCCAAAGCATGAAGAGTGGGTCTGACTCGCGCATGAGGCCATACAGCGCCGCGAGGACTGCCGACGCCAGCAGACTGCCTAGAGCAGACTGGTGCTGGCGGTAATCATGCCGCAGTATCTTGCAAAGCGCGTGAATGCCGGGGATGATTTGACGAGAGATGCCTTTGCCATAATGAATACCCTCCCCTGCCGCCCGCCGGACGGTCTCACCTGAACCATCCACGAGCGGTCGTGTCAGCCATACCCTCCATACACGCTACACACGCGAAGCGTGCCTTCTGGATGATGAACGGGTATCTGAACGGTTGACGTGCGGTAGAATATGGTGGGATATGCTCAAGAACATAGCAGAGAGCGTCGGCAGGGAGCGTGCGGGTATGCGCGAGGGAACAGGTGAGGCGGTAGTGGCGGTAGCGCCGGAGGTGGCGTTTGCCTATCTGGCTGATCCACGTCACGCGCCAGAGTGGTTCGCGGGCGTGCGATTCGCCAGGGAGCCAGAGGGCGAGCCGCGTGCCGCGATGACCTGGCGCTTCGTGCAGGTGCGGAGTGGGAATCGCGTCGTTCCGGTGCGGATGGCGGTCTATGAGCCTCCTGAGCATTTCGTCTGGCGTACGACACTCCACTGGCCGCGCACGAATCTGCGCTGGGAGATGCGCTGCGAGCCAGAGCCCGGAGATGCTCACGCGACGCGCCTGCGGATGACGATTGGCATCGAGCCGGGGCCAGTGGGCAGGCTGGCGCTCTGGCTCACGAAGCCCGCGTTCAGGCCCGATCCCGCGATACAGGCGCAACGCGCGGTCGAGCGTGCCCGCGACACGCTAGAGGAGCGCGCAACCGCCCGTACAACCGAGCGCCAGGCTGCCCGTAAGCCATCGGAGAAGCGCGGACGGCGACGGCGCTAACGTTTGCTATGATGGCGGTATGCCCATGGTGAGTGATAGGGATTGATATGCCAGAAGACAAGGCGAGATCTCCACTTGTCTACATACCCTCCAGATGGCGGCTAGTACCCTTCTTCACACTTCTCACGTGTTTCGCACTTGTATCGTTTGCGCTGGTTTTCTGGTCTGGTCATTCAATATTCATTGACTGGTTGCTGGTACCTATTGGTATACACATGGCGTTGATCAGCATCGCTCTGGTGTATCGGATGGTGCGCCGTTTCCCTTCAATCATCGTTCGTGAGGATGGGATCGTTGATAACGCCTCGCTACTGTATCGAGGTGTTGGCTTGCTCCGGTGGCAAGATATCGCTGGTGTCGCTGCTCGCGATTTTACCACTGGCTTGTACGGCCTGTGGCATCGCAGATTCCTGGTCATTGTTCCTGTGAATGGACTGGCATACGAGAGCCAATTGCCACAGGGGATACGCCTGCAGCGCATGCTGCTGCGCCTGATTGTGCAGTCTCCCAAGGCATACATTTGCATTCCTCAGTTCATGCTGCCGGAAGCTGCTGATCTGGTTCGTCTCGACGCTGGCACCGTATACCATCGGTGGCAGCCAGTTCGAGATAAAGCTGTTTGGTTCGAGTGATGCCCGCCTCTATGCGTTACCTCGGCCAGTCGTGGGTCGCTTCGTTCAGCCGGGCCAGCACCTCACTCCACGGCACACGAGTAGGCTCGCCGTCGCGGAAGACGGCATTGCCGCCGACGATCACCTCGCTTATCGCGTGCGGCGTCATCGAGTAGACGACGTTCTTCTCGTAGCTCAGCGGTGGCTGCAGCGAAGGGTCGTCCATATCCAGCAGGACGAAATCGGCGTACTGGCCCACCGCAATCGTCCCGGCGGGTATCTCCAGCGTGGCGGCACTGCCAGCGGTGCCCATCGCGAACGCCGATTCCGCTGGCACGACCTCCGACGAGAGATGCGTCACCTTCTGCAACAGCGCGCACATCCGCATCTCATCGAAGACCGAGACACGATTGTTCGAGCAGCCGCCGTCGCTGCCGAGGCCCAGAGCGATGCCCGCCCGCTGCATGTCCACAATGCGCGTTACGCCATCGCCCAGAAACATGTTGCTTGCCGGGTTGTAGACCAGCCGTACGTCGCGCTCGGCCATCAGCGCGATATCGTCATCCTCCAGCCAGCAGCCGTGGATGATCGTCATGCGCTCCAGCGCCAGCCCCAGCGATTCCAGCCAGCGAATCGGCGTCTTGCCGTACTTCTCGCGGATGGTGTCACGCTCGTAGCGGCCCTCGGCCACGTGGATGTGGAAGCGCGTGCCCAGCTCCGCCGCCAGCGCCGAGCCTGCCTGAATCATCTCCGGACTGGCCCCGTGTGGCGAATGTGGCGCGGGGCAGATATGCACGTCATCGCGGCCCCTATACTCGTGCCAAAGCTCGCGAGTGCGCGCGACGGCGTCAGGAATGGACTCCTGATACTCGCGTGGCGCGCCATCCCAGTCGTACATCGTACGCGCCAGCATCAGTCGGATGCCGAGGTCATTGGCAGCGCGAATAACGGCGCGGTCGTTGGTGTTGCCGTCGCGGTGGATATAGAAGAAGTCGCAGACCGTCGTGACGCCCGCCCGCAGCATCTCCGCGAAGGCAAAGAGCGCTCCGGCGTAGACGGTCCGCTCGTCCATGTACGGTGTGTAGCCGTAGAGGGCGCGGTCGCGCCAGGTGAAAAAGTTGCAGTCGTCGGCGATGCCGCGCAGCATGGACTGGAACGAGTGGTTATGCGCGTTGATGGTGCCCGGCACGAGCAGGCGACGCGGGTAGCGCTCGATGGCTACATCCGGCGGCAACGTCCCGACCGGCTGAACGCCAGTGATGCGCCCGGCGTCCACCAGCACAGCCATCTCCCGCTGAAAGCGGCCATCGAGCAGGGTCTGCTCGGCTACCAGTGCGCGGGGTGAGGACGAAGATGTCATGGGTGTATCGCTTTCTTGAGAAGGGTTAGAGACCTTGCCCCGTCGCTCAGGCGCGCGGCTGTGGCGCTCTGGCCGTGAGGGTTCTTTCCAGCCGTCTAGGATTCGCTCGCTTCTAGCGCGCTATCTGTAGTTGTATCGTCGTCTCCATCGTCGCTTCCGTCGCTTCCGTCCGTTGAGATGTCCCGTCCTTCTGGCGTTGGCCTGGGTGCGCTGGCGAGACGGTCGAGCCAGTCGCGTACTTCGTCGGCCGACATGTGGCGGACCACCTCAAGCTCTCCCGGTATCGCCGGAAAGAATCGCCCGCTGTTCCAGGAACGGGCATACGGAGGCGGACCGATCAGGATCACGCGGGTGCCCTGGAACGGCACGATGTCAGCGGGAACGCCCTCGTTCCAGATCCAGTGCTCAGAGCCAGCATGACTGTCGGGAAGTGAGCTATCGGCGCTGAGTCCCGTCCAGTTCCACAAATTGAAGGCGCCATATGCTATTGGGGGCTCGTCCGAGTCCGCTATAGGCGCGTCTTTGGCGAGCGCGGCGACCTCCGGCGATGGACGCTCACCTGGGAGCCAGCCCTGTTCGGGATCGCCGATGAGCGCGTCGGCCAGAAGCGTGTGCAATTGGAAATTGTCTCCGATGCCCGCGATACGGATGATATAGCCGCGAGCAAGACCGGGATGGAGCACGACCAACTCTTCGTCGTCGAGCATGGAGAGCATCTCATGGAAGCAGGGTAGCTCGAAGCCCAGGTCTGCCAGATAGGCAATCGCCTGCACGAGTGGGACGTCGGAGTTCACCTGCTGCCGCAATACCTTCGAGCGAGCAAGGATCGTGAGGGTGGCAGCGCTCAACCATTCCAGCGCGCCAATGGCCTGGGCAGCGTCGGGCATCCGCTCGCTCACCCGCTCTCCAAAGCGCTCGATAGCCTCCTCAGCATCAAGTTCGTCGGACTCCTCGCCGTCCGACGCTTGCGCGGCAGTGGCCTCGGCAAGGCACGCCTCGACGAAGGGAGCAGTACGTTGGGCAGCCTCTGAAAATCGTGTGAGCACTGGTTCAGCAACAGGCTCAGCGCTCGCGCCCTCCTCAACCAGCGCACCGCACGTGATAGCAATCAATCCCGCACGAATTATCTTGAGCTCGGGTATGAGCGCCGCGAGCCTGGCTACCGCATCATCGAGCATCTCGACGTCCGCGTCCTTCGCCATCTCGGCTATTTTGCTGGCCGCTTGTTGTGCTGCCTCGAACTCAACGGTATCAGCACGCATAAGCTCAATGAGGTCATCCACCTGCTTCATCAGGTTCTCCTGCCCCGCCATCGGCCTTGCCTCTCCTCTCAGACGTAGCGCCTGAACATCCAGCGGGCGCACCCTTCCGCTGTCATTACATCCGAGGCCATTATAGAGGCGAGGAGCGATCCCTGGCTACCGGGGCAGCACAATCTCTCCTGACTCACGGCGGGGTCGTCCAGCAACATGATCTCCAATGACGTGCCCCAGGTGCGTTCGCAGCTGAGTGGAGACCGCATCCGCAGGTTCTCTGGATGCGTAGAATGTCACCATGGCCAGCGTTCGCTCATCTGTCTGCATCACATAGAGCGCATTGAAGCCGGGAACATGCTGGACCTCAGTATGGAGCGCCGCAAGTTTGTCAGTGATCTGCTGAAGATCAGCGGCGCTCTTGCACGATATCTCTGTGACCGTCGCATACATCGTTAATCGGTATCCTTTCTGTATGGATAGCGTTCGCTGGATGATTGTGCGCTGTTTGGGCAACACTGGCCCTTGGATCGGCTCGCAGCATTCGACTTGGGCCAGTCTCTGAGTGAAGGTGTTATCTGCCGCGCACGATTCCATGACGCCTGGCGAAGGCAGGGGCCCGTGTGCAGTTAGCCAGATGCAGCTTGTGCAGGATGTTGGCAGTGGGAGCCATTCACCATGCCCTACTCTACCACCATATGTGGCGCGTTAGACTGCCTGATAAAACGGTCAACGAGTGAGGGTCCGCCGGCAGATGAGCACGCGGCCTAGCGAGTGGGACTCATGATTGAGATCGGCCCGTCGTTCATATCGCATGGTCAAGCGGCGGAAGCGGTTGAGCCAGGTCAGTGTGCGCTCCACCACCCAGCGATGTCTGTCCAGGCGCTCACTCGGTCGCCGCCTCCTGGCACCTCGTTCGCGAATAATTCCTGCCTCCAGTGAGCCTCAGTGCTGCCAGAGAAACTTCGCCATGGTTCCTTCCTCATTCATGAAGGCGTAGCCAACCCCTCCATAACCGAAATTGATGTTGTAACTAAATAGTTCCCAAGTGAGTTGCGCCAACAGCCTCCAGGTTCCCTGTCCCGGATACTCTGGATTTTGTAGGAAGGCAGGTGTGCCGCCGATTTTACTTTCTTCGACGTAATTGCAGTACTCGTCCCAAGCGCTACGGTCACGAAACTTGTTCTCATCTAGCACAGCGGGATCTTCTCCCGCCACGAGGTGCAGCACGTATTCTACGGGGCTCTTCTCAACCGTACCATCCCGTCGCTGCGAGGCATGATATAGCGTTGGGCCATTAGCGCTGGCTATCGCCGGCCCATTCCAGATACCCGGCTGAAGGATTACCGCGTTCTCGCCGCCATCTAGCAACCATGTCCCTTCGACAAATGGCTCATCGTCATACATGAAGACGTATGCTATGCTCGCTTCGAGCGGTCCAAAAATCTCTGGGTAGAGTACGAACTGCCCAACGAAGCTCATTGGCTTACCCGTCGCTTTACTCAGTGGCCACTGCGGCTCGTCTATCCACACAGGCTGGCCGCCAAGCTTAGAAACAGGTTCGACGATGGGAGACAGCGCGGGCTCCGCGGATAGCACATACTTCTTGACCATTGTGATTATCCCTATCGTCCGATTGCTTCTTACTTTGAAGTGTGCTATGGCTGAGGTGTGAGACCTAGCACATCTCCATAAACCCAGCGCACTCCAACTAGCCTGTCCGTTAGCCTGTCCGTGCCATGCCGCGTTGTGCCAGCTTCCCCCCAATGATCCCGGCAACGAGTCCCAAGATGCCATAAACCCCAATCACGCAGCCAAATGTGGCTGACAATAGCGATTGGGCACTGCCCTATGAATTGTCGGTAGGGTTCGCTAGTGGTAGAGAATAGCAGCAACGCGATGATTGTTCCAATGCTTGCGTAGACCAAATCCGCATAAAGCCCAGCCGAATTCCCGCTAGAGGGGTTTTGTGATCTTCTGGCCGCGATATAGCCCGCGCAGCCGTAGAGCAGGAGGCTCAGACCAAACAGGACAATGTCTACCAGGTTTCTCACCAGGGCGCTTGCTCCAGGCATGAAATAGCCAAGGAGCAGGTCTGTGCCGTACTGGAGCGCCACCTGGAGTATCCCAAAGAGGAGTCCCCAGCGCCAGGCGCCTCTATATCGTATTTCTGCGGCGGGTTGCGCGGCCATTGCGCCCTGCCTCCCTGTCTGCTCTGCTATCTCCCTGTGACCAGCGCAAGTAGTAGGATGGAGCATCTTGATGTTGAGTTCGCCCGAGCACGTTGCAGTAAGGCGTCGGGACTGGAAGTGGTTTTGCTGCTGATCTAGCCCACTACAGCACGTCGTGCTACCAGACGCCGCCTTACCCTGCCTGCTTAGTATACACCGCACCTCACGCCGTGAGCGCACGCAGCAAGGGGCGGTAGAGATCTTTACCGCGTAGTCCATCGCGCCATCGTTGCGGGATGGCATTCGCGCCGTCGCGCAGACCAGCGATGCCGCCAGCAATGCAGGCTGTGGTGTCGGTATCGTTGCCGAGCGCAATGGCCGCCCGCACTACCGTCTCGTAGTCACCCTGGGCCACTGCCCAGCGCGCCGAGTGGAGTGCATCCACCACGTAGCCCTGGCCATGACCAGCAGGCGGCGCGTCGGGGTGAATGCCTTCTTCCAGTTCGTGCCGCTCTGGGGAAGATGGCGAATAGAGCGTTCGCAGCGTTGCCACGGCGTCATCCCAGGCATCTGTGGCATCGGTACCGTCGAGAATACGGCGCGCCCAGAGACAGTAGAGCGCGCAGCAGACCTGTGCTCGCAGGTGGCCGTGTGTTGGCCGCGACTGTGCTTGTGCATCGGCTACCAGCGCGGCATCAGGACCACGGTGCCACAGGGCCAGCGGCAAGACACGCATCAGCGAGCCGTTGCCGAGCGCACGCTCTTCCGTTGAGCCAGCCATGAGCGCGGGCGTTCCGGCGCGCAGCTTCGCGATGGCATTAGCTGTCTGCACCCCCACATCGAAGATATGCGCATCCACGGCGAGATAGCCCGTATCGAGCCACCGCACCAGCCGCCGCGCGAAATCTGCAACGTCGAAGCGCCCGCACGCCAGCAACGAATCGAGCAGGCAGAGTGCTTGGGCACCGTCGTCAGACCATGTGCCAGGAGGGGCCGAAGAATGGGCGCGCGTGAAGCCCACTGGCGGCGTGTACTCGATGTGATCGAATGGCGGGATGCGCTCCGGGGCGTGGAACTCGTAAGGGACACCAAGCGCGTCACCGACCAGCAGGCCAATCAGTCCGCCTGCCAGTCGCTCCTCACGTGTTGGCATATGGCATGCTCCCAGGAAGAGAACCAGAGAGCCCGCGACAGACTTAATAGTCGGGCTCTTTCCACGTCGAAGATGCGAGGGATGTCTGGATCAAGAATATCGCCGCGCATGGCGGGCGATGAGTTGTCCCGCAATAGCTTGGGTGAGAGCCACGCGGGAGATGGCAGCACGCTGGCGTGTTACCCGGCATCATGTCCTTCCAGATGTCCATCTGAAGCGGCGGAAGCTGGCTCCGCTAGTGGTCGTGTGTTGCGACAGACGTACGCTGTGAAGATCCCTGACGGACTGTATTCCGCCTGGTGGATCGTGAAGCCGGTATGCCTCAGCATGGACTCCAGCAACCAGCTAAACGTGCTGTACTCTTGGCGTATGTGCGTTTCCAGCTCCTCGCGGGTCCAGCCATCTTCAGAGCGCTGGGCCGCATGGGAGAGCCACGCCTCGATCGCGGATACCGTCTGCTCTGGCTCGAACGAGAATATGAGGTCGCGCAGCCGCAGCACGCCGCCGGGCCGCAAGATCGTGATTATTCGCTGGAGAGCCAGCACCTTCCAGAAGTCCGGCAGATGGTGCAGGGCATTGCGCGAATAGACGAAGTCGGCGGGAGAGCCGGAATGCTGGTAACTGAGAAGCCCTGCCCGCACGAACTCGATGTTGCTCAGGCCAAGCTGCCTGGCTTTTGCTTGTGCGACATCGAGCATTGCCGCGGAGATATCTACCGCGACGACCCGCCGGCAGAACGGCGCGGCGGTGATGGCGAACGTGCCTGTTCCAGCGCCCAGATCGACGAGCGTGCTGCTCACATTCAGACCAAAATCGCGTAGCATCTCCAGGTCTGGAGCAGGATCGACCGCTGCTTTGCGGTCATATGCCGCGATGTATGCGGGATCAAGATGCTCTTCACCCGCGTGCGCTAACTCGTCCAGGGTCCAGCCGTACGGCATATCTCCGCCTGCTGCTATCCGTTCTCTCATCTTGTCGGTGGCCGATGGCTTGTCGTTCATGCCTTCAGGCTATCACATTGCTCCTGGCGCTGAACCATCGCGCACGCTTTAGAACGTGCGCGACCACTCTTTCGGCCACCGCTCGACGACAACCTTCTTGTTGGTATAGAACTCGATGGCGTCTCGCCCCTGAGCGTGCATATCGCCGAAGAAGCTGTCTTTCCAGCCGGAGAAGGGAAAGAAGGCCATAGGCGCGGCCACTCCAACATTGATGCCGATGTTGCCCGCGCTCGCCTCGTAGCGGAACTTGCGCGCTGCCGCGCCGCTGCTGGTGAAGAGACATGCCATGTTGCCAAAAGGCGACGCATTGACCAGCGCAATCGCATCGTCAATAGTGGCGACGTGCATCAGGCTGAGGACCGGCCCGAAGATCTCCGTGCGGGCCAGTTCGCTCTCCGGGCTAATGCCTTCGAGCAGCGTCGGGCGGACGAAATACCCCTTCTCGTAGCCGGAAATCCGCGGGCCACGGCCATCCACCAACACACTCGCCCCCTCGCGCTCGCCCTGCGCGATCAGCGACTCGATGCGCCGCTGGCTTGCCTCACTGATGACCGGACCCATCTGCACGTCCGGATCGAGACCATAGCCTACGTTGCGCTCACTTGCCACCGTGGCCATGCGTTCGCGGAAGGGATGGTGCGCCTCGCCCACGGTGATGGCCACCGAGGAGGCGAGACAGCGCTGACCCGCGCACCCGAATGAGGAATCCGCCACGATGGTCGAGGTCGTGTCCATATCGGCATCGGGGAGCACGATCACCGGATTTTTCGCGCCGCCCTGACATTGGGCGCGCTTGCCGTTCGCCGCTGCCCGGCCATAGACGTATTTCGCGACGGGTGACGAGCCAACGAAGGAGATCGCGCGCACCAGCGGATGGTCGAGCAGGGCATCCACGGTCTCGCGCCCGCCGTTGACCATGCTGACGACGCCTTTGGGCAGGTGAAGCTGGTCGATCAGGTCGAAGACGCGGGCCATGGTGGTCGGCACTCTTTCCGATGGCTTGAGGATGAAGCAGTTGCCGCAGGCGATGGCGTAGGGCAGAAACCAGAGCGGAATCATGCCGGGGAAGTTGAACGGCGTGATCGCGGCGACGACGCCGAGCGGCTGGCGCAGCATATGCTCGTCGATGCCACGGGCGATATCTTCGACGTTATAGCCCATCATCATCGAAGGGATGCCACAGGCCACCTCGACATTCTCGATGCCGCGCCGCAGTTCCCCCTGTGATTCCGCCAGCGTCTTGCCGCATTCCTGCGTCGTCAGGCGGGCGATTTCGTCGAAATGCTCTTCGAGCAGGTTCTTGAGCGTGAAGAGATACTGGATGCGGTCGGTCGGTGGAGTGCGCCGCCAGTCTTCAAACGCCGCCTGTGCCGCCTGTGCCGCCTCGTCTACCTCGTTGGCAGGCGAGAAGGGCACGCGGACGATTGTATCGGCGGTGGCAGGGTTGTGCACATCGAGAAAGGCAGAAGCCTTCGAGCGCCGCCATTCGCCGTTGATGTAGTTGTAGACTTGACCGTCCTGTATCATCTGTTCCTGCCTCCATTCATGGTATCGGATGATAGGAAAGATAGGGATGATAGGATAGCGGTAGCCGTCGCGTGGTTTGCCTTGATGATAGCAAGTGCGTGCAAGGTTCGGCTATGTCGGGCTCGTGAGCAACGTGACTGGCGCACGACACGCTACTTCTGTAGTGTACCCGCATATGCCGCGACCTACGTACGTGCTATGCGACGCTGTGCGCTACAATGCGGTCAAAGGCTATTCATCGGCGGCAGACATCCCCTCCGGGGCTGTCACTCCCTATTGCGGAAGAGAGCGGTTCATGACATTCGATGTCGCACAGATTCGTCAGCACTTTCCCTCGCTCGCGCTGGAGCAGAACGGTCAGGCAGTCGTCTATTTTGATAATCCCGGCGGTACCCAGGTGGCGCGGGAGTGCATCACAGGCATAACCGACTACCTGACCACCGCCAACGCCAATACGCACGGCGCGTTCCTTACCAGCGCCCGCACCGACGCCATGGTGGCCGAGGCACACGCGGCGATGGCGGATTTCCTCCATGCCGCCGATCCCCGTGAGGTCGTCTTTGGCCCCAACATGACCACCCTGACGTTTGCGATGAGCCGGGCCATCGGGCGAACGCTACAACCGGGCGATGAGATCGTTGTGACCGCGCTCGACCACGATGCCAATGTCGCTCCCTGGCAGGCGCTTGCTGAGGATCGTGGCTGCGCCATCAAGATGGCTGAGGTGCATACCGCGAATGCCACGCTCGATATGGACGACCTCCGCCAGAAGATCACTCCCCGCACAAAGGTTGTCGCAGTGGGCTATGCCTCAAACGCCGTCGGCACCATCAACGACGTGGCGACGGTGATCGGCTGGGCGAAGGAGGTCGGCGCGCTCACCTGGATCGACGCCGTGCAGTATGCGCCGCATGGGCCAATCGATGTGCAGGCGCTCGGCTGTGATTTTCTCGCGTGCAGCGCGTACAAATTCTTCGGTCCGCACCTGGGCATCGTCTATGGGCGGCTGCCGCTGCTGGAGAGCCTGCGCGCGTATAAAGTGCGCCCGGCGGAGGACACGCCGCCAGATAAGTGGGAGACGGGCACGCAGAACCACGAATGCCTGGCCGGGCTGATCGGCACGCTCACATATCTGGAAGCGCTGGGGCACGTGTGCGAGGGCGACGCGGGCGAGCAATTCGCCAATATGTCCGGACGTGCACGGGCGCTGCATGTGGCGATGGCGGCAATGCAAGCGTACGAGCGGACGCTGGTTGCACGACTGCTGGCGGGGCTGGCGCGGCTACCCGGCGCGCATATCTACGGATTGACGAGCGAGGCCGATCTACCGCATCGTGTGCCGACGGTCGCGATCACCATCGAGGGCTATACGCCACGTGCTCTAGCGGAGGCCCTGGGCGAGCGCGGCATCTTCTGCTGGGACGGCAACTACTACGCGATCACTCTGATGGAGTGGCTGGGGCTGGAGGAGTCGGGCGGGGCGCTACGTATCGGGCTGGCGCACTACAACACTGCCGACGAGGTAGACCGCTTGCTGGCCGCGCTGCGCGAGATCATCGGAGCATAGATCTGGGAACTAGTCCGGGGGTAGGTGCGCTGGTATCCAGCGCGCTGCCCCATTCGTAGCCTCGTGACGTATTTCAAAACCGCATGCCCGCGTCAACAGCAACGCTATGGAGCGCGCTCCCCCTCTCTGAGATGCGGCATATCTCTCCATGCCATGCTTACCCGCCTTGATGCTCCCGGAAAATATCCGTGCGCGCCGTGTTTTGAAATGGCGCGTTGACATCCGCCATGCCGTGGGTACAGTCTTGGTCAGCACGCGAACAGGTGACTCAAGCTCATCGGCTCGGCTCAACCCGGATCACGCTATGGGATTGGACAGAAGGGGAGGGGTACTTCATGTGCATCAGTAAGCGCCCGGCTGGCATGGGAATCGTCGCGGTGTTAGCGCTGGTCATACTGGGTATGCTGTCGGCCTGCGCTACCAGCACCCACACGGTCAGCAAAGCAACGGTCACTGGCTGCTCGGCAACGTCGTCGGCAGCGACTCAGAGCGCGCAAGACATGCTTAATCTGCGCGCGTGCCAGGCTGCCGGAAGCGAGGTGGTAGCGGTGCGGACAAGCTACGATCAGCAAGCCGCTTCGGTGAAAGTCGCCATCAGGATTGGGGGCAGGGTGCCCGATACTGATGCAGAAGTCAGCGCGGCGCAGAAGCTGACGAAGACGATCTGCCTGCGCGAGCAACAGGCGATATGGGCGAGCGGTGTGACACTCAAGGAGGCAACGGTCACGGTGATCGGGCCGATACAGGATGAGTACGCCAATATCGTTGACGGCTCGTATGGCGCGTCTGTGCTTCATCCATCTACCGTGGTGGGGCTGAACTGGGCGAGCCTGAGCGCCGAGAGCGCCTGGGACCGCTACGACTACACGTTTCTGCGGCCCTACTACGTGCTCTTTGACTGATAGAGACTAACAGAGACTAACAGTGTCGCGCACAGCCGGAGTGGCTCTCCCGCCATCATACCGAGATCAGCGGGATTGCCAGAATCGCAAGCAGGATACCGATTCCCTGGACGCGGTTGACCCGCTCGCGCAGCAGGAGGGC
>DASUWS010000007.1:0-14993 GCA_036378295.1 Ktedonobacterales bacterium
CCCAGAATCCCGGCTCGTCCTCGGCCATGAGTTGTATGCCGCGCACCCACTTGGCGCTCTTCCAGAAGTAGAGGTGTGGCACGAGCAGGCGCGCTGGACCGCCGTGCGCTGGCGCCAACGGCGCCCCGTCGTACTCAAACACAATCCACGCCTTGCCGCCAGTCACGTCCGCGAGCGGCAGGTTGGTCGTGTAGTCACCGTCACAGAAGGCCAGGATATATTGGGCACTGGTGGTGATGCCCTGCAGGAGCGTGTCGAAGGAAACGCCCGTCCACATGGTGTCGAGCTTGCTCCACTTCGTCTCGCAGTGGATGTCTTTGGTGACGGTCTCACGAGGTAGTCGCTGGAATTCGTCCCAGGTCCAGCGCCGCGGCTGGTCGACCTCGCCAACGATCGTGAAGTCCCAGTGGTCCAGTGACGTGCGCGGCGTGGGGCCGGCCGAGAGGACGGGGAAGCCAGTGACCACGTACTGGCCCGGTGGCAGGCGCTGCGCCGTCTCCGCTGCCTGTCGGCGTCCCCGAAAGCCACGGCTTACAAACGGTGTACTCATACGAGCCTCCTGCCGGCGCGATGCGCGGCTAAGCGCACTGGCTGCTAGGGGTAACGCGACGATGTGGTGTTGATGGATTCGATGCCCAAGACGCACTATGTAGGGCCAAGAGCGGAGCGTGCGCCGTGCTGCCCCTGGCCCCACGTCGCTCCGCTCTAGCGCAGGGATCTGAGGCCCGCGCGAACCTCTTCTGAAAAGAGCTGCGGCTGCTCCCACGCCGCGAAGTGCCCGCCTTTGTCGAGCTTGTTGTAATAAATGAGCTTGGGATAGGCGCGCTCGGCCCAACTCCGTGGGGTTTGAACGACCTCGTCCGGAAAGGCGCTCACCGCGACCGGGATGGCGACACCTTTAGGGGCAAAGAAGGTGAACTTGTTTTCCCAATAGAGACGCGCCGACGAGACCGCCGTGTCCGTCAACCAGTAGAGCATGACGTTGTCGAGGATGTCGTCGCGCGTCAGGCCCTCGGCCTGACCATCAAAAACTCGTGCGATGAGTTTGTAACTGACGATGTCGTGGTCGAGCATCCAGGCGGCAAGGCCGACGGGGGAATCCGCTAGCGCATACAGGGTCTGCGGGCGATTCGCCATCTCCTGGGCGTAGCCCACCTCGTGCTTGTAGAAGTAGTCGAGCTGCTCGCACGCGCGTCGTTCGTCGGCTGAGAGATCGGATGGCAGCGGGTTGCCGGACTGGATCGCTTTATCGATGTCTGGTGGAACCGTGAAAGGCCAGTTGACGTGGATGCCGAGCAACTCCGGAGCCGCCTGCACGCCCATCACATCCGTAACCATAGCCCCCCAATCGCCGCCTTGCGCCACAAACCGCGTGTAGCCGAGGCGCTTCATCAGCTCGACCCAGGCGCGCGCGATGTGGGTGGGGTCCCAGCCTGTCGTGGTGGGCTTCCCGGAAAACCCGTAGCCCGGCAGCGACGGGATCACCAGATGAAAGGCATCCGAAGCGCTGCCGCCATAGGCCGTGGGGTCGGTCAGCGGGCCGATGATTTTGAGTTGCTCGATGACCGAGCCGGGCCAGCCATGGGTGACGATGAGCGGCAAGGCACCATCATGCCGCGAGCGGACGTGAATGAAATGGATGTCGAGCCCATCAATCTCGGTCATGAACTGCGGCAGGGCGTTCAGTCGCGCCTCCACCTTGCGCCAGTCGTAGTCCGTCGCCCAATACCGCGCCAGTTCCCGCATCGTCGCGAGTTGTACCCCCTGGGATGCATCCGTGACCGTTTCCCCCTCAGGCCACTGGGTTGCGTTGATGCGGCGGCGGAGATCGGCAAGCGCCTCGTCCGACGCGGTGAAACTGAAAGGGCGGACCTCGGGATGGGTCATGCCCGGTGGTGGGGGCATGCTGGGTTCCGGGGTCATACCGGGTTCCGTCATGGTTAGCTCCTCCTCCTTGCTGGTACGACATGGTAGCCGCTGTCTCGGCGTTCCACCTAGCGCAGCGAGCGGAACGCCGCGCGGAGTTCCTCGCTGAAGAGCTGCGGCTGCTCCCACGCCGCGAAGTGCCCGCCCCGGTCGACCTCGTGGAAGTAGCTCAGGGTGCGATAGGCGCGTCGGGCCCAGCTCTCCGGCGGCCGATAGACGTCCTTTGGAAAGACTGTGACGCCCACCGGGACAGAGATCTCGGCGGTCTTCTCCCCTGTCGCGCTCGTCGGGCTCGTCCCGCGGTTCTCCCAGTACAACCGTCCCGACGAGGCCGCGGTATTCGTCAGCCAGTACAGCGTGAAGTCGTCCAGCACCTCGTCTCTCGTCTTGGGGTCTGCGGGATCGGTGCCGTACGACCAGTCTGCGAACCCTGGATGCCAGAGGAAGAACGCCGCCAGCCCGGCCGGAGAGTCGGTCAGGCCGTAGCCGACGGCCTGCGGCCGCGCGGTCAACGCCACGAAATAGCCCGTGTACCCGCTCTTGCGGTAGGCGCTCAGCGCCTCGAACACGGCGCGTTCCTGCTCCGACATCTGTGGCACGGGGCCGCTGCCGCCAAGCGCTGCCTCCACCTCAGGCGGCACCGTCGCCGGCAAGTTGACGTGGATGCCGGCCAGCCCAGAGGGTGCATGTCGGCCCATTGCTTCGGTAATGACCGCCCCCCAGTCGCCGCCTTGAGCGACGTAACGCTCGTAGCTGAGGCGCTTCATGAGCGTGTCCCAGGCGCGCGCTATGTGTTCGGGATCCCAGCCGGTCGTCTCCGGCCTGCGGGAGAAGCCGTAGCCGGGCAGTGATGGGATGACGAGGTGGAACGCGTCCTCCACGTTGCCGCCGTGCGCTGTGGGATCCGTGAGCGGCTCGATCACCTTCAGCAGTTCGATGGCCGAGCCAGGCCAGCCGTGCGTGATGAGCAGTGGCAATGCGTTCTCATGAGACGACTTGACATGGATGAAGTGGATGTCGAGCCCATCGATCTCCGTCACGAATTGCGGCAGCGCGTTCAGCTTGGCCTCGACCGTGCGCCAGTCATAGTCCGTGCCCCAGTAGCGTATGAGATCTTGCATCTTCGCTAACTGGGCGCCCTGCGACGCGTCAGCAACGGTCTCCTTGTCGGGCCAGCGGGTGGCCGCGAGGCGGCGGCGTAGATCGGCGAGCGCTTCGTCCGGCACATTGACGCTAAAAGGACGGATTGCAGGCGTAGCGGTATCGAGGGCTGTGCCGCGGGGGGTCGTGCTCATAGTAATCTCCTTGGTAATCTCCTTGCTAACTGCGTCGCGGTAGGTCGCGGCCATGCGGTCTTTTTGGAATGCTGTATAGCCTCCGCCGTTCCCCCCAATGAGATCAATCGTACACACGAGGAGGGCGCTTTTCTTCCGCGAGACCCCTCAATTTACCCAGGAGATTCGACCACCTGTTGGGGGAAATCCCTCACTTCCGCGCATTAGGTGGAGCACATCCAGCAGTGGAACTCCCCCAAGAATCATGTGGCAATGTGATGTATCGGCGCGTCCGGCTCATTGACATGTCATCGGCACAGAACGTACTCTGGAGAGGTACGAGGGCGCTCGGCATGCACGCAGTGCTGCCTACTCAGGCGCAGGACAGCAAGGGGTCGGGGTTCGCCCGGCCGATGTACCGCTCGCCCTTCCTCGTCTTCGCCTTGCCGGTCGTTCGGGGGGAATAGGCATGAGCGGGATAGACCAGAGAGCGCCCGCACCCACTGCCTTCGCGGGAGGGCTACTGGACCCGTACCGCCATATCTGTGCGTTTGTCAATAGCCGAGACGAGGAGCATCGGATCCTCGACCCCTTCGTGACTGAGGGGCTGGCGCGAGGCGAGAAAGCGCTATACCTCATCAACCCTGCGGAACGGGCAAACCTCGTGCGTCACCTGCGGCGCCTTGGCCTTGACATGTCCACACTGCTTCGGAAGCGACAGTGTGATGTGCGAACCTGGCCGGAGACATACCTTCGCGGCGGGCGCTTTGATCAGGATGCGATGCTCGGCCTCCTCGACGAACTCCTGGGCAGCGCCACATCGCCGCGGATTCGGATGGTCGCAGACATGGGATGGGCTGTCGAGCAGCACGGCGTCAGTGACATCCTGCTCGAATTCGAGGCGCGGGCGAACTTCGTCCAGTCCAAATATGCACACGTCGTGATCTGCGTCTACGACACTGCCAGGTTCGGTGCCGACTTCGTGATCGACATCCTCCGGACACACCCGATGGCACTGATCGGCGGCGTGCTCCACATGAACCCTTTCTTTGTGCCGCCCACGGAATTCTTGGAAGAGGTGCGGGCGCGTGACTAGCGGGCACCAGATGTCTGACATGAACCCGCCGCTGGCGGCAGACGTGCCATTACGGGATGGGGCCGGCTCCCTGGCAACGTCCCGTCGCGGGTTGCGCGATTTGGCCGCCCTTCTCGCACTTCCAGCGATGTGGGTCGACCACGATCCAGAGTACATCGCGGCGGGATTACTCGGAGTGCTATTCAGCATGCTCCGTCTGGAGAGCGGCTATGCGCGGTTCGACGATCCCGCTGGCGGACCTGCACTTGAGCGCTGGCGACCGGAGGGCCCGCGCGTGCCGATTGGGTTGGAGTCGGTAATCACTGCTGCCCCGGCCCGCGAGCGAGGAGTCGTGACGATATCGGTCGCAGCCCCATCTGGCAATAGCGTTATCCACGTCACAAGCATGTCCCCAGCACTCCCAGGGGAGGGAGGTCTCGTGCTCGTTGGTTCTCGCCGGTCTGACTTTCCAACAGAGCGCGAGCTGCACCTCTTGCGAGTCGCCATCAGCCAGGCCGCGATCTCGATCCATACGGCCCGCCGGCTGGCGGACGAACGGACTGCCCGCGTCGCCGCCGAAGCAGCGCTGCGCCTCAGAAACGAGTTTTTGGCGGCGATCGCCCAGGATCTAACCATACCGCTTGCCATGCTCTCAGAGAGAGCAGCACAGGCATTTGCCTTCGCCACTGCGGCGGGCCAACCCCGGGCACTCGAAAGCACTGTGGCAAGTTCTACCCTGGATGCCAGCGGCGCATCCAGGGTAGAGACTGGCGTACCCCTCCCGACGTCCCCCGCACGGTTGTCACGGCGGGAGGCCGAGGTGTTGGGGCTGCTCGCGCAAGGTCTGAGCAACAAGGAGATCGCCGGGGTCCTGTGGCTGAGCGAGCGGACGGTCGAGCGGCACATCACGGGCCTCTACCGGAAGATCGGGGTAGAGCGACGCAGCGAAGCAACCGCCTTTGCCTTGCGCCACAGCCTCGTTGACGCTGGAACGTACGAGGGGTAACGATGGTCCCGCTGAGATCTGGCCGCACCTCTATGGCGTGCCGGGCGGGGTGATCGGCACTTGCAGCGCGTCATTGAAGCGGTTGAAGTAGTTGAACAGGCCGATGACAGCCGCCAACTCGATGATCTCGCCCACATCAAAATGATCGCGCAACTCCGCCCAGACTTCCTCATCCACCCCACGCGCGTCGGTCGTCATGCGCTCGGCCAGTGTGAGGGCCGCGCGCTCGGCGGGAGTGAACATATCGGCATGCTGGTCGATGTTGTACATTGCATCAAGCAATTCTTCGGATACGCCCTGCTGCTTTGCCAAAGCAGTATGTGACGCCCTTCAATACGCGCAGTCGTTGATCTGCGAAACGCGCACCGCCAGCATCTCTTTGAGCCGTTTCCCGACTGTGCCAGTATTGAAGATCGCCTGCAAATGCGCATCGGCAGTCGCGGCAATCTCTGGCCGATAGGCCATCGTGCGGAACATGTTTGGAGTATTGCCACGCTCCTGCTGATAGCGGGCAAAGATTTCCTGCATCTCAGGATCGACATCTCCGGAATTGAGCGGTTGTATGCGAGGCACGGCGCTATCCTCTCTCAGATACCTTACTGCTGTCTGCCAGGCAAACATGCCGGCGCTGGCTCGGCTGGAGTATGCTATTTCTGGGAATTATACGGACAGAAGGCAGGACGATACCAGGAGCAGTCAGCCCACGAGCAGGAGGGAGCAATGGACGAAAGCACCAGGACCGCCGATCCAGTACGCTGGGGGGTGTTGAGCGCCGCGAAGATCGGCGTACGGGCGGTGATCCCGGCAATCGCCGAGGCGAGCAACGCCCAGATGGTAGCGATTGCCAGCCGCGATCTGGCCCGCGCGCAAGCGATAGCGTCTGGTTATCCGGGTGCTCGGGCGCTGAATAGCTACGAGGCGCTGCTGGCCGATGAAGCGGTCGAGGCGGTCTATATCCCATTGCCCAACAGCTTGCATGCCGAATGGACCATCCGCGCCCTGGAAGCGGGCAAGCATGTGCTGTGTGAGAAACCGCTGGGCATCACCGCTGAACAGGTCGAGCGTATCCGCGCGGCCAGCGAGCAGGCCAACCGCTGGGTGATGGAGGCATTCATGTATCGCTTCCATCCACAAATCCGCTGGACACTGGAACAACTGGCCGCCGGGCGCATTGGCGAGCCGCGCCTGGTTCGCTCGGCGTTTGTCTTCAGCCTGCGGAACCGCCCCGCCGATATCCGGCTCCAGGGCGTGCTGGGCGGCGGGTCGATGATGGATGTCGGCTGCTATCCGCTCAATCTCTGCCGCGCTGTCTTCGGCGGAGCGCCCCGCGAAATCGCCGCGCGAGTCATCGTGCCACCCGGCAGCGAAGTCGAGTTGGCGATGGGCGCGGTGCTGACATTCGGTGAGAACCAGATGGCCCTGATTGATTCGAGTTTCCTGCTTCCACGCGCCTTCTTTGCCGAGATCGTCGGTGAGCACGGGCGCATCACGCTCCCGGCTCCTTTTACACCTGGCCGCGCCGAGACGGTGGTGCGTATCGAAAGCGGGGAGGAAACACTCGAACGGCGCTTTAGCGGCATAGACCAGTACACCCTGGAGGTCGAGGGCTTCAGCAACAGCATCCGCCACGGCATCCCGCCATTCGTCTCGCTCGACGACAGCCTGGCGCAGGCAGAGTCTATCGAGCGCATCTATGCCGCCGCGGGATATACTCCACCGTGGCTGGCAGGCAGGGAGTAGCGAGCGGATAGCGGACTGATCTCACGTTTGACCGGATGCAGGGACTCCTGATATACTCGGACTTTGGCAGACGTTGGCAACGAGGGGAGCATCGCGCATGGCTGTTCATGTTCCGGTGGCCGTCCCATCATGTCGCGAATGCGGCATTCAATCAGTGTCTCGGTGTCCGGCTTGCCACCGGACCCTCTGCCTCGATCACTTCCCGCGCGCGGAACACGAACCCTGCGCCACACAGCTTCGCGAGGAGGCGTTCCGCTTCACCTGCTATATCTGTGGCGCACCCGCGCTGCCGAAGCAGTGGTCTTCCGCCAGCTTCGCACACTATATTGATCGGCATACGTGTAATGGCTGTGGCCGCTACATTTGCGATGAGCACCACACCCGTCTGCTGATTGAGGGCGTCGAGCTGGTGCATGATGCCATGCGCTCGCAGCGTTATCATGTCACACGGCGCTACTGTCGCCTCTGCGCGCCGTTCCGCCATGTTGGCGGGCTGCCAGGCGCGATGGGCTGGCTTGTCGGCGTCTGCGCTATAGGTGTCGCGGGCGCGCTCGCCTATATCGAGTTGTTGCCGCACTAGGCCACGCGCCTCAGACAGAACAGAAGCACAGAAGGAGAATCCACGTGAGCACTGGCGAAGCGGTAACCCCCCCGGGTACTCTGGATACCGTCCTTGGGCGCTATCGGTCATTGCTGGGCGATGCGCTGCTCCAGGCTATCAGAGATGCCCGCGCCAGCACTCCCGCCGCTCCCTCTACCACACAACTGCTCGACACATTCTACGGCCAGATAGAATATCATCACGGCTGGCGCACGCCCGACCTGCGCGCGAAGACATGGCATCCGGGAAAGCTGCTACGCCCGACGCTGGTGCTGCTGGCGAGTGAGCTTGCGGCGGGAACGGTCGCCCGCGAGCCACAGGCAGCGGTACACCGGGCGATTCCAGTGGCGCTGGCGGTGGAGTTGGTCCACAACTTCTCGCTGGTTCACGACGATATCGAAGATGGCGACGAAGAGCGCCACCACCAGCCGACACTCTGGAAGCTCTGGGGCATACCGCAGGCGATCAACACAGGCGACGGCATCTTCGCGATGGCACACTTGCAGTTGAGCTACCTGCGCGAGCGCGGCGTCCCGGCGGACACAATTCTGTCGATAGCGGCGAGACTCGACCGCACTTGCCTCGCGCTGTGCGAGGGGCAGTACCTCGACATGAGCTTCGAGGGCAGGCACGATGTCACCGTAGCGATGTACCTCGACATGATTGGGCGAAAGACGGCGGCGCTGATGGACTGCGCAGCCCATGCCGGAAGCCTGATCGGCGCTCCCAGTGACGCCATGCTCGGTGAGCGGCTCGGCGCTTTCGGATGCGCGCTCGGTATGGGATTCCAGGTGCGCGATGACATGCTCGGCATCTGGTCGGCGGTAGCGCTGGGCAAGACCGAGGCAGGCGATCTGCGGCAGAAGAAGATGAGCTTGCCGGTCATCTTCGCTCTGGAACATGCCACACCAGACGATCACCGCACCCTGACAGCCATCTATGACGAGCCGGGACCCGCCGCCGAGCCGCAAATCGCCGCGCTGCTGGCCGTGCTGGAGCGCACCAGAGCACGCGAGCGCACGCGGGCAATGCTGCGTCAATACTGCCATCAGGCGCGCTCAATCCTCGACGACACCTGCGCCAGCGCCAATGCGCCGGATGCCTGCGCGGCACTGGGCACCATCCTCGATTTCGTCGCCGCGGAGGGCATCTAACCAGCTGCCGCCACTCCATAGTGCTGCCCGCTAGCATACGCACCTCGCCAGCCCAGCAGATTCGGTGAAATTGCTGTGGAGCCAGACCCTCACGCCCTCGTGATGCCGTGCTACAATCTGTGGGTTGTATCGAATGGCGGCAGAGAGGAGCAGGCGTCATGGCGCGATCAGATCGGCGGTCCCCGCAGCAACGGACACGAAAACAGGCGGGAGGCACACGCGACCGCCACGAGTTGTCTCCGCTTACCGACGAGCAACAAAGCGCCCTCGCCGCCCTCGCCGCGGGCACACCGGCGCTGGCGAAAGAGCTACACGCTGCGCAGAGCGGCGGACGTGATGAGCTTACTGGCGCGCTCGAACCGCTGGATGATCAGGATTTGGAAGTCATGCTGGCCTATGCGGCGCAATTGGGGACGGTTCGCGGGCCAGAGGCGCGAGACGCCGCCGATGTCGCGCAGGCACTCGGGGAACTTGCCGCGCGGCGCGAGATTGCGCGCGAAGCCCGTCGCTCCCGGTTGCGGTTGCGCTCGGCAGGCTTCCCATCGTCGCTGACGATTCCCCCCGGGCCACCCGCAATCATAGCCACCGACGGCCACGAGCTGACACCTCCACTGCCCCCGGTGACTGCTCCGGTCACGCCGCTGGGCCGCTGGCGCAAGCAACTGGTGGAGGCGCTGGCCACCCGCTCCCGCGAGAGCGGTGAGGTCGCGCTCGTGCTCGCCTGGCAGGAAGGCATCGACCCCGATACCGTGCGCGGCTATTCGCTCGCACTCGACTTCTGGCGCGGCGGTGTCAGCGGCTACAGTGCCTCCGAGCCGATGAGCCGCAGACAGTTCCGCCGCGAGATCGCCGACTCGCTCCAGATGGATGGCCAGCGCGTGCCCACCGTATCGTTGACATGGGCCGGGGCGCGTCGCCTGCTGCAAGAGGCGCTGGAGGTGAATGCCTGGCGCGGTATCGAGCCGCATGAGGATTTCCAGGAGCACCGCGCGCTGATTGGCGAGCGGCTATTGGCAGAGCCAGATGGCGACGACGAAGCGCAGGCAGCCATTGCGGAAGAAGAGGAGCGTTTCGCCCGCGAAGGCGACCGGCGGCTCATTCGTAACGACCTGGAAGCCGAGGAATCGCTTGCCAACTGGCTGGGCGCGTGGTGTTTTGGCGACTATGGGCTAGCATGGGACCTGCTCAGCGACGATAACCCACTGCGGCGCGAATCGACCCGCGAGGAATACATCTCGCTGCGGCGACAGTGGGCGAAGGAGGCCGATCCCGGCGGGCTCCGCCTCACACTCATCCGCGAGCAGCAGCAACGCGCCAGCGCTCTCTGGGTGCCGGGCACGGCGGGCCGACTGACCGGCGGAACAGGCAAAGACCAGGAGGCATTCTGGTCGCTCGTTCTGCGCGAGACACCTCTGGCGGGCCAGATAGATGAGATGCCACTCGCTACCCTGACCAGCCCGGAAACCGGGCGCCACTGGTACTGGACCGCGTATACCGTCGCCCGCGACACGTCCTCTGGCCTCTGGCTGATCAGCAAGATACGTGATGAAGGCGCGGCGAGCCAGGCTCTCACCCCAGAGGAGCTACAGAAGCGCATCAAGGAGAATCGAGACAGCGCCGAGCAAACCGCGCAATCGCTCCCGGAGAATCCACGCGATCCCCGCGCGATGGAGGCGGTGCGGTCCGTGACGGGCGCGCTGGCCGCGGTGCTGCACTATGACGACGCGCTCATCCTCAAGCTGCCGCTCGACGAGTCGGTCTACCGCAACGCCATCGAAGACGCCCGCACCATGAACAATCACGAGCGCGCGGCTGCCTTGCTGGAGCGGATGCTGGGGCGCTTCGCCGATAACGCGCGCACGCGTTTCGAGCTTGGCGCCGAGCAATATCTGGTCGCCGAGCAATACGCGGCCCAGGGTGAGGAAGAGGCGGCAACGGCCTGGCTGGACCGCGCTATCGCCACGATGAGTGTCGTGGTCGAGAAAGACCGGACCGCCGAGCACTTGCAAGGGTTGGCCGAGCTACAGGCCCGGCGTGGGCGTGCGCGGGAGGCCGAAGGGAACATGCGCGAGGCGCTGAAGCTGGATGCATCGCGGGCGTCGCTGCATGCGGATCTTGCCTCGGTGCTCATGGCGCGGGTCTCAGGCGAAGGGCTGGAGGAGCAGGAGAAACTCACCGAGGAGCAGCAGGAGCCACTCATCCGCGAGTCGCTCGCCGAGCTACGCCAGGCAGCGCAGTTGGACGCCACACTGCCGGGTATCTTCACACGGATGGGCGCGATCTACGAGTTGCAGGGCCAATCCGAAGACGCTCGCCTCTCCTATGAGGAAGCCCTTCGGCGCAACCCGGAGGATGCCACCGCCCACTACGCGCTCGGCTCGCTTCTGCTGGGGCGCAAAGAAGACGCGGAAGCGCTGCCACACTTTGAGGAGGCGGTACGCATCGAGCCGCTGGCGATTTCGTTCAGGCTCGGCCTGGCCACGGGCCTCACCGCCATGCAACGCACGCGCGAAGCCACCCGCGAGCTCGACCTGATCGACCGGCTGCAGCCCAATCTGCCACAGGTGCGCGAGCTGCGGGCAATACTTGCTCGCCAGCAACGCGACAAGAAATAGCTAGCAGTAGTACTCGCACAGTAAAAGTCGTCTGTCTGTCATTCGTGATCTCACAGCCCGCTGGAGGATTTGCCATGGGTGTCGTTGGCTATGCGGCGATGTTCGAGCAGTTCACGCCCACAGACCTGCTGCGCTGGTCGCGCCAGGCTGAGGATGTCGGCTTTGGAGGCATCATGGCCTCCGACCATTTCCATCCCTGGGTGCCACAACAGGGACAGGCGGCGTTTGTCTGGTCGTGGCTCGGGGCGCTGGGCGCGCAAACCAGCCGGGTCATCTTCGGCACAGGAGTCTCTGCGCCGGGGCCGCGCTACCATCCCGCGATTCTGGCGCAGGCATCCGCCACGCTGGAAGCGATGTTTCCGGGTCGCTTCTACCTGGGGCTGGGCGCGGGCGAAGCGCTGAACGAGCACATTACCGGCGAATACTGGCCCGAGGCGCCCGCTCGACTGCAACGGCTGGAAGAAGGCGTCGAGATCATTCGCAGAATGTTCACAGGGAAGGTCACCAAGTTCCAGGGGACACACTTCCGCCTGGAGAGCGCGAAGCTCTATACTCTCCCGGCCACCCCGCCGCCGATCTATATCGCCTCTTCCGGCCCGCTCAACAGCGAGCGAACCGGGCGCATCGCCGACGGCTACATCACAGTCGGCGCGTCGGACGAGAAGATTCGCACACTGTTAGAGCGCTTCGAGAAGGGCGCGCGCGAAGCCGGAAAAGACCCAGCGAAGATGCCGCGTATCATCCAGCTCCATATTTCGTGGGCCGGAAGCCGAGAGGAAGCCGTCGCGCAGGCCGTGCGGGAGTGGCCTAATGGCGGCATGGCGTTCCCGAAAGCCGACATTCGCAACACCGAAGATTTCGCCGCGATGGCGCAGATTGTCCGGCCAGAGAACTTTGAGGGGCGCGTCTTCATGTCGCCAGACCTGGATGCCCACACGTCACACCTGCAACACTACGTTGATCTCGGCTTCGACCAAATCTATATCCACAACGTCGGGCGCAATCAAGAGGCATTCATCGAAGCATTCGGGCGCAATGTGCTGCCTCGTCTGCGCTGGCCGGAGCGCGCCGCATGATTGCCTTCGACATCAGCGAAGTCGCCGAGCGCTTTCCCGGCTTTCGCGTCGGCATGCTGGTCGCCACCAACCTGCGCATCATCCCGGAACGGCCCGCCGCTCTGGAGCGCCAGATCGCCGAAGCGGAGCAGGCTATCCGGCGAGAGATCGGCGAAGAGACTCCGCTCGGCGACATCCCTGAGCTTGGCATCTGGCGAGAGACCTACCGGCAGTTCGGCGTCAAGAAGACCAGCTTTCGCAGCTCAGTCGAGCGGCTGGTCAAAAAGGCGCGGCAGGGGGGTGAACTCCCGCGGGTCAATACGCTGGTAGATGTCTACAACGTGATCTCGCTGCGCTACCGTATGCCGCTGGGCGCCGATGACCTCGATAGACTGGTTTCCCCGGTGGGTTACCGTTTTGCTCGCCCCGGCGATAGCTTCATCCCCCTTGGCGACCCATCCGGTGCCGAGGACCCGCCGCTCCCGGGCGAAGTGGTCTACGCCGACGCGATACATGTGCTTTGCCGCCGCTGGAACTGGTATCAGGACGCGCGCAGCGCCATCTCGCCAGAAACCACACGGGCGCTGCTGAACGTGGAGGCCATCGAGCCAGCGTCCGCCGGGAGGGTCGAGGAGGCGACATCCGAGCTCGCGGACCTCCTGGCGGCGTTCTGTGGCGCGCGGACCGCCTGGATGGTGCTCGATGTGCACAATCCAACAGGATTGATGGAGATCCCAACACCTGTTGCCAGTGCGAAGGCATGAGCCACGGAGGCGAAGATCATGGCGGCACGCGCACAACTAACCCAGGCCGAGGCGGCATTCGTCGCGGAGCAGCGGGTAGCCCGACTGGCCAGCAGCGATGCCGCGGGCCATCCTCACGTCGTGCCCGTCTGCTACATCTGGGATGGCCGACGCTTCGCCACGCCATTGGACGAGAAGCCCAAGCGCGTCGGTGACCACGCCCTGAAGCGAGTACGCAACATCGAGGCACGGCACGAGGCCGCGCTCATTATCGACCGCTATGACGATGACTGGGCGCGGCTGGGCTATCTGCTGGCGCAGGGGAGGGCCGACCTGCTGCCGCCAGACGATCCGGGTCATGCGGATCTGGTGGCGCGGCTACGGGAGCGCTACCCACAATACCAGGCGATGGACCTCGAACATCGCCCGCTTATCACCCTGACGCCTGACCGCATCACCGCCTGGGGGCCAGCGTTCCAGCGTACCGCACCGGACGCGGCAGGCGTGTCATCCCCTTCAGGGCGAGGGGTGAGCTTTCTGCCGCTGGTGCGCGGGCGACGTTCGGTGCGCGCGTTCCAGGAGCGGCCAGTGCCACGCTCCGCGCTGGAGGCGATGGTCGAGGCGGCACGGTGGGCACCCTCGCCGCATGGGCGACAGCCGTGGCGTTTCGTCTTGCTGACACGGGACGAGCCGAAACGTGCGCTAGCCGACGCCATGGGCGCGGACTGGCAGCGAATGCTCGAAATGGATGGCCAGGACTCCGCCACCATCCAGATCAGGCTAGAGAAATCGCACGAGCGCATCCGCACGGCGCCCGCGCTAATTCTCGCCTGCCTCTATCTCGCCGATCTCGACCAGTATCCTGACCCGGGACGCCAGCAGGCGGAAGAGATCATGGCAATCCAGAGCCTGGGAGCGGCGATCCAGAATATGTTGCTGGCAGCCTACGCCCAGGGTCTGGATACCGGCTGGATGTGCGCCCCTCTCTTCACGCCAGAGACGGTACGCGCCGCGCTAGGGCTTGAGAGCGCGCTCATTCCCCATGCGCTGATTCCGGTCGGGTACGAAGCGCGGCCACCAAAGCGGCGGCCACACCGTCCCATCGAGGAGCTGATCGTTCGCTTCGACTGAACAATACGTGGCGGGTGGAGAGCGATAATTCCGCTTGACACCACAGCCTGTGGTAGAGTACTATGAACGGTGTCACCCATGATCTTAGTGTCGCGGTGGCCCATGCCAAAGTGGTGGAATTGGTAGACACGCAACGTTCAGGGCGTTGTGCGGTTCACCCGCGTGGGGGTTCGAGTCCCCCCTTTGGCACCCTACGGAAGGGTCGCATAGTAGGTCTAGTGCGGCGGTTTGCTAAACCGCTGAGTCGGGTCTCCGGCTCCGTGGGTTCGAATCCCACCCCTTCCGCCACGCAAAAACCCGGAGTTTCTCCGGGTTTTTCGTTTTCCTCCCTGTGCAGTCCGCCGTCGTGGTGAACCGCTTCCCCGGGTGCTCTCAGACCGCCGTAGGGGTCTGAACCAGAAACAGCGATAGCATACCCGAACGGCGGAGTGCCAGCAAGAGGCAGGCGCCGAGGCAGAACGAGGCAGGCTGAGGTGTTTTCCGGTGGCGCCCCCACTAGCCTGCCAGCACCGCGGGGTTATTCATCCTGCTGCCCACTCTAACCACAAGGTTCGTCGCAAGGAACTCAGGAGTAGAGCTGGACGTACTCGTCTCGAGTGATCTGGTAACACTCGCAAGCTGCCGCCGCCAACGCCGACCGATCAATTATGGTGATGCTGCCACGACTGCACTG
>DASUWS010000008.1:0-2928 GCA_036378295.1 Ktedonobacterales bacterium
AGCGTGCGAATATCAGCGGCCAGGCTGGCAGAGTCCTTGACCGTGCGATCAGCGGCGATGGCGTTGAGCGAGCGCATAACCGCCATCAACTGGTTGATCTTCTGACCAGCCGCCTCATCATCCGTGGCCCCTGCGATCAGCTCGCCCGCGTGGCCAGTTCCCCATTGGAGCAGCCAGCGCGCATCTTCGTCATTCAGGCCATCGGTGAGATTCTCGTTCTCGGTAATGCGCTCAATGGCAAGAGCTTCGTCCATTGCTGTTGCTCCACGGGACTCCCTGAAGCACACTCTGCACTGCGAAGGTGGCAAGCCGATGCGGACGCCGGAGCGATCTTACGGCAGGGGCAGGAGTGGCCCTGCGCGAACCGCTCGTCAACCACTCTCAGTATGATCCAAAGATGTCATCGCGCCACTGGCGCAGGTGCCTACAGGGGGGTATATCGCGGAGATATCACAGAATGGCCACAGTAGCGAATTGTTCCTTCACATCTTGGTCACGTCCCCAGGCATGCATCGACCCCGCGAGACCGACAAGCTATTCCTCCGGCCCAACCTTCACTCGATGGGCAGCGGCGGCCCAAGAAGTTCCATGCCGTGGGCGCGCCACAGTGCCGGGTCCTGGGGCGGCATCGCGTTCGCCTTTGTCACCTCGCGAAAGAAGGCTTCCATCTTGCCAGCGGGCATGAACGCGACGAGAATCCTGCCACGGGCGTCGCCGACATGCGCCCAGACGTGCGGCACCTCGCGCGGCGCCAGCAACGAATCGCCAGGATGAAGGATGAGCCGTTCCTGCCCGACCTCCATGAGGAACTCGCCTTCGAGCGCGTAGAACCACTCGTCCTGATCGTGGTGGAGGTGGCGCGCCGGACCCCCCTTCGCGTGGAAGGTATTCTCCAGCACAAAGAGACCATCGCTGCCCTGCCCGCACACCTTGAACTGGATGGTGCTCACGCCGAGTCCGCGAACCTCGCCGAAGCAATCGGCGCTCGCCAGAACGGGACGTATCGGCGGAACCTGAGATGGGATGGGCGAAGAATCATCCATTCGTGTACGTCCTCTCTCGTCCTGACATTATGGCACAGGTTGGGTCGCGGCCATCGGCCGCCAGTTACGCGGCTCTCAGGATACCATGACCAGAAGCTCAATGCTGTTGCAACTCGCATCATACAAGAACGTAGTTCGTTTGTACCGCAGCCGTCTGGTGATGTTGGGCCAGCCGCGCATGTGCTCTGTGCTGGCTACGTGCGAGTGGGTGACGGGCGGTGGCATGCGCGCCCCGGCGAAACAGGTGCCGGGAGAAGGGTTGGCAGGACATGCCAGAAGATCTTTCCCATGCGAATGCGAAGAACGAGCGGAGTGCGGTCGCGACAGCGGTACGCGATCTGGTGGAGGGGGTGTATGCGGGTGAGCCGCTCCGGGCGGGTGGCCTGACGCTCATCCCGCTGCTGCCCACGTCGGAACAGGTGAAACGCCGGACGGGCTATCTCCCTTTGGAAGAGGCGCTGCGGCGCGGACTGGTGACGGTGACCGAGCAGGCACAGGCGACGGTCCCAGAATTGATCGCGACCAGCACAGCAGAGACACCCGTAGTGCTGGTCGGTGGCGAGCAGGTGATCGGTGGCCTGCAGAATCGCGTGCTGAATACGACCATTCTGGTCGCGGCGCACGTAACCCAGACGATTCCGGTGACGTGTGTGGAGGCGGGACGCTGGCATGCGACACGCGCCGACTTCACGAGCTTTGATGCGTTTGACGCGCCGGTAGCGATGGATGGAGCGGACGGCATAGCCGAAAATATCGCGCAGGGTCCCGGCAGCCCCACGCCCAGACGAGCGCGCTCGGCCCGCGCATTCACCTCGGATGAGGCAGCCTACGCGAAATTGCGGCGGATGCACGCCAAATCGGTCACGGCGTCGCTCTCCTCGGGTGGCGGGTATCGCTCCGATCAGAGCGCCGTCTGGAACGAGGTGGCGGAGCGGATGGCGACAACGGGATCATTCTCGGCATCGAGCGCGATGGATACGCTCTATAAGACACCGGAGCGGGCCAGCAGGCTAAAAGAGGCAATGGAGGCACTGAAGCGGCCAGAGGGCGCGCTCGGATTCCTCGCGCTGGTTGGGAAGGATGTCCTCGGCGCGGAGGTCTTCGCCGACGAGACGCTCGCCGACGCCTACTGGGAGAAGCTGGCGCGCAGTTATGCCGTCGAGGCGATGGATATGAGCGATATGAGCGATATGGGCGCACCTGGCGACACGAAAGCTGCGGAAGATACCGAGGGCCAGAGCGACAAGGCAGCTACCACTGATGAGGTAAGGCTCCTGACGGAGGCGCTCGCCGCCGATATCCAGGTGCATCCATCGCCAGGCCTGGGTGTGGACGCCCGGCTGGTGGGAGAACGTGTCTCGGGCGCGGGACTCGTCTATGACGGGGCAGTAGTCCATCTCACGCTCTTCCCTGAAGATGCCAGCGACGGTGAGGGACAGCCGCCACCGATTCAGCGTCATTACGGCGGCCATCGTTCGTTCGTGGTGTAGTGCCACTGATCGCGTTTGGCTCGTTTGATCCGCATGTCACACAAGCCGGGGAGCAGATGCGTTCGACGCGCCTGCACCCGGCTTTCATCATGTACGGTCCTGTGGGGCGGAATGGCTGGGCCGCGCAGTACGGTGTACTATTTTCAGCAGTTATGATTCAGCGGCTTTGCCTGTTGCCGCGGCAAAGATGAGCCTGGGTGTTCAGAACTCACCTTGACTACTAGAGATAAGGAATAACCATGACAAACGCACCACAGCCGGCACATTTCGATGCCCAGCCGCCGATACCCGTCAATGAGTACGAGCAGACCGTCAAGCGTGTCAGTGTTGGCTACGTTCTGGTGTTCACCCTCACCACCTGCTTCTTGCGCTCTCTGCGCCAGCCTAGCCTGAAT
>DASUWS010000009.1:0-15659 GCA_036378295.1 Ktedonobacterales bacterium
GCAGCGAATTCCCCGTTGATATCAGCCTGCGGCCCTGCCTCATCAAGCGCCAGCTCTATGCTATGGCTGCCATTCGCGATGTCAGCGCGCAACGCCAGTGGGAGCGCGAGCGGGCGGATATGGTTGCTCGTCTCCGCCTACAGACCGATCTTATCAATCTGGCGCGTGATGCGATCATCGTGCGCGATCCCGCCAGTCGTATTCTGGTCTGGAACGAGGGCGCGGAAGAGCTCTATGGCTGGACGGCACAGGAAGCGGTTGGCCGCGTGACGCATGCCCTCTTCAAGACGCGTTTTCCGGGCAGCCGCGCGGCAATCCAGGCCCAGCTTGATCGTGAAGGAGCCTGGGAGGGGGAATTGGTGCATACCAGGCCCGATGGGCAAGTGCTGATCGTCGAGAGCCGGCAGGTGCTGGTGCGTGATGCCGATGGTCATCCCAGCGCGATTCTGGAGATCAACCGCGATATCACTGAGCGGCGGCGGCTTGAAGAGGCGGAAGCAAGCGCGCAGGCCAGCACACTCGTGCAGTTGAGTTTCTTGCAGCAGTTGGTTGATGCCCTGCCCAATGGCATTTATGTGGTGCATGGCCACGATGCTCGCCTGGTCCTGGCCAATCGCGCGGCGGCCGGTATGTGGCGAGCCGTGTGGCAGCCGGAACAGACCATGCAGGAGTTCATGGAGCAGCACCATATCATCCTGGCGGATGCTCAGGGACGCCAGCTCGCGCCCGATTCGTGGGCGACAATTCGCGCCCTGCGGCAGGGCGATACGACCCTGCAATTCCAGGAGGTCATCTATCGTCCGCAGGGCGATGCGCTCCCGATTCTGGTCAATGTGGTTCCACTCGCTTTTTCCTACTGGCAGAGCCTGGAGATGGGCAGGGCATCGTCTGATGACGCCAGCGGATCGGGATCGCGCCATGACAGAGACTTTACCAAGCGCATTGCTGGTGAGCCGCTGGCGCTGGTCATCTATCAGGATGTGCGTGTCCTCAAGGAAGCGGAGTATGTCAAAGATGAGTTCATCGGGCTAGCCGCCCACGAATTGCGCGCTCCAGTGGCCGCACTCAAAGGCGCCATCGGCACGTTGTTGCTCCAGAGCAGGAATGGGCACGGACCCCAGCTTGCCGACTGGCAGCAGGATACGCTCCAGGAGATCGACATCGCCACGGACCGGCTCACCGTTCTCACGGATGAGTTGCTGGATGTCACCCGGCTGCAGGCTGGGCAGCTCTTGCTGCATCCCCTCCCGACGAATCTCGTGGCGCTGGCCAGGCGAGTGGTGGCACGCGCGCAGTCCACGACAGCCCGCCACCAGGTGTCCATTGACACGACTGTTGTGGGCGAGCGGGGAGCAACACGCGGCAAAGCGTCGCGCAGTGCGCCTGCCGGGATAGTCGTCACAGTGGATGCCACGCGCATCGAGCAGGTGCTCACCAATCTCATCACCAATGCCATCAAATACAGCCCGGATGGCGGGTCAATCGACGTCTCGCTCGCGTTGCATGCTGGAGGCTCCGGCCACGATGCCGGATATGTGGAGATTCGGGTGAGTGACCACGGAATGGGCATTCCAGAGCACCAGCATGGACTCCTGTTTGGCCGCTTCATGCGCGCGGATAATGCGCGACAGGCAGGGATAAGTGGTACTGGCCTGGGGCTCTATATCTCGCGGGGCTTGGTTGAGCAACATGGCGGACGGATCTGGTTCGAGTCGAAGGAAGGCGAAGGAACGACCTTCCATGTGACGCTTCCGGTAGCGCTAGTGCCGGAGGGGAGCGCGGTTCCTGGTCTCGATGGCGGTTAACCTGGCATGTTCTGAAACAAGCGAGCGTAGACGGGCAACAACGCCAGCGACAACGTAGGATGTGATCTTCCCCGAATCTGGGCGTGGATTGTGAGATTGCCACCTCCCTTTGTGTGGGGCCTGTGAGCCACATGGGGTAGGGTGAGGCGTGCGTGTGGGAGCGGAGAGAGCATCGTCGTTCACGGTGGCCCAGACCGGAGCCCATGCATGCGTGGTCCGTGGCATACATGGTAATGAAACTGGCAGGATAGCCAAACAGAGCCAGGCCACTCTCGGAGGCCAGGAGACAAGACTGCTCAAGGATGTGTACCCTCTCCGCACCCACTGTTCATAGACGTGATGAGACGTGATGCATGTGACAGGAGCCGTCGGGTTCGCTTGTCCCAATCAGCCGGACCACGGGCGCGACGAAACGAAGGAGCGGCATATGGCAACGAGCTCAACAATTACCAGGAGCGATGCGCAGATCCTGCAGGATGTTCGCGACGAGTTGGAGTGGGATGCCCGTGTTCGGCCAAGTGACGTGAATGTCTCCGTCAAGGATGGTATCGTGACGCTGACTGGATGGGTCGATAGCTACTCTCGACGCTGGGCAGCCCAGGAGGCAGCGTTGCGTGTACTGGGGGTGAAAGCGGTCGCCAATGATCTGGAGGTGCATCTGCACAGCGCGGCGGAGCGCTCGGATACCGAGCTCGCGCGGTCAGTGGTTGATACGCTGACCCGGGATGCCGAGATCCCCATACAAGATGTTGACGTGAGTGTGTCGAATGGCTGGGTGACCCTCTCAGGATATGTGGATCTCTACTTCCAGCGCGATGCCGCCGAGCGGGCAATACGTCACCTGGCAGGCGTACGTGGCGTGACCAACGGGCTTGCCGTGCGCCAGTTGGGACCAGCGCCAGCCGATGTGAAGGAGCGTATCGAGCGGGCACTGGTGCGAAACGCGGAAACAGATGCCGACCGCATTTCGGTTGAGGTGGTTGGGCACACGGCGATCTTGAGGGGGCATGTGCGCTCCTACGCTGAGAAGCGGGCGGCGGAGGCGTCGGCGCAGTCTGCTCCGGGTATCGTGGAGGTGGACGACCGGCTCACGATTGAGTTCTAGCCGGGAATATGGAAGTTGGGCCAGCGGGCAACCATGAACGCTGATGGCTGGAAGAACGATGAGCGCTTGAGGCAAGGATGCCACCACGTAGCGCGATCGCGATGCATCGCTGCGGCGCGGCCATCGGCGTTCGGGGAAGCGTGAAGGCGTATCTACAGCAACAAGGAGAGCACTATGCCAGCGATGACGAATCTCAGTTACGACATTCTGACCGTGCTTCAGAACAAACTCCAAGCCGTTGCTGCTTATGACGCGTACCTCAAGGACTGCCAGGAATCCGGCGATGCGGAATGCCAGCAGCTGGTTGCCGAACTCAAGCAGGACGACGAGCGGCATGTGACGAAGCTACGGGCTGAGCTTGAGCGGATGGTGAAAGAAGACAAGTTCCACTAGAGAGCAGGCGCCTGGCACGGCTGGGCGGGACCCCACCCCCGCCTCAGGTCTTCGCCTCCCTCTCCCATTGAGGGCTGCTGCGCGAGCCACAGGACGTGCGGCGAGAAGCGCCGTTCCAGGCGCAGAGCAGCGGCCGCCCGCACGGCGGGGTGGGGTTCATGCCTCGCCATCCAGCAAAATCCCCCCTTTGATGCTCCGCGCTGGACTCATGGCCTCGTCTGATAGGTTCTCGTGATCAGATCAACCCGCGCTTTGGAAGGTCGCGTTAGCGACGAGAGTGATCGTGACGTAGCGACCTATCGTCACAACGAGCGCGCGATGCGGGGGAGGATATCTGGCCCATCGCTGGCCAGACATTGCGTGATCAGGCTCGGCCAGAGTGTGAGCATCTCAGGGCGCCTGCCAGCGAGTCCACGGCGGGCATAGTGCAGAATCTGAATGAAGCCGCGAGCGACATGGAAGCGCACGCGCGACCACGGCATCCCGGCGCCCTGCGGATACGCCGCCCAGAAGGCGCGGGCAGCTATCGCACCAGGCGCGAAATCCCTCAGTTGGAAGTAGGACATTGCGAGGAGTTGGGCGATGCAGTACCCCACGTCAAAGGCTGCCTCGCGCAGTCCGAAGGTATCGAAATCGAGAACCGTGACGCGATGCCCGTCGAGCAGGACCTGACCGGGATGGAAATCCCCATGAGAGAGCGCCATGTGTTCACGGCGGTTGGGCGCGTTGGGCGTGTTTGCGCGGAAAGCGTCGAGCGCGGCAGCGAGCGCTGGACGCCGGGGGAATGCGGCGAGCAACTCCTCAGACATCCGCTGCTCCGAGATCAGAGAATCCTCCTTGCCGTACGATACCACGCTCGCGCTGGTGTGATGCAGCCGGGCAAGCCACTCCGCGGCCCGCGCCGAGGCGGCTGGGAGCGCGGCGGGGTCTATGGCGGGGTCCGAGGCAAGGATGGCCCGCCAGGTGATACCTCGTGCCTGGCTCTGGACGAGCGTCCCACGGCGAGGTTCATGCCCGTAGAGCTGGGGCACCAGGTCCACCGAGGGTAGACGGAAGCCAGCTTCCGACAGTTGTTGCAGTGCCTCTGCCGCCACATGGCCCCGGCCCGGGCCGCATACTTTGACGACCAGATGCGCCATGGTAGGCTGTCCGAGCTCGGCGCGATAGGTCACGCGGCAGAAGACAAGACGACGCCCGCGTCGCTCCAATTCCTCACTGACTTCGCAGGAGAGCAACTGCCAGATACCATCGCGGAACTCAGGCACCGCTTCGTATAACAGGTCGCTCGTTTCCGCACATACGTCAGCAGGGTCTTGCATGGTGAGGCAACCTTCCGCTTCAGCAAGCTGGGGCGTCACGCCCGCTCTTGTTGGACAATCCACCGTGGGCTACGTGGAGGATGGCAGTGCGGCGGCTGCCACAGTAGCCGCGTATCTCTCCTGGGAGCGAGTTGCGCGGCGCGGCCTGAAGATCGCTGAATGTAGCTCTGTAGTTCGGCGGCGGGCCACGAAACCCTGTCCTGTGTGGGGCTGCGTGGCCAACCGCATAACACCGGAGCGGACTCCGGCTTGTGCCATCCATTAATAAGCTGGCGTTGGCCCTGCCTGCTGGCCGCCCTGTGTCGGGAGATGCTGGCCGAGCGAGCGCACCCGGAACGCGATGACGCAGGCGATGATGCCGTATATGATGGCGAAGATGCCTATCAGCAGCGCCAGCGTGAGCAGTCCCGCGGCAGGCCAGACGATCATCGCGATGCCAAAGAGGATCGCGACGGCGCCTTCCAGCGCCAGAAGCCAGGGGGAGGGAACCTCATCATGGTGGGCAATCGCGCCGATGATCTGTGTCAGGCCAACGACGATGGCCCAGAAGCCTACGAAGAGCAACAAGGTCACAGCGGTAATGCCTGGCCAGCGGAGGATGATCAATCCCGCGAGCACCCCCAGGATGCCGACGGCGAAGCGCCATCCCCATTGCTGATGGTTCGTGGCGGCGGCAATTGCGGATACGATGGCGATAGCGCCGTTGAACAACACGAACCAGCCGAACAGCACAACCAGCACAGCGAGCGTTTCGCCGGGCCAGATAAGTGCCAGAATGCCGAAGATGATACTCACTACGCCCTGCACCAGGAGCAGCCACCAGTTATCGGCTAGGTGCCTGAGTGCGGATTGCATGCCATTCATGGTCTCAGACGTGTCCATAGCGACGCTCCTTTCCTCTCGTTCGATGTCGCCAGGCGTCTCGCCGCATATGTTGACTCTGCCGCAATAAGGATGCCGAAAACGGCGGCGCACCATATGTACCATCGTCACATCTCTGCGCAATCCGTTACACAGGCAACTCATGTCAAATGAGCTTGAGCTGTTGTCCTGCGGAGCGATGACCCCAGGAAAAGGTAAAACACCATCACGCTCCGGCTGGCACTCTTGAACGACGACGCGGCTTGTCCTGCACACGCGTTAGCACGTCAAGGCTTCATCCTGTGTCGCTTATTCGCCTGAACCGTTCTCCTGAACCGTTCTCCTGAACCGTTCTCCAGAGGAGCCGCCCGGCCATACATACCCGGCACAGCGCTTGAGCATCTCCATGCTCTTCTCGTATCCAAGACGCCATACTGGCTGGGCTGGCGCGAATTTCTCCGCCACGGCACGCTGTGTGCATATGACCCAACACAGACACGGCATATCACGCGCGTACGGATCGACTCGACACGATGCGTGTACGCCGGAAGCTTGTGAGTGCTATGTGAGGTTCGCGAATTGCGCTGTGATCAGTATGTGATACATGGCATGTATCTTGGCTGCCAAAGGTATGGCTCGTGTATATGCCATACCGCGGCGATACAAGCAGTGGCTGTTAACATGACGCAGCAGTGCAGCAGCGGAGAACCTTCTTTTCGGAAAGACGCAAAGGAGAAAGATCGTGTATCCGTGGGAATATACCGCACACCGCTCCGCTGCTCAACCTGAGCCGAGTGAGCGAGGGAAACTGACAGCGGAAGAAGTCGCCCGATTGACGGCGGTTCGCGCGAAATATCGCGGGCATCCAAAATGTGTCGAGTTCGCTCTCGATGAGCGGCGGCTCGCTTTCGCGCGCTGGCAGGTGGAATGCGGATTGCTTAGCGAGGAATTGTAGCAAGCTCCCTGGCAATAATGCCTATCCCCAGGCAGACAGGCCAAGACGTCATGTGCATCCCAGCACTTCCCAGCACATCTTAAGCGAATTCGGAAGACAAGCGGGTACTGTTCGGCAAGTTAGGAACATGTTCAAAAGGGTCAGGAATCCACATGGCACACGTTCTTATCGCGACGACACATGGCCAGTATCAGCGCATGCTCGCTGATCTGCTCACAGCGGCTGGCCATCACGTTGTGACCACTTCGGATACTGGATTGGCACGCGCGGCTCTTTGCCTGAGCGAGCGCCGTATCGTTGCCCTGCTGGCCGAGGCTGGTTCTGGCGGGCGCGGAATGCTCGATGTCGCGCTCAGTTCGTCGCAGATGTGGGGAGAGTCTGAAGATATACGGCATACTTACATCCTGCTGACACAGCAGCCGCTCAGCGAGCTTTCGACTGGCCTGCGCGCCCTTCTCGCGGCAGACAGAGCGACACACCTTCCGCTGGACTGCTCGATTGGCGCGCTGCTCACTGCGGTTGAAGTCGCCTCTGAGCGCCTCACCTCAAACGTCGCTGCCAGGAAGCCCGTCGAGTCCGCAGCATTGGTGGGGTACGCTTCCTAGCATCACACAACGTGTTGCCAGGAGTGGCGCGCTTCTATCGCACTCGAAAGTCCATCGAGCGATTGGCACGTCCCGAAATGGCCGTGTTTCATACCCCTTCATAGCGATCTCTGGCGTGCCGGGTTGCTTTCTACGCGGCTCCGTGCTGCCGTCTGTAGTGGCTCATGGCTGGCAGCATCGTCGTATCGGCTCTGCCGTGGAGTAATGGCCCCGGTCTATCGGGCGTTGCGCTCCGATCGGGCGGGCACGAAATGGTAGACGGCTAGCTTGATCAGGTCGCTGATGACAAACCAGACGGCATTGTAGCCCAGGGTCAGCAACGCCCATACCCACGAGACCGGCGCCATGAGCCAGCCGAAGCAGGCGACAGCCAGCGAGAGGGCAAGCGTTGCCACGATGGAGATGAGCAGGGCTGGCGCGGGAGGTATCGACCAGAACGGGCCGCGGGTGCGGGCAACCAGCAGCGTGAAGTAGCCAGCGGCGGTCAGCGCGACATACATGACCGTTTGCAGTTGCTCGTGCGGCAGCCCGATGACAGTGCTGCCCAACGCGAAGAGGCCGAAGAACTCGCCCAGGCTCACGACACTCAGCGCTGCCGCGACGGCCATCACCTGGCCCATGCGCCAGACCTCCGGGCGCGCCGAGGGACGCGTCTCATCGTAGGCGAGGGCAATCAGCACGACGGCGTTGAATGTCGCCAGCAGCGCCAACATGATCGGCGTGACCGGGAAGAAGTTGAAGAGTATGATGGCTATCGTCAGCGCGAGCAGACGGCGCATGGTTTCCGTGACCCGATAGATGACGTAGGTGCGCATGCGCTGGAAGATGCGCCTGCCCTCCTGGATGGCTTCGACCAGCGGCATGAGACCCATGCGCACCAGGACGAGATCGCTGGCGGCGCGGGCGGCCTCGGCTGCCCCACGCACGGCGATGCCAACATCGGCCTTACGAAGCGCTGGCGTATCGTTGATGCCATCACCGGTCATGCCGACGATATGCCCATGCTGTTGCAGCACCTCGATGATGCGGTATTTGTGTTCGGGGAGCACCTGTGTGAATGCGGCGGCTTGCTCCACGTCCTGCCGTTGTCGCTGGTCAGGCGGCTCATTCGCGTCGCCAAGCCGTGTCGCATCGAAGATTTCGCCCTCGACGCCAACCGCCCGTGTGATCTCGACGCCGATGGCATGCTGATCTCCCGTGAGCAGTTTGACCTCCGCGCCGAGCGCTCGCGCGGCATTGACCATCTCACGCGCATCTGGCCGGAGCGGGTCATACAGGGGAATGATGCCTTCCAGGTGCCATTGGCCACCTGCCTCTTTGCGCGCAACGGCCAATGAGCGGTAGCCGCGCCCGGCGAATGTGTCTATCGCCTGCCGGGCAAGCTGGCGATCTTCCGGTGCGGTGTGTGCAAGATCCATGATGACCTGCGCGGCGCCCTTGGCCACCTGGAACGTCTCTCCGCCCGGCGCGTGGACCGCCGCTTCGGTGCGCTTGCGGGCTGGGTCGAACGGCGTGAAGTCCAGCACCTCATAGCTGGAGCGAACGGCCCGTTCTGGAAGGCCCATAAGCGCCGTGAGGACGGCGTGATCAATGGCATCCTGCCCATCATCGCGCGAGGCCAGCGCGGCATCCAGCAGCACCTGGGCGGCGGACACGCCAGGCATGCTGAAAGGCGCTCCGGCGGTCAGGGCGTTCTGGGTGAGCGTGCCGGTCTTGTCCACGCACAGCCTGTCCATCGCGGCCAGCTCTTCGACGGCGGAGAGGCGGCTGACGAGCACGCCGGAGCGCGCCAGCCGTTGCGCGCCAACCGCCATTGTTACCGAGAAGACGGTCGGCATCGAGACCGGGACCGCGGCGACGGCCAGCAGCAGCGCGTATTCGAGCGTCGCCGCCATGTCTCCATGCCGCAGGGCCGCTACCGTCAGAATGAGCAGGTCAAGCGCGAGCGCGATGAGCAGCAGATAGCGGCCGATACGCACGATGATGCGCTGGAGATGCCCGACAGGTACTGCCTTCTGCACCAGCCGGATGGTGGTGGCGAAGTGAACGCCCTGCCCCGTCGCCACAACGATAGCATCGGACTCGCCGCGCCGGATCATGGTTCCCGCGTAGATGATGTCGCCACCAGTGGATTCGACGGGCAGCGATTCCCCGGTGAGCGAGGCGCGATCTACCTCGATCAGCGCCCCGGGCAGCAATTGCGCGTCCGCCGGGACAATGTCTCCCAGGCGCATCTGGATGCGGTCGCCAGGTACGAGCTCGCGCGCGGCGATGAGGCGCCATACGCCGTCGCGGCAGACGCGCGCCTGCGGAGTCAGTCGCTGCCGCAGGGCGGTTATCGCCCGGCTGGCCCGCTGCTCTTCCCAGAACGCCACGATGGCATTAAGGACGAGGTTGCCCAGGATGATGGCGAATGTCCCCCACGCCATCAGCACCAGCGCCATCAGTGCGGCGACCTCGATCATCCACGGAATCGGCCCCCAGAAGTTCTGCAGCAATCGCCGCACGGTAGAGATGGATTCTTCGGGGATCTCGTTGAAGCCGACCTCACGCAACCGTTGCTCCGCGTCAGCCTGACTCAGACCAGTGCTGGCGGCAGGCGCATTCGCCGCAGTGGGCGAACTGGCAGGAGCCAGCGGCTCGCGCTCGCGTGCCGTGGATGCCTGAGGAAATGTCTCGATATTCGGCGATTCCATGGGTCGCCTCGCCCTCTCGCGCTCAGTGTCTACCCGGCCTACTGGCCTCTCCACCGTACTCACCCGCCAGCCAGGAGCGCTGTTATGCCCACAAGTGCATAGTGCCGTTGCGCCCGTCTCTTTGTGGTCACAGACTCCCGGCGAGCACACACAGACCTGTCACATCTCGCTTTCAGCGGATTCATCTCCGATGCGGGTGTGAGTCACTTGTGAGGGGAATCCGCCCGGGTGTGATGCGCGCATGATTCTCGCATGCTAGACAGAACTAGCGGTTGTAGCGCGATGTAGAGCAAGGAGCACGACGATGATTTCCCGATATCGCACTCAGCGAAGCCGGCGCACCATGTTGCCGTTCTCACGGGCGCGGCGCGCGGCACAGGATCTCGCCATTGCCCAACGGAAGCACCTGATTCACGGCATGTTCGAAGTCGATATCACGCTGCCTCGATCACTCTTGGAGCACTATCAGCAGGCAACGGGCGCGTCGCTCTCGTTTACGGCATTTATCGTTGGCTGTGTAGCGCGGGCGGTCGATGAGCAGAAGTCCGTACAGGGGTATCGCAAGGGGCGGCGGCATCTCGTTGTCTTCGATGATGTAGACGTGAACGTTCTCATCGAGCGAGCGGTTGGCGGGCGAACACAGGTGGTCTATCACATCGTACGTGCCGCCAACACCAAGAGCACGCTCGCCATTCACTCTGAGATTCGGCAGGCGCAGGCGAAACTCCTTACCAGGCTTGAGCATACGCGCTTCCGCATCTATGCGCTGCTACCCCGCTTTGTGCGCCGTTTCGGTATCTGGATGGCGGCACGCAACCCAGATCTCTGGAAGATCTTCGGGGGCACCGTCGCCGTTGCGGCGGTAGGCATGTTTGCCAAAGGCGGTGGCTGGGGCATACCAATCACTGGGAATACTCTGGTCGTGACCGTCGGTGGAATCGACGAGAAGCCGCGCGCGATCGATGGGCACGTTGTCCAGCGAGAGCTGCTGTGTCTCACGGTAAGCGTGGACCATGACGTGGTAGATGGCGCTCCAGCCGCGCGCTTCGTCTCGCGCCTGCGTGAACTGGTTGAGAGCGGGTACGGGCTTACACAGCTTGTTGCTGAGCCGATCTCTGAGCCGACCGCTGAGGTCGCTGCTGTAGGTGCCGCGGGCTGAATCGGGTATAGGTCGTAGTTGGCGGAAGGCAGGCGGATGGCAAGCGGATGGCGGGCCATCCCGGCGAGGACAGCGGATATTTCTGGGAAAACGGAACGCCCACTCAGTGCCTGGCATAATTGCCCTGGCATCGCGTGGGCGTCTTGCCTTGCGATGTGTGATTGAGCTGCTTCTCACATCGCGGGTCTTGGTATGCTCTCTTGGCATGTACACGTCGAGAGCTACTTACCACCTTCTCCTTGAGGAACGAACTCAGGGTTGAAGGGCTTTACGTAAGCGACGCTACCCGCGCCGGCTCGTTCTGATGACAAGAGCATACACGGTCGAAAATCGAAATGCAAGGCCTAAAGCGGACGTGCAGCTCAAGTGTGACTTGGCTGTGATTTCTCGCCTGATTCGCGCGACGGATGCACCAGCAAGAGCGGTGTATCCCCATCGCGAAGCACGCGGTCGGCGACCCCGCCGAGCGTCCACCGGCCAATGCCCGCCTCGCCATGGGTTGCCATGAGCACCAGGTTATAGGTTCCCTCCCTGGCGCACGAGACGATGCGCGCGGCGGGATCCCTGCCACCAAGCACGAGTGTATTGATGGCGCACTCGCGCCCCTGCAGGGAATCCACGAGCCGCTGGCGCGTGGCCGTGAGATAGTTCTCGCATAGCCTCTCGCCGTCCGCGCCATCGCGTGGGTCGCTCACACGGAACAGGGTGATCGTGTGCAGGACGGGGCCAGCAAGCACTGGCACGATGGTGAAGAGTGGTGCCTCGGATTGGAGCGAGCCATCGAGCGGGATGAGCGTATACGAGAGATCTGCCGGTGAGGCATCCCGTTCTTGCGGCTCCGAAGAGAACGAGCGCAGCAGCAGGACCGGCGCCGCGCCACCACGTACCACGCGATCCGCGACACTGCCAAGCGCGAAGCGCGCCAGCCCTGTTCGCCCATGGGTGGTCATGACGATCAGGCTCATCCGCAGGTCCTTGCTCAGGTCGAGAATTCGCGACGCCGCCTCACCCCGGCCGAGATGGGTTCGCACCGTAATGCCGTGCTCGCGCAGTGTGAGCGCGGTTTGCCCAAGATAGCGTCGTGCTTCGCGTTCCCGCTCCTCTTCAAGCTGCTGATACACCTCACCCGAGATATACGTTTCGGAGCCAACGTAGGGCAGGACGAGATAGGAGAGAACCGAAACGAGATGGAGCTCTGCTGGGAGTTGCTGGCAAATAGCCTCGGCCAGGGGCAGCGCCTTCGCCGCCAGCTCGGAGCCGTCCAGCGGCACCAGAATACGGAATCGGCTCTGGGATTCCTCCGCGTTCTCCTCCTGGGCCGAGATGTTTGCATCCGTTGACATGGACGTCGTCCTTTCATAGTGATTGATGGCGCGATCACAAGCCGTCCGCGCGCCGACCTGCCAGGGGTCGGTGGTGGCTTCTCCGGCTGGGCGGCTCGATATGCTCGACAGGCTCGAAAGTCGCGACCTCAGGAGCGCGCTCCCAACCGCACATACTCCAAGAGTGATGCCAGGTTGAGCATTCCGGCGATCTCGCCATCACGCGACCCTACCGCCAGCTGGCTGACGCCTGTTGGACCATGGATTGGTCTGGCCGCGGCATTGCTACCTCTCTTGATTCTGTGCAACAGCAGTCACAATTCGCTCACAACAGGCGGGCAAGACTTCCCAATAGGCTCACGGTACGAGGGAAGGGCGTGATTGCGGGCCATAATGTCGCAGCGTCGCGCACCTTGACGCCAATGGCACCTCTCACCTCGATATAGAGGTCATCAGCCTATGCGCGGGCAACCGCTGGGCTTTGCCGTGTCCGCGTTGGGGGAGCCGTGACCGGGTTGTGAGAGAATCTGGCGGCGACGAGACCGATCCGTGAGCCGCTCTTCCTAGACTCTTGAGTGAATGGCTAATACCAGCCTTTTCCGTCCTATCGGGACGAGCGTGTCACCGAATGCGACTTTCCCCTGGTAAGAGGTGTTGTATGGATCCGGTCATACTTTCACGCTGGCAATTCGGCATCACGACCGTCTACCACTTCTTCTTCGTACCCCTCACCCTGGGCCTCTCTGTCCTCGTTGCCATTATGGAGACGATCTATGTGCGCAGCGGCAATGACGCTTACAAGCGCATGGCACAGTTCTGGGGGCGGCTGTTTCTCATCAACTTCGCGCTTGGCGTCGTGACGGGCATCGTGCAGGAATTCCAGTTTGGCATGAACTGGTCGGACTATTCGCGCTTCGTCGGAGACATCTTCGGCGCACCGCTGGCTGTTGAGGCGCTGCTGGCGTTTTATCTGGAGTCCACCTTCCTGGGTATCTGGATATTCGGGTGGGATAAGTTGCCCAAGGCGCTGCACGCCGCCGTTTTCTGGCTGGTCGCGATAGGCTCCAATATCTCCGCGCTGTGGATATTGATCGCCAACTCCTTCATGCAGGAGCCGGTGGGCTACATTATCCGCAACGGGCGCGCCGAGATGACAAATTTCTTTGCGCTGCTCACCAATCCCAATCTCTGGGTGCAGTTCCCTCATGTCTTCTTCGCGGGGCTGCTCACCGGCTCGTTCTTCGTATTGGGGATTAGCGCGTATCACCTGTGGCGCAGGCGACACCCCGATCTGGACATCTTCCGCCGCTCCTTCAGGATAGCCATTGTGACGGCAGCCATCTGCTCTGTGCTCGTCGCGATCAATGGGCATGTGCAGGCCCAGCATATGGTCCAGACGCAGCCGATGAAGATGGCCGCCTCCGAGGCCCTGTGGAACAGCGAAGACCCAGCATCGTTCTCGCTCTTCACCGTCGGCAACTTGCAGGGCACCAAGGACGTTTTCTCGATTCGCATCCCGGATCTGCTGACCATCCTGGCCTATAACGGCACCACAGGCGAAGTCAAAGGCATCAACCAGCTTCAAGCCGAGTACGCGAAGCAGTATGGCGCGGGCAATTACGTTCCACCGGTTCCAGTCATGTACTGGACCTTCCGCCTGATGGTGGGCGCGGGCGTGCTGATGATTCTGCTCGCGTTTTTCGGGCTGTTCTTGTTAATGCGGAGACGTGTGGAGCGCACCCGCTGGTTCCTGCCCGTGCTAGTGGGCGCGATCTTCCTGCCATACCTCGCCAACACGACTGGCTGGATTATGACCGAGGTAGGGCGCCAGCCCTGGATTGTCTTTGGGCTGCTGCGCACGCAGGATGGCGGATCGCCAATGCTTGCCGGTGGCACGGTTCTCTTCTCGCTGATCACCTTTACCGTCATCTATGGCGCGCTGATGGCCGTTGACATCTATCTGCTGCTTAGATTCGCCGAGATGCGCAGGAGCAAGCCGCGGTCCGGCATTCAAGCAGGGGAGCCTGAGCAAGAGCTTGCGGAGACGTATTGAGCGGGTGCGCGGGACGAGCGGCGATACCCTGGAAGCCGCATAACTCTCATGGAGCGAGAAAGCGAGTGTTCAGGCTATGGACCTGCATATACTCTGGTTCTTTCTGATTACCGTCCTGTTCACGGGGTTCTTCGTCCTGGAGGGCTTTGATTTCGGCGTTGGCATGCTGATGCCGTTTCTCGGCAAGAAAGACGACGAGCGGCGCGCGATCATCCGGACAATTGGCCCTTTCTGGGACGGCAATGAAGTCTGGTTGATCACGGCAGGCGGGGCGATGTTCGCTGCTTTCCCGAACTGGTACGCCACCCTGTTCAGTGGCTTCTATCTGCCGCTGGTACTCGTGCTGCTGGCGCTAATCCTGCGCGGCGTCGCCTTCGAGTTCCGCAACAAAGATACGCGCCCGGCCTGGCGTGCTACCTGGGATTGGTGCATCTTCATCGGCAGCTTTGTTCCCGCGTTGTTGGCCGGAGTTGCCGTCTCGAATCTGATCGCGGGTGTGCCGATTGACCGCGCCATGAATTACACTGGTGGGTTCTTCAACCTGCTCAATCCGTTCGCGCTGCTCGGGGGAGTGCTCTTCGTGGTCTTCCTGGCGTTGCACGGCGCGATCTTTCTGACACTGAAGACGGACTACGAGTTGAGCAGGCGCGCGCGCCGGTGGGCCATCCGGCTCTGGATGCCCACGGCACTCCTGTTGGCGCTCTACGTCATCGCGGGCTACTTCGCGACCGATCTGTTTGGCCGTCTGGGTGTTGACCCAGGCGTGGCGCCGCTGGGTGCGGCGGCAGCGCTGCTCGCGGCTGGCTGGCTCATCCGCGCGCGTTATTCGGGCTGGGCATTCATCATGATGGTGGTGACCATCGTTTTCTCCGCCGTGACGATCTTCCTGGGTATGTTCCCGCGCGTGATGATCTCCAGCCTCAACGATGCCTGGAGCCTGACGATTTACAACGCGTCGTCGAGCCAGTACACCCTGACTGTGATGAGCATCATAGCGCTCATCTTCGTTCCCATTGTCCTGATCTATCAGGGCTGGTCGTACTGGGTCTTCCGTGAGCGCGTGACGCGACCAACCGAAAAAACCGGAATATCCAGCGCACAGGAGCCGGAGCCCGCGGCGGCAACGCCCAAGCCACAGCCCCTGGAAGCCATCTGAGCATCAACATCATCGCTCGCTGCGGTGGCGCCGGGCTTCTCTCTCTCAGTCTGGCGTCATCGCAGCCCTTCTTTCTCTCCGGGTGACAAAGGACATCACGCGTGCCTGAGAAACGACTGCTTCACGAAACCGGCAACATACGATTTCTGCTGGCGCTGACCGCAAGCATCGGGACGCTAGGCGGATTGGCGGTGGTTGCCCAGGCGCAGATGCTTGCCCGCCTCATCAAC
>DASUWS010000010.1:0-4574 GCA_036378295.1 Ktedonobacterales bacterium
ACGCATCAGGTCAAAGACACGAGCCATATTATCGTTTCCCCAGTATACCCCGCTACCTTCCCTTTCTCCGTATGGCTCACCCATCTGGCAGCCAGACCGTTAGACAGGCCGTTAGAAAGGCTTGAGCACCATCAGCCAGAGAATCACGGCCAGGCCAAGACCGCCCACGAGGGCCGGGAGCATAGGGCGCAGCTCCGCCAGTGCCTCGGGCAACTTCTCGCTGACGACGGATTCATTGACCTGGACTGGCCCAGTGAAACCTGCCGCGATGCGTGCCCGGCGAAACGCAGGGCCGGTGAAGGCCGACATGAGGGCCCAGACCACCACAAAGACGCCAAGCGCCGCCCACGTCCAGCCACGCGACCACCAATTCCCCATGAAGGCCCCAGCGATGCCCGCCACCAGCAACACCAGCAGCGAGAGTGTGGATACCATCACCGCGCTTGCCGAGAGGCCAAGCAGCGCCCGGATAGCATGGATATCATTCTCGCGCTGCACACGGAACGCGACGAACACTGAGACGCCATGCGCCAGCAGAAAGACGAAGGCAGCCAAGATGTGGAGAAAAACAACCCACTGGTACACCATAAACTCCCCTTCTTCATCGGTGTGAATTGGGCGTGTTAACGATATATCTTTTTATAACGAATTGTGTCGTAGGAGGTCAACTGTCCCTTTGGGCAGGAGCGGGTGTCATATGTCATGTGATACTTCTCGTCGCGCTCTCCATTCTCGGCAATGCGATAGGGAGTGATCTCGCGAGCCGTGGTACAGAAGGTATCAGTCAGACTCGCGGCATTGCGGAGCGCGGCCTTCGATGCGCCCGCGATGGCACGCTAGGTACGGTGGGTATGTTGGGAGAAGCGCGACCAGCACTCCCGCATATATTTGTCGAGGTGCCGATTGATCTGCAGGTGCCATCAAGAGAAAACCCCTCCCCCATATTAGGCATACCGGGGAGGGGAGACCAGTCAGGTGGAGGGAGCTACTCCCCGACGAAGGCTGGCTGCTCGCGTTGAACAACTTCTTCGCCACGCGCCTTGGCGGCCTTTGCTGCCTGCACGGCTGGGTCGCGCCCCACGATCAGCGCCAGCACGGCACAGATGCCACAGGCGATCAGAACGAACATGAAGGTATCGTTCAGGCCCATCGTGAAGGCATAGTTGCCCGCGCAGGCTTTGATCGCGTCCATATGGGTCAGAAGCGCCTGCGGCGTTGGAATGGTCACGCCAGCCGCGCTGATGCAGGTGGCGGCGATGCCAGTCGGCGGGCGCTGCTGGAATGTGGCGGCGATGTCGCTGCCATGTGCGGTCGCGCGTTGCGTGAGGTACGAGGTCAATACCGCCACTCCCAGTGCCGAGGCGACCTGGCGTGTCACGTTGACCAGCGACGAGGCGCGTGCCATCGCGCGATTGCTCACGACCGAGAGCGCCAGTGTCTGCAGCGGGATGTTGATCAGGCCGAGGCCCAGACCGCGCAGAATCAGGTACACCTGGAGCGATTGCCCGCTGGTATGCACATCCATATGGGCGAAGCCCCACGTGCCCGCCGTCACGAGCACGAAGCCAAGGGAACCCATGATACGCGGTCCTACGCGATTGTAGAGCGCGCCCGCGGCAATGGTGCTCACCGCGGCGGCAAGCCCCTGCGAGATCAGAATCTCGCCCGCGCTCAGCGGCGTCAACCCCTGTACCTGCTCGAAGAAGTACGGCAGCAGGAACAGGCTCCCGAACAGAAAGGCGCCCAGCGCCCACATGAGCACGTTCGAGATGGTGAATGTGTAGTTGGTAAAGAGCCGCATATCCATCACTGGATCGTTTGAGCGCAGCTCGACGAGAACGAAGGCGATCAACAACACGATGCCGACGCCGAGGTATATCTGAACCGTGCGGTCGCCCAGCCCGTGTGGCCCAGCCTCGGTGATGCCATAGACCAGCGTGGTGAATCCACCCATCGCCAGCACCAGACCGAGCAGGTCGAATCCGCGGTGCGCGGCGGGAGACTCGCCCATTGCCGCCTGATCAGCGGCCCGCCCACGCAGGAAGATCGCCGCCAGTGTGAAGGCAATCACGCCGATGGGCAGGTTGATTGTGAAGATCGCGTGCCAGTCGAAGGTCGTCGTCAGGTAGCCGCCGATCGTCGGGCCAAAGGCGGGCGCCAGTAGAATCGGCACGCCGACCAGCGCCGAAGCCGGGCCGCGCTCCTCGGGGGGAAAGACGCGGAAGATGATCGCGAAGGCGGTCGGGAAGAGCGCACCGCCACCAATGCCCTGCAGGACGCGGAAGACAATCAGCGCAGTATGGCTGGGCGCGATGGCACAAAGTCCCGAACCAATCGTGAAGATTGCCAGTGCGCTCAAAAAGACTGTCTTGGTGCCGATACGGTCGCTCAGGTAGCCCGTCACGGGGATGACGGCAGCTTGCGCCAGAAAATAGGCGGTAGCCACCCAGGTAATCGTCGAGATATCAGTGTGAAATGAGTCTGCCATCTGGGGCAGAGCCACACTGACAATGGTGTTGTCGAGGACCGCCATGAAGAGGCCGAGCGCCGTAATCAGCGCCGCCTGCCACTTGTAATCCAATCTCATTTCTCTCCCCTTACCAGAGCCGGAAAGCAGGGCCTTCCAGTGCTGACTTCCTCTTGCATATCCCTGAGAATCAGGATATCGAGATGCTCCGGCGCGGACACGCGAAGCAAGCACTATCCCCTATCACCTGGACAAGCGGACATGCATGCGATGTAACCGCGAGCCTGTTGAACCTGTTGAACATGGAGATACGCCGCTGTGTCTCCCCTACAAAGGCACCGTCAATAAGATATAACGTTTTATAACGAAACATATCTTACTTGTCAAAGGGCACGCAACGCCACACGATACATCTCTGGAATGCTGTTCATTGCTTGCGGCGCCGGTGCCGGGGTGGGCTACGCCGATCCATCCATCTGGATCAGGGCTGCCGGGGTCATGAAGGCGTGGACGGCGAACATAGTAAGCTGCTCGCGTCCGTGCGCCAGCGCCTCGGGTGACGTGAAATCAACGCCGCCAAAGAGCGACTCGTAGTGTGGCAGTGAGAGCATGTGTATCAGCACCATGCTCTTCACCTGGGCTATAGCGAGGTAGGGATCGACATCCTGTCGGATGAGCTTCGCTTCCTGCGCCCGCCGGATGAACTCGACGATGGGTCCAACCCAGACGGGACAGTTCAACCCGCCGCCGCGCTTCGCCTCGATCAGCGTTCCCCAGCCCTCAGCCGCTTCCCATGCCAGGATGCGCTGGAGATGCGGATTCGCGACGAGGTGGTCGAAGTGCCAATGCACGATGGTCTCGATGAAGTGGCGCACGTGCGCGACATCCAGCGCCGTAGTGGGGTCTCCGGCGGCTGCCAGGATCATCTTCGTGCGCTGCAGCTCCGATTCATCACGGGTCATGCAGACAGTCTCACGATACAGTCCCAGCTTGTCGCCGAAGTAGTGGAAGATCAGGGCTTTGTTGTAGCCTGATGCCTCCGCGATGGCATCCACCCGCGCTCCATCGAAGCCATCGCGGGCGAAGATTTCTTCCGCCGCCTTGAGAATGGCCTCACGCGCGGCGGGTGCTTCGCGCTCACGGCGGTCCGCCCGCGCCACCCGTCGCTCACGGGCGGAGAGCGGCTCGCGACGCTGTTCCCCGACATGCCCCTGCGCGCCCATCAAGAACTCCCTGCCGTTAACCAATTAGTTTAACCAACTGGTTAGATACTAGGCTTCACAGGGGTGTGCATGTCAAGGGGAACCAGGATGGCTTGTATCGCGATACGATGCATTGGTGCCAAGAGTCTGAAGGACGCTCCTCAGCCATAGAGGCTGAGAGCGATCTGCTTGAGTGTGTCGGTGGACAGATGCTCGCTTGTCGCAAGGCTGTAGTCCAGGGAGCCGTCTTCCCAGAGAAGGTTCGTCTGCTCCTCGCTGATGGTCCTTCCTCCCAGCCACCAGACTGGCTCATAACCGCCCACAGAGCCGCGAGAGGCCTGGAAATCGAGCGAATCAGGCGAGCCAGGCGAGCCAGCGATGGTTGCGGTGGGTGTGACGGTGGCCCTGCTGGGCATCTCAGAGAGGGCGAGCCATGTGCCATCAGGATTGCGATACTCCAGTGAGACAGCACATTGTCCGCACCATGCCTGCGCGGTGCCGACGCTCGTCAATACCGTCCCGGCGGGCAGATAGTGGGGCTGGCGAATGGTGAAAGATAGAACGCGCTGTGCGTTGGCAAGCTGTTGCGCTACTGGTGCCAGGGGTGGAGTAGAGGCGGCGCGGGCGAGTGACCAGCCGTTGACGCCGATCAGCGCGGCTAGAAGGACGAGACCAACAAATGTGGCGACAGATATGCGGCTCAGTCCACGAGCGGAAACGCCTATGGCTCGCGTGAGATGCGCGGGAGATGGCATGCGGCGCAGACTTCGGGCTTCCCATGCACGAGCGGCGCGTGCCCCAAGCCAGGCGGCGAATACCGCGTATGGAATGAGCAGCCAGATGGGAACGATGACCGGAAGCGACGCCAGCGGGCTCACGAATGAGTTGTTGTAGAAGAGCGCGGG
>DASUWS010000011.1:0-2989 GCA_036378295.1 Ktedonobacterales bacterium
TGCGGATGCTGGGCGGCTCCCATGTCGGTTTCGTGCGGGCAACGCGCCGCTGGTGGACGCCGGTCGCCAAGTTGTTCGATGACATGCGCCTGGGGCGGCGGCCCGTCTACTTCATCTCTAGCAACACCCACAGCGTCGCCAATCTGCTCTCTGGCGTTGTGCGCCGCCGCGAGGACGAGCTGTCGCGCTTCGCCATGACTGGTGCGGATAGCTTCGTGGCCGAAGAGTACAAGAAGCTGAAGGATAAAACCTCTCCGGGCAACTGGCAGAACTTCCTCTATTACGTCAGCCGGGAATATCAGCGCACAGCAGCGGGCCAGGGCTTCACCCGCAGCCGTCCAGTGGAGGAGCAGGAGCGCGGTATCTGGACGCTTGGCGCGAAGCATGGGCTGGAAATCGATGTGCAGGTGATCGATCTGGCCAAAGTGCGTGGTGAGGATCTTGATCCACGCGTGCGGGTGACTGGCAGCGAGCGCATGGTGGATAGTCGTGGCGTCATCATCAACATCGACTACCCGCTGGGCATGGCGGCGTACCGGGTGTTGCGCGAGGTGCTCGAAAATCAGGTGCAGGTAAAGGGCATCTACATTCTGGGCAAAGCGGCCACGCTCAACGGCAGCATCGGGGATGTGATGATCTCGAACGTCGTGCTGGATGAGCACAGCCAGAATACCTACTGGCTGGATAACTGCTTCAGCGCTGGCGATGTCAGCCAGAACCTCGTCTTTGGCGCGGTACTCGATAATCAGAAGGCGGTTTCGAGCAAGGGCACCTTCCTGCAGAACCGCGCCTACCTGGACTTCTACTATCGCGCCAATTACAGCGTGGTCGAGATGGAGGCTGGACCCTACCTCGACGCGGTCTATGAAAGCCTCTATATGACCCGCTACCCGACGAACGACAACATCAACTTCGCCAAGTTGCCCTTCGACCTGGGCATCATCCACTACGCCTCGGATACCCCCTACACACGGGGCAAGAATCTAGGCGCGGGCAGCCTCTCGTACTACGGCATGGACTCCACCTATGCCGCGAGCGTGGCCATCGTGCGGCGTATCTTGGAGAACGAGGTCGGCAGCAACAGCGCGCGCGGCGGTGAGGCGGTGGCACGCGCCGAAGCACTGCGTATCCGTCGCGGAGCGGCGCCAACAAGCTCGACACGCTAGCGCGCGGTACAATCACGGTGGGCGTGTGTAGCGTTCGCTGTGCTGTGTTTGCGTCTTGCTTGTTTTGCCTGAAGGAGTCGCGCATGGAATACCAGTACGAGCACGCGGTCGAGATTCTGCGCCGGACGCCAGCGACGCTGACCATGTTCCTGCGCGGGCTGCCCGAGGAGTGGACGAGGAGCACCGAGGGGACAGACACCTGGAGCGCCTATGACATCGTCGGGCACCTGCTGAATGGCGAAGAGACCGACTGGATCGAGCGCGCCCGTACCATCCTTGAGCATGGGGAGGAACGCCCATTCGTGCCGGTCAACCGGAAGGCCATGTTCGAGAAGTATCAGGGTTTCTCGCTCGACCAGCTGCTCGCGGCGTTCGAGCAGGCACGCGCCGGGAATCTGGCGACGCTGGACGAGTGGCACATCACCCCGGAGAAACTCGCCCTCAAGGGGACACATCCAGCGCTGGGAACAGTCACCCTGAGCCAACTGCTGGCCACCTGGGTGGTCCATGACCTCAACCATATCGGCCAGATTGTCGAGGTGATGGCGCATCAGTACGCCGAAGCGGTCGGCCCATGGAAGGCATACCTCAACATCCTCACCAGGCCAATTCTCACCGAATAGCAGCGCGGCTTCATCCGTGCCGTTCTTCGCTCGTACCAGCTATTTAGACTGGCTCGATGGTGCAGGTCAGGGAGAAGTGTTCCAGCCGCTCGCGGTAATATTCCGCTGGCTCGCGCGGACAGATAATCACCTGTGCCTGGCCCGTGGTATGCGCCTCCAGCATAATCGCGGCGGCAGCCTCGATGGAGAGCGTAGGCACTGTGCGCACCAGCGCGATTATCACCTCATCCATGGAGTGGACATCGTCATTGTGCAGCACGACGCGGTAGCGCGGGAGCAGCCGCAACAGCTCGCGCACCTCCTCATCTGTGCGCGGCGCCGCGTTCATTGAGTGGATATAGTGCGCCTGAATAGTGTGCTTTTTGCCATGTGCTCGGAAAAATGCGGGCATATGCGCCCCCTTGCTCTAGTCATCCCATTGGTCATTCCCAGAAAGACATATCGCACCTCTCGTAGTCTTAAACGTTGGAGCACGCCCTGACGCCACAAGGGTACCTTCGGTGGTGTCTCAGGTAGCCCACAAGGATATACCAGGCACGATGTGAGCGTCAGGAAGCGGGATGATCGGCCCGTCTCTCGTCGGAATCGGGGAGCACCCGCAGGTACCGCGGCGGGACGATCTCGGTAAGCCAGACGCCGTTCTCGCTGCGATAGAACTGGTAGCCATCCCGCGCCATCGCGGCGGCATCCACCAGCAAGACGGCTGGTGCGCCATGTCGCGCGCCCACCTTGAGCGCCGTGGCGGCATCGGCGGAGAGATGCACATGGTGGCGGCGCATCTTGCGCAAGCCCTCGCGCAGGATCGTCGCAACGGTCGCCCTACCGGTGCCGTGGTAGAGCACATCGGGCGGGTTCACTGGCGCAAGCTGGAGGTCAACCGGCACGCTATGCCCCTGGCTGGCACGAATGCGCTGTCCGGTCTCGTCGAAGGAGAACCGGTGCTTGTCGTTGCGAGCGACGATCTCGTCCAGATCGGCCCGCGTGAGCGCGAAACCGTTGCGCCGCGCCGCCGCCAGCAGCGCATCTACCGCGACCCAGCCGCCCGGTTCGAGCGTAAGCCCAATCGCCTCTGGGCGGTGTCGCAAGTGACGCGAGAGATATTTACTCATCCTGACGAGCTGTTGCTTATCCATACACCGTCTGCCCCTTGATAACATGCGCAGCGACCGCTGGCTGCCGCGCTCAACCGTCCACATTGGA
>DASUWS010000012.1:0-12057 GCA_036378295.1 Ktedonobacterales bacterium
GTGGAGGCGTATACCCTGCAATCGCTGCCTGAGGAGGCGTTGCGGGTGCAAGCGGCAGACCAACTGGCACGTTGCCTGGCGCCAGGCGGGTCGCTGCTGGTCATCTGTCGGGCGCGCGACGCGCAGGACGAGCGAGGAACGATGCCCTGGCCATTGACGCGCGAAGAGGTAATGGTATTCAGCCGGCTGGGTTTGCAGGAAGTGACGCTTGAGGAGCTGCGGGACGAGGACGAACCCTCCGTCCGGCGATTCCGTGCCCACTACCGTCGCTGACAGCAGCGGAGGCAGTCTTCTTGCGCGGGGATGTCGTGCTGTCTGGATGCAGCCAGCGATTGACAGGCCATCCAGCCGTCAGTAGCAACTGGCGGGTGGAGCAATGAGGGTCGGCGTGGTCCGGTTTGGTCCTCCCAGACGTTCAGGGATTTTCCCCTGTGGGAATATCCTGCTTCGACGCCGGCCCTCGGGTGGCGAGAGGGCTCGCCACCGTCGAGCGCAAATCGCGCTGCTCAGGTGTTACTGAGCCGGGGGCGCGGCGAGGGGGCGCGCATCGAGAAACATCTCTACCGCCACGATCTGGTCGTCGCGAACCTGGATCCATTCCGCGACTGGCACCGTAACCGCGGATTCGGCGAGGGTCACGTCGTAGATTTGGAGCACGTCATCACCCTGGGCAAAGATGGCACGGCGCTCCATACTTGTCACTCGCTCCCGTATACGCTGCAGCCCCTGCACGTACGCCTCCGCCTTGTCGAGCGTCGCGAGCGGGCCTCTAAAGGAGAGATCGTCGCGCAAGGTGGTTCGCAAGGTGGTCCAGTCTTTCTGCGTCAGCGCGGTGAAATACCGATCAACGAGATCACTCGCAGTATTCACAGCCATAGTGTTTGCCTCCTCAAGTAGTGAAATGGGTCGAGTATCGCGAGGAACCGTCCTCGACGACATAGAGAAGTGTAGATGGCTGGCTCCCGGCTGCACAGGAAGAATGTTTGGGCAGTCTAGGACGATTTTTCGCGCATGCGCTCATGGTCGGTCTTGGATCGTGACCGTGTGGTGGCGTGGCAAGCCTGGCGTGGTCGGGAACACCTCGACCAGGGTGCCGCGCCAGAGGAGTGTCCCTGTGGTGGTGGCGAAGGATCATTGAGATGGACGTGCAACAGACACGTATGGTCGAGAGGTGGCAGGCTGGCCCACCAGTCGCCCGGTACACAGCGCTCCCCGAGCTATTCCCTGTCGGCACACTGCGACTTGGTGGAGGATTGGCCACTGATGGCCTGGCACGATCGCACTCCCACGATTTCCCCGTGCTTCTCTACTTCGAGCGCGGTGGCTGCTCCATGCGGATTGGGGATGGGGAGTGGCGAGTCGAGCCAGGTGATGTGTATATCATCGCGCCTGGGGAGATCGCGGAGCTCCATGCGGCAAATGGTCGCTCTCAGGTCTCTCAGGTCTCCGGCTGGGCCGTGTTCTTTCCGCCGGAGGTTCTCGGGTCGGGCGCGTCGCGTAACTTCCTCTCCTGGCGATCGCACCCGCTGCTCTTCCCATTCGCGCGCGGAGCCGCCGGAGGGGTCCATCGCGTGCACGTGCCACCAGGCAACCGAGCTGTGTGGTCTGAGCGGATTCTCGCGCTGGAGAGCGAGATGTGCCAGCGACGGGAGGGATATCAGGACGCCGCTGTATCGCTTCTGAGGCTGCTGCTCGTTGAGGTCGCGCGGCTCGCGGCGGAGCTGGTGGGCGATCTCCGGCTCAAGGATGAACCTTTGCTTGCCGCGGTCTTCGCCTTCATTGAGGCGCACTTTCGCGAGCCAATCTCCCTCAAGGACGTGGCCAAGGCGGTGAGCCTTTCACCGGGCCACCTGACCACCATCATTCGTCGCAAGTCCGGGCGAACGGTGCTGGAATGGATCACCGAGCGGCGTCTGGCGGAGGCGCGCCGCCTGTTGGTCGAGACCGATCTGGCGGTGGAGGACGTTGGTCGAAGGGTGGGCTATGTCGAGGCAGGCTACTTTGTGCGCACGTTCAGACGCGCGTATGGCCTGACCCCGGCCAGTTGGCGTCGTGCTGGCCGCCCCAAGCCCCCAAGCGCACCCCAGCCATAGCCGAAGCGGCTGGGCCGCGTATCGCCGGAGGAGCGAGCGCTAGAGAGCCATGAGCGAGACACGCGCACCGTCTCAGCGCGCCCGGCCGACACCGGAGCCAGGAGCGAGCAGCCTCGTGCTCAGGAGCGCTGCACGCTGCACTGTATCCGCAGGGATATGCCACAGAGCAGGGAATGGCTGCATCGCTGGTCTTGACGCCGGATGTTTTTGATGTTAATGCTATTAACATCACGTGTGTGTTGCTCACAGCATTTGAGCGGAGTGGAACAGAGACGAGGACGGCGCCATGACGGGAACGGACAAGACTTCGCGGGCGAAGCGCTCCTATCGCGGGACGGTCCAGGCAGAGATAGCAGCCCGTACACGCCAGCGCATTCTCGATGCTGCTCTGGCGCTTGCCGCGGAGGAGTGGCTCGATCGCATTACGCTCGATCAGATCGCTGCCAGGGCCGAAGTGACGGTCCAGACGATCATCCGCCACTTTGGGACGAAAGAGGGCCTGTTTACGGCGGCAGCGGAAAGCGCTTCAGTAGAGGCACATGGCTGGCGCGAACAAACGCCGCCTGGTGATGTCGCCAGCGCGCTCAATGCAGTGCTGGAATTCTACGAGCGTGTGGGTGATCGGTTGCTGCGCCTGCTGGCCCAGGAAGATAGCTACCCTGGCTTGCGTCGCTTCACCGACCTCGGCCGCGCCGCGCACCGCGCATGGGTGGAGCGCACGTTCGAGGCGGCGCTCTCACAACGCGAGGGGAAGGAGCGGGAGCGTCTGCTGGCGGAGCTTATAGCCGTCACAGACATCACGATGTGGAAGCTCGTGCGCCGTGACCTGGGACTCGACCGCGAGCAGACCGCTCTGGCGCTGCGTGAGTTGGTGGATGCGCTCCTTCGCACGCCTTCAGAGCACACGCGCGAGGATACATACGAGGGGAGAGGTGAACGCTAATGGGCAACAACTATCTGTTCGTTGACTGGGAGGGCGGCGGCACGCTGCCTCCGGCGCTAACACTGGCGCGGGAGATGACTCAGCGTGGCCACGATGTCCGTGTCCTGTGTGATCCGGTTGCCGAGGCTGATGTGGTAGCCGCTGGCTGCACGTTCGTTCCGTATACGCACGCACCCCACCGTAGCGACCGGTCGCCCGAAAGCGACTTCATCCGCGACTGGGAGGCAAGTAGCCCGATGGACGCGCTGGCGCGGACGCAGGATCGACTCATGTTCGGGCCAGCACTGGACTTCGCGCGCGATGTGCTGGACGAGCTAGAGCGGGAGCCAGCGGATGCGCTGGTCATCAACCGTACGCTCTATGGAGCGATGCTCGCGGCGGAGAAGGCGGCACTGCCCTACGCCGTGCTCATGTCAGGAATCTATGAAGTGCCCCGGCCTGGAGTTCCGCCGATCGGTCTGGGCCTGATGCCAGCGCGTGGCCCGATCGGGCGCCTGCGCGACTTTGCGCTTAAGCGCGTGCTGCGGTACCTCTATGGCCGTGGATTGCCCGCGTTGAATGCGGCGCGCACGCAGCTCGGACTCGTGCCGCTCCATCACCCGTGGGAGCAATTCGACCGTGCCAATCGGGTGCTCGTGCTGACGAGCGAAGCCTTCGATTTCCCCTCAAAGCGCCTGCCAGCAAACGTGCGCTATGTGGGTCCGCAGCTTGATGACCCGGCCTGGGCCGAACCGTGGCAGTCGCCGTGGCCAGGAGATCAGGAGCATCTCGATCCCCTGGTAATAGTCGGCTTCAGCACGACGCCGCAGAATCAGGCTCCGGTGCTTCATAGGGTGATCGAGGCGCTGGGTGGGCTTCGGGTGCGGGGACTGGTGACGGTTGGTCCCGCCCTTGATCCAGCGGCTTTCCAGCCCCCGGCAAACGTTGTGGTGCGCGCGTCGGTCGCGCATGCGCAGGTCTTCCCGCAGGCGTCTGTAGTCGTCACCCATGCGGGGCATGGCACGGTGATTCGCGCGCTGGCCAGCGGGGTTCCCTTGCTGTGTATGCCGATGGGCCGCGATCAGCGCGATGACGCGGCACGCGTGGTGGCGCGTGGGGCTGGGCTGCGCCTCTCGCCTGGGGCGTCGGTTGGCGAGATTCGAGAAGCGCTCCAGCGCCTGCTGGAACAGCCCGGATATCGTGAGAATGCCCGAAGGCTGGCGCAGGCCCTCGCGGAGGACGTTCGCGAACAGCGTGGTGTGCGTGAGCTAGAATCCCTTATGGCAGCGGGCACAGTTGCCCACGTAACGCGGTGACTTTTCCGGCGGGATGAGCTTGCGGACACGGCACGACAGAAGCGACTATACGTACGAATTGACTCGTCGCATAAGGGCGGTGAAAGAGACACCCTTGCGAAAGGAGGGCTGTATGCCCGCCAGGAGTTCCGCACGTATTCGCCATGCTACCGAGGCTGATCTCGATCAGGTGCTCGCGCTCTATCATGAGTTTCACGAGTTCCACGTGCGCAGTGTGCCCGATCGCCTGCGCGTGCCGACGCCTTACGACGATACAGCGGCATGCGAAACGCTTCGCGACATCCTCCACAACAAGGATGCGGCACTCTTCGTCGCCGAGGAGCACGGGCGGCTGGTTGGTCTAGCCGAGGTGTTTCTGCGGCATGACGCGCCTCATCCCGCCGCGATCGAGCATGTTTACGGCCACCTGCAGACCCTGCTGGTCACGGAAGCTGCGCGGAGGCGTGGTCAGGGCCAGCGCCTGCTCGCCACAGTGGAGCAGTGGGCTCGTGAGCACGGCGCGACCGAGATGCGCCTGGTCTGCTGGGAGTTCGCGGAGGGACCAATCCCCTTCTATGAGGCGCTAGGCTATCGCACGATGAAGCGTACTCTGGTGCATGCGCTCTATGCTGCGGATGATGCTATCCCTGCTAGTCAAGCTGGCCCTGCACCATCCTACGCGGCCAAGAAAAAACGCGATGGATAGCGTGCCAGCAGGCACAGTATCCATCGCGGGCGCTCACCTTCTCGGCAGGCGATGAACGTTGGCGGGTCTTACCAGCGGTCGCGGCCACCGGGATTGCGACCACCACCTGGGCGTCCACCGCCGGGGCCACCGCGACCGCCATAGCCGCCGCCTGGGCGCGGGCCACGGTCGCCGTAGCCGCCACCACCGTAGCCGCCGCCTGGCCGTGGGCCGGGACGCTTCGGTGGCCGGTCGGCCTCAAGCTCTTCAGCCGTCGGCATCTCGCCGCTCAGCGCGGCCCGGCGCGAGAGATTGACCCGCCCCTGTGGGTCGATCTCAACCACCATCACGGTGATTTCATCGCCCACCGCGACCACATCTTCCGCCCGGTTGACATGGTAATCCGCCAGTTGCGACAGGCGAACCAGCCCCTCCTTGCCAGGCAGGATCTCGACGAACGCGCCGAAATCGACGATGCGTCGCACGACACCCGTGTAGATCTTCCCGATCTCCACTTCTTCGGTCAGCGCGCGAATGGCATCGAGTGCACGGTTCATGCTCTCCTCTGAAGTCGAGGAGATATGTACTGTGCCGTCATCCTCGATCTCAACCGTCGCGCCGGTCTCCTCCTGGATGCGCCGCACCATCTTGCCACCTGGGCCGATGAGTGTTCCAATCTTGTCGGGGTTGATCTTGATGGACTGAATGCGCGGTGCGTAGGACGAAAGCTCCTGGCGTGGCTCCGGCAGCGCTTCGAGCATGCGGTCCAGGATGAATATGCGACCCTCTTTAGCCTGGGCCATAGCCTGGGCCAGCAGCTCCGTCGTCAGCCCGCGAATCTTGATATCCATCTGTAGCGCCGTGACGCCGTCCGCCGTGCCCGCGACTTTGAAGTCCATATCACCCATGGCGTCTTCCAGCCCCTGGATGTCGGTCAAAATTGCGTAGCGGTCGGCAGTCTCACCGCTGGCAGTGATGAGGCCCATCGCCACGCCAGAAACGGGCGCCTTGATCGGTACGCCAGCGTCCATCAGCGAGAGTGTGCTGCCGCACGTCGAGCCCATCGAGGTCGAACCGTTCGAGCTGAGCACCTCCGAGACGACGCGGATGGTATAGGGGAACTCGCTGGCCTCTGGAATCACCGCCAGCAGCGCGCGCTCGGCCAGTGCGCCGTGCCCAATCTCGCGGCGGCCAGGGCCGCGCGATGAGCGGGCCTCGCCGACACTGAAGGCCGGGAAGTTATAGTGGTGGATGTAGCGCTTGGTCTCCTGGCCACCCAGGCCATCGAGGCGCTGCTCCTCACCTGGCGAACCAAGTGTCACCACGCTGAGCACCTGTGTTTGTCCGCGTGTGAAGACAGCGGAGCCATGCGGGCGCGGCAGCAGTCCGGTCTCGCACCAGATCGGGCGAATATCTTTCAGACCGCGACCGTCCGGGCGAATGCCCTTGTCCAGAATCTGAGCGCGGACGAAGGCTTTCAGCTCCTTCTCGAAGAATTCGCGAATTTCTTTGCCACGATCAGGATACTTCGGCTCTAGCTCAGCCACCAGCTCTTTCTCGATGGCGTTGACCGCGGCCTCACGCTCGGATTTGTCGGCCTTGTTCACGGCGCTCTCGAAGCGCGGCCGCACAAAGCTGGCCACCACGTTCAGAAGCTCGGCATCCGGCTCTGGGGGCGTGAAGGGAATCTTGGGCTTTCCTGCCGCCGCGACCAGTTGGTCCTGAATCGCGATGAGACTCTGGATCGCCTCGTGTCCGGAGCGAATCGCCTCGATCATGGTATCTTCTGGCAGCTCTTTCGCGCCCGCCTCCACCATCACCACGGCATCTTTGCTCCCCGCGACCACCAGATCGAGCAGGCTATTCTTCAACTCGCTCTCGGTCGGGTTGATGACAATCTTGCCGTTGATGTAGCCGACACGCACGCCACCAACTGGCCCGGCGAATGGGATATCGGAGATGGACAGCGCGGCGGAAGCGGCGACGATCCCAAGGACATCCGGGTCGTTCTCCAGGTCAGCGGAGAGGACGGTGATGACTATCTGGACATCGTTGCGGAAGCCCTTGGGGAAGAGCGGGCGAATGGGGCGGTCAACCAGGCGCGAGGCAAGGATCGAGTGTTCGGTCGGGCGTCCCTCGCGCTTGATGAATCCGCCCGGAATCTTGCCAGCGGCGTAAAGGCGCTCCTCTACATCCACTGTCAGGGGAAAGAAGTCAATTCCCTCACGGGGTGCGGCACTGGCAGTCGCCGTGCCCAGGACGACGGTATCGCCATAGCGCAACAGCACCGCGCCGCCCGCCTGTTCTGCCAGGCGGCCAGTCTCGATGCTCAGGGTGCGCCCCGCGAGCGTCGTCTCGACTTTGTGATACATTATCTCCTCCGGCGCCCCACCGACACTTGCGTGGATGGAACCACTCGCTCACGCTGGTTCGGGGCGCAATTGAACTACGAGGAAGGCATGCCCGTTCGTGGCCACCTGCCATCATCTGCCACTACCCGCAACTACTTGTCACTACCTGCCATCACCTTGCTGCAAAAGCCATCCATGTGTTCTCGGCGGGCGGCAGTATGTATACAGAACTGGGGAGCGCATACGGCGCTCCCCTCACGGGTCAACAGGTCATCCTCCGTCGAACGTGTCAGGATGCCGGGCGACGAACGCACAACCCCGACAGCCTGAAGCACTGGCCAGGCCGAAGGAAAGCTTATGAGGACGGTAGAGAAAGATTACCGGCGCAGACCGAGTTTTTCGATCAGCGTACGATAGCGCTCCGGGCTGGTGCGGTTAAGGTAGCGCAGCATGCGGCGGCGCTGGCCGACCATCTTGAGCAGCCCACGGCGCGTATGGTAGTCGTGTTTGTGCTGGCCCAGATGCTCAGTCAAATCGCGGATGCGCTGTGTCAGGATCGCGATTTGTACCTCTGGCGAACCGGTGTCGCCTTCGTGTGTCTGATACTGCTCGATGATTTCCGCTTTGATTTCTGGCTGCAACGGCATAGCGTTTTGCTGGCCACTCGCCGTCCGGGCTTCCACGCGCCGGGGGCGTCGGCCTCCTCCTTCACTGGTGTTCTCGCGGGAAACCCAATGTATCCCGCCATTGATGGATCACCAGGACAAACCCCCATTGCGCACGTCCAGTCCGGCGTGTCGGTGTCGGCGTGCGCGGCGTCTGCCGGTTGTCCTCGTAAGCAATCCCGTTGTCCTCGCCGGGCATACCAGGGGCGCTCCATCGTCAGACAATGTGATGGAACATCCCGGCGGTTGTGATACTGCCTCTGTCATAGGCAGCCAGTTGTGTATGCCACATGTAAAGACGCTACCTAGTATAACATATCCCACCACACGCCGCCAGCATATCCGGTCGCAAGATTTCTCTCCAGCAAGTGCGCAATCACTGCCTGAGTGGGCGCGTTGGTGCGGTCTCGCGCAGCAGGTCCAGCGGATGACGCGCGGGCAGCCGGACCGCTACCTGCTGGCGTAACGCTCCACGTAGCCGCCCGATGCGCTCGCGATAGACCTCTTCGGGCTGGCGCGGCGTATTCTTGGGTGGATCGCCCATTGCCACATGCCATTTGCGGAACGCCAGGCCCGTCATGGTCTGATAGAGCGTGCGCGCGGTCAGCCAGGCGCGCGGCCCGTATTCCAGGGCGTAGGCGCGTTCCGCCGTGTCGCGCAATGTCGCGTTCTGCAGCAGCAGGTATTCATCCGGAGAGATGACGCTGTCGAGCACCTCGCTCGTGAGATACTCGCGTATCGTCTCTTCTTCGCGCCGCAGCGATGCCAGAGCAATGCGGAGCAGCGCCGCCTGTGCCGTAAAGAGCGGCACGTACTCCGCCAGCAGCGTCACCAGTGCGAAGAGCGCGGCGGCATGCGCCAGCAGATCGGGCGTGGCGAGCACATCCGCGCTGAACGCCACGAAATCGAAGGCAGTATGCAGCAGCAGCGCGGCGGCAAATCCCGCGAGGGGGGCCAGCCATTGCTGGCGTCGGTCGCGAGTCTCGCGGGCATAGCCGAGGCCCGCCCCGAAGAATCCGGTGAAGGTCGAGTGGCTCAGCCAGCCAAGAATCACGCGCCCGAAGATGAGCACGCCAAGATCAGCGCGTGGAGTGACGGCAAAGTAGACGAAGTTCTCCACCATGGCAAAGCCCGCGCCGATCAATCCGCCGTATAGAATGCCGTCCGTGACGTTATCGAACTCATCGCGCAGCAACACCAGCAGCACAATCAGCCCGATGCCCTTGATAGACTCCTCGGAAAGGCCCGCGCTGAGCGCCTGCGACGCCGCGTGTACCAGTCCATCGGGCAGCCCGCTGCCGTTCAGAGCCACTGCCAGTACGGCCAGGAGCCGCCGCTCCAGAAAGATCGCGGGCGCAATGGCAATCAGCGCGCCCCAGAGAAAGGCCCCCAGCATCAGCAACCACGGCTCGCGCTCGTAGCGGTCGAGCGCCGTCACGACGATCGCCACACCAAGCGCGGGCACGAGGGGGATGGTCAGCGCGGCCAGCACGGAGCCTGGTCCCTCGGCAGCCAGCGCACCACGCCCGACCAGGGCGGCTGTTCCGAGCGTCACGACGGTGCTGGCGAGCAGCACCAGCGCCGCGCAGATTCCCAGCAGCCAGCGGGTGCGCCGGTTGAAGCGCCCTCGAAACGCGAATTGCAGCGTAATGCCAGGGCTGAGCAGACGTGGATCGCCGGAGTTGTGCGAGGGGGATGTCTCGTCTGATATTTCATTCGGCAGGTCAGCCTCGGCCACCTCGTCAGGAAAAGCGCCCATACTTTCCCCGGTTGACTCGGCCAGAAAGTCGCGCTGAGCGGCATTCTGGGACGAATCAGATGGTGTAGATGATGTGGATGGTGCCGGACGGGCATCACGCGGGTATGTGGCCACCAGTTGCAGCGCCGTTTGCCCCAGCCGCACAACATCGCCTGGCTTGAGCGCGGCGCCCTGCCCCGGCGCGAGTGATTGCCCACCGACCTCCACGGAATTCGTGGCCGAGCAGTTTTCGATCCACCAGTCCCCGTCGCTGGCGATCAGCCGCGCATGCTCGCGCGAGACGGATGGATCGAGCAGCACGATGGCATTGCGCTGTGCCCGGCCAATGGTGCTGATGCCTCGCGTGATCGGCGTGACACGCGCGCCCCCTAGAAACGCGATATCATCACTGGCGGGGCTGACCAGCCGCAACACGCCGAGGGTGGGCGATGCGATGGGCGTCACCTGTGGGCGCGTGTGGCGTGTCCGAACGAGCATTCTGCGACGTGTCGCTCGGCCCACGGCATCCCCATCCCTTCTTCACGAATCGGCGTTCCAGGCGCTCGCCTAGATATCCGCCTCGGGCGCGGTGGCAGGCAGCGCGGGCGGCGGCAGCAGCTTCTCATCCTGCTGGGTCTCGCGATAGCGGCGGTAGAAACGCCGGAACGACTCGTTGATCTGGGTGCGACTGAGTTTCTTGCCGCTCTCGAAATATTCGATAGCTACCTGCCCAATCGCCCATGTGCCCGCCGCCGCGATTGCCCCCGCCACCAGATCACCGCCAAACGGCACTGCTTTGGCCGCCTCCTCCGCGAGATAGCGCATCAGCAAGCCGCCGATGATCGTCGCGACCAGCTCGCGCATATGCTGCACGGTCATTGGTTCGCCATAGACGGCGGCAATGCGCAGAACCAGGCGAATCTGGTTGCCAAGCAGAATCGGAATATCCACCAGCGGAATCGGCTCTAGCCCGGCGGCCAGGCTCACCAGCGTCGCCGAGCGTACCAGCTTGTTTGCCGCTGTGCGCCGGAACTCTGGCAATCGTCTCCCCAGGACGAGCGCCGCTGCCGGGCTGGCATTGATCAACTCGGGGATCAGCTCTTCGCTGACGTTCGCGCCATCACGGGCTGAGATGGGAATGACATCCTGCACATGCAGACGAGCCGCCGCGCGCGCCGCGGCCTCATCCGCCGCCTCACCGATCAGGTCGCTCTTGTTGAGCGCGACCACGAAGGGCTTCTCCAACTTGTGCAGTTCAGCCACCATCTGATAGTCTCGTGGCCGCATGCCTTCTCCCGCATCAAGCAGATAGATGGTCACGGCGGCTTCTTCGATAGCCTCCTGCTGCATCTCAGGGATGTGTCCTGGGGTATCGATCAGGCTGAACGGGCCAAGGTTGCCGCGCACGAAGGTTGTCGTCGTGCCTTCGACGGGGGAGACCGGGGAAACATATTTGCCTTGTAGCGTATTGAAGAGGGTGGATTTGCCGGAGTTCGGCAGACCGATAATCGCCACCTTGCGCCGGATGTCGTCGGAAATCTCCTCCTGGGCTAGCTTCCAGTTTATCGAGTTGATGAACTTGCGCGCCAGCGCCAGATTCGAGGGTATCCCGGCCAGCGTCGAGAATGAGAATAGACTCCGCGGATTGAAAGCGAATCTGCTGCTTATTTTGGCCCTGGCGTTGGCCTTCTTTCCGTCGTCGGATGTGTCCGCCATGTCCATTCCTTCCGTTTCTGCCGCGCTCGCATTCGCTCGTGTCGAGCCTGTTATAGCACGCCAGCCTCGTGTCTGGCCAGTTGCGTGAGCCTGATAGGCGAGTTGGTTAGACTCGCCTGTCACGTCAGGCGAGTCTGCTCCAGTTATTTCCCTGCCTGGCTATCCGCACGTGTGAACACGTCAACAATTGCACTATCGCGAATTGCGTGCCAGATCACAGCGAAGCCAGGAGATACTAGCTGTCCTGGCTTCGCCATCTCTGTCAGGCGCCTTCTTGACTGTTCTATTTAAGAACGAGTTAAGAACGAGCCTGCACGCGGGATATCCCAAAACAGCGATACCTGGCGGAGATGGCAGGCAACTCCTGCATCCCCAGTTTTGCCGCGACACGCAGGGAGGCGACGTTCTCGGGCTCGATTTGCGCGATGACCTGGGTGATTGTGGTCCGGGCAAACGTCCAGGATATCAAGGCAGCGGTTGCTTCGGTGGTATAGCCATACCCACGCGCGTGAGGCACCACGCTGTAGCCGATTTCCGCGGTCGACGCGGCGCGTAGCGGTTTGTGGAAGCCAATATCGCCGATGACGCGCCC
>DASUWS010000013.1:0-3267 GCA_036378295.1 Ktedonobacterales bacterium
GCTGGCCATCTGGCGCTGCGGGAAGGACCGGTGCTCTACGTCTCGGCGGAGGAGTCGAATCAGCAGATTCGCCTGCGCGCGGACCGCCTGGGCATCGCCACGCCGCGCCTGCTGCTGTTGGCGGAGACTGATATCGACGCGATTGCCGAGACGGCGGAACAGGTGCATCCGGCATTGATCGTCGTGGACTCCATCCAGACGGTGGCTTCGGCGCAGATTCCCTCCGCGCCCGGCAGTATCAGCCAGGTGCGCGAGTGTACCCTGCGGTTGATGCAGCTTGCCAAGCGCACGCACATCTCGGCCTGTATCATCGGGCATGTCACCAAAGAAGGCACCGTGGCTGGTCCGCGCACGCTGGAGCATATGGTGGACGCGGTACTGTACCTGGAGGGCGAGCGGTTCCATGCCTACCGCCTCTTGCGGGGCGTCAAGAATCGCTTTGGCGCGACCAATGAAGTGGGCGTTTTCGAGATGCGTGGCGAGGGCATGGTGGATGTTCCTAACCCTTCTGGACTTTTCCTCACCGAACAGCATGGGCAGGCAACTGGCTCAGCCGTGGTGGTGAGCATGGAGGGGACACGCCCGATGCTGGTTGAGGTGCAGGCACTGGCCACGACGACCGCATTCGGCACGCCGCGCTGCACGACGACGGGGGTCGATCATAGCCGTGTGCTGATGCTGCTGGCCGTGCTCACGAAGCGCGTCGGGTTGGCGCTGGGCACGCAAGATGTGTACGTAAATGTGGCCGGGGGCTTCACGCTGGATGAGCCTGCGGTAGATCTGGGCATCGCGGCGGCGGTGGCATCGAGCTTTCGTGAGCGGACGCTTTCCCCAGAGACGGTGCTGCTGGGCGAGGTTGGCCTGGGCGGCGAGCTACGCGCCGTCCCGCGGGCAGATGTGCGTGTGCGCGAAGCGGCCAAGCTCGGATTTCGGCGCTGTGTGCTGCCTGCTTCGAGTGTCGTCGAGAAAGTAGCTGGCGGAGAGCGCGGCGTGCCGGCAATTTCCCTGCTCCGCGCAAAGACACTCTCAGAGGCCCTTGAAATTGCGCTCGATTGATGCAAGAATATCGGGCATACCTTTCTGGACCTCTCACTCGTATCAGAGAGTATAATGGAGGGTATCAACCAATGTGTGAACTGGATGCCCAAAAGGAGGTGGGGGGTTAGCGGCAGTTGGATAGTTGTGTTCAGGACGACCGCTTCAGAATAGGAGGAGGATATGTCACGTAGGTTAGCCGCCAGGATTGGCGCTTTCCTGGTGGTCGGTGCCGCCGCGGCGGTTATCGGATTCGACGTCAATGCAGCTTCTAAAACGCCCTGGCCGTGGGAAGTGCTGGTTGGCATTGCAATTATCTGTGGCATTATCGCTTTCATCATCCTTCCTTACGTCACCACGATTCCCTACCGCTGGGTGCGCGACCAGATTCGCAAGGCTGAGGTGAGTGACCTCATAGCCGGAGCTATTGGCCTGGTCATCGGTCTCATCATCGCCGCGTTGCTATCTATCCCGTTGTCTCAGTTGAGTTTCTTCCAGCTTGGGCGCTGGCTTCCCACTGTCGTCGCCTTGTTTTGTGCCTATCTCGGCATCACCATCGCTGTCCTGCGCAAAGAGGACTTTGGTCGCCTGACTTCAGCCGCGTTTGGCGGGCGGGGCGCGCGCCGCGCCAGCCGCGAGGAGCGCGAGGGTGACGAGGACCATGAGGAGCACGAGGAGCGCGAAGAGAAGACCCGCCTGCGCGAGAGACTGACGGGCCGCAAAGCGCGTAACAGCGACAAGATTCTCGTCGATACCAGTGCTATCATAGATGGCCGCATTGCCGACATCAGCCAGACTGGCTTCATTACCAGCACGCTCGTCGTGCCTCGTTTCGTCCTCGAAGAATTGCAGCACATCGCCGATTCCGCCGACGGCCTCAAGCGCAATCGTGGCCGCCGCGGCCTCGAAATCCTTCAGCGGCTCAAAGAGTCACGGGTGCCTATCGAGATCTCAGACGCCGACCCAGAGAATACGCCTGAGGTGGATGCCAAGCTCGTCAAGCTTGCCCGTCAGTGGCACTGCTCAATCATTACCAACGACTTCAACCTGAACCGTGTCGCCGAGCTTCAGGGCGTGAAAGTGCTCAACATCAACGAACTGGCGCATGCGGTCAAACCCATCCTGCTGCCAGGTGAGGAGATGCAGGTCGCCATTATGCAGGATGGCAAAGAGAGCGGCCAGGGTGTCGGCTATCTGGATGATGGCACGATGATCGTCGTGGAAGGCGGCAAAGCCTTCATGGGCAGCACAATTGAGGTGACGGTGACGCGTGTGCTTCAGACCGTCGCTGGTCGAATGATCTTCGCGCACCCAAAACAGCCAGCTAGCAATGTCGCCCCGGTGCGGCGTACCGGCACCGCCTGAGCCAGAATCGTGGAGGTATCGGCAATGGCTGGCGCGATAGTGTTCGCCAGCCCGCATCCCGCGCCCGACCTGCTCTGGACGCCCATCGCCGGGCGTCCGCTGTTGGCATGGAGCGTTGCTGCCAGCGAGCAGACGCCCGAGGTCGCCGAGACATTGCTCTTCGTTCCCACTGACCGGCTGGCCGACGCGCAGGCGCTGGCGGCGTCCGAAGGATGGCGGCGCGTTCGCGTGCTTCCCGCCCGAGAGCGCGTCCGCGAGACCGTAGCCACTGGCCTGCGGGCGCTCGATCCGGCGCAGCCCTGGGTGGTGATTCATGAGGCGGCGCGTCCGCTCGTCACTCCCCGGATGATCGCGGCAACGCTCGATCTGGCCCGGCACGCTGGCGTTGGAGCTATCATTGCCGGGCCGATCAAAGAGACCGTGAAACGGCTGCGCAATGGTCTGGTGGTCGAGACGCTGCTGCGCGAGCGTATCATGCGTGCGCAGACGCCGCAGGCCTTCAACCGGGAGCGCCTGCTAGCCGCTCATGCGTCACTCCCGCCGGAGCGCGATTTCCCCGACATGGCAACGCTGGCGCTGGCCGCTGGATTACCCTTGCGTGTGCTCCCTGGCGCTCCTGACAACATCCGGGTGACATCATCTGCCGATGTGGCCGTGGTTGCGGCGCTGCTGACGGATGGCAGGCAACGCTCCAACGAGGTGTGACTTCCCCATGCGCCTATTAGCACACGACTCGATTTGCTCAATTGGCATGGTCTATTTCTTCTCAACTGGCCCTGGCCTTATGCCATTCAACGGCGTAGACTGCCTGCGAGACTGTTAGCAGCGTCTCGGCACACCCTGGAGGACGAGTACCTATGCTGATCA
>DASUWS010000014.1:0-2268 GCA_036378295.1 Ktedonobacterales bacterium
GGCCCCGAGGGTGAATTGCTGGTCTGGGTTCCGCTGCCGGAGGGCTATGCCTGGCCGCCACGAAGCGGTGCGCCTGATGGAGAGCAGTCCGAGTCGTCGCCCTGGGCGTCCGCATCGGATGAATCGGCGGATAGCGATGACGCCACTAACGATGCCGGGGAAACCGACGCGCCTCCCGAACACGGCCCGCAGGACGATGAGCTATGGGAGGAAGCGCTGCCGCTCAATAGTGTGAGCGTTGGCGACATCGTGCTGCCTGCCATTCCGGCTGTGCCTTCGACCTCATCCATGCCGCACGCCGACCCGCAAGCGTCTTCTCGCACCATGAGTAATAGTCTGCCGGGCACGCAGGAGCATATGTCGCTCTTTGACCAGGGTCATACCTATGACTGGATGAAGAAACCCGACGAGTGACATCTCCTCTGAGGAAAGGTGCGCGTCCCGCACATCTTCCCGTGTGGTTCCGTCTATATCACTAGCAGCGTGGTTGCTTGCAGCGCATGCGTGTGATGAAAGACGGGGTCAACGATGAAGAGCGGCCAACCCAGGCGTGTACGTGCTTTGTGCGTGATAGTGAGCATGATGGTCGCTGGCCTGGTGGGTTGCCTGTTCGCGCTGGCGTGCCTCGCCGGGCGGACGCCAGCCGTCGAGGCTGCTGGCCCCGGATGTTACGCGGTGCCCGTGCAGGAAGAGCGCGCATCCACACGCCCCACTGTCCATCTCAATCGCACCGAGGGGCCTGTTGGGATGCATCTGGCGGTGACGACCAGTGGCTGGCGCCCGGGCGCGCACGTCACGTTGCACTTCGATGGGCGCGATCCGAAATCGGGCAGGCTCTACGTATTGATCGATCGAGCCGCGCAGGGAACCGTCGCGCACGACGGCGGGGTGAGTCTTACCAGTGTTGAGGTACCGTGGTACGACTGTACTCCATCAAATGTCGAATACCACTTCGATACCGCGAGTGGCGCGACAGCCTACTTCGTCCTAGCCGCCGATGACGGCGAGGTCAGCGAGCCATTAGCCTTCAAATACCTGCCTGCGCCGACAGTCGCCGTCAATGGGAATGGCCCCTACTCGCAGCAGGTGAAGGTCGGCACGACGATACCCGTCACTGGCTCAGGCTGGGAGCCAAACGAGCCGCTGACGATAAACCTTCAATCTGACGATCCCACTGCTCCCGCTACGGTGCCTCATGCGCGCGAGACACACGTCACGACCGATGCGCAGGGCAGCTTCACGACCAGCTATCCCCTGGATGCGCGTCTGCCCTGGAATATTGGCGTTCTTGTGATGGTAGAGGGTACGGGCCCGCGCTTCGGCGCGCTCATCGAAAGTGGCTACCTCTTCCTGACACCTGCCGTTCAGCCAACCTTCCGAATAGATCACCCGCTCGTCACGCCCGGCATGACGATCACGGTGAGCGGTGAGCACTGGTATCCTGGCGAGACCTACACCATTAAATATTGCGGCGCGCAGCAAGGAAATGACGGCTGGGAGAGCGGCCCCAACTGCGGCAAAGCGGTGAATCCGGCGCTTGGGACGGTGACCGCCGATGGGCAGGGCAAGTTACAGCAGCGATTCACGATTCCCGCCAGCGAACCGCTCGGCGTCATCATGGTGCGCGTGAATGGGCTTGGCTATGGGGTTGATATCCAGCCCATCGCCGTGCATGTGGTGGATCATCTGCCCACATGGGATGACATCCATCCCCGCCTGGCTGCCGCACGCAACACGGCGCTCGCCTCGCTGCCGGTCTCTATTCCGGCGCTGCTGCTCCTGGCTGGGCTGGCGTTCTTCGCTATCCATCGCTGGCGCGGGAGGCAGGCGGCAGGGTGAGTAAGTTGCTATGTCAGCGGTGGGCTGGTGGGGAAGTCGTCGCGCCTGCGTGCGTCTTCCTCGATGGCGCGCATCGCTGCCAGGGCGACGTGCTCGCGCCAGGGACGCGCCACCACCTGCACGCCAATCGGCAGGCCCGCGCTGCCCTGTTCCGCTGCCCGCGCCGCCATCTCCACTTTATCACGTGAACGCTTGCGCGGCGTTTCTTCGTGCGGCTGGACGCGGGTCACGGGGACGACACCCGCTGGATAGCCGAGCAGGTTATACAGCGTCGCGTAGCCGCCCGCTGTCAGCAGGTCTTTGCTCGACCCATGCGGAATGGCGGGCACGGCGCACGCTGGGCAAATGATCACGTCGAAGGGGCCGCCATCGTCGCTATCGAGCGCTTCCAGAAAGCGGCGCTGATAGGCCATCTGCTCCTCCACCAGC
>DASUWS010000015.1:0-13805 GCA_036378295.1 Ktedonobacterales bacterium
AAGCCGCGCGGGTCGAGCGAGCGCTTGATGCGCTGGTCAACATACGCGCTCATCGGTGTTGTCTTTGGCGGGATTCTGGGCATCGCACTCGGAAGCATCGTCGTCCTGGCCGCCCTCGTACGGTTGACGGCGCTCTCCAGCCGCATCCATCACTGGCTCCGTCGCCACCATACCCAGGAGGATAGCTGGCAGATGCTGCCCGCGCAAGCAACACGGGAACGTATTCAGTTGCTCGCCGCGCTTGGACAGGGTTTCCTGGGGATAGTGCTGGGGAGCATCGTGTTGTTTGCCATCGTCGCGATGAAGTAGTCGGTAGCGGCGGATTGTGTGTAGGCGGAGGAGAGCCTGATGTTATTTCATGCGTTGATGGTGACGCTCATTTGGCTGATCCTCTCGGCAATGATTCTGCTCACCGTCGGACGCAGACTGGGCGGGCCGTCCCCCTTCTTCTCGATCGCATTGGCGCTCGTTACCGAAGGCGCCGGTGTGGCGCTCGCTATCAAGCTCGGCATCCCGCGCAACGAGGCAATCGCTTGCGCGGCGATAGGCGCGGTGCCCGCAATCGCTATCGTCTTCATCTTCCCCGACTGGAATCCCGCCGGACACGCGGCCTGGCTTTTTCTGGCCGAAGCAAGCGTACTCTACCTGAGCGTTGCGGCGGTAATCACCATCCTCGTGCCGATGAGCTTCTCTGGCCATATCCTCGGTCTGGTGCTGCTGGTCATGCAAAGCATCAGTGTTCTCCTGATGCTCTCCTACACACACGAGTTGACTGATGTCGTCTGCCGCCGTCGCTGGCACAGACCGGAAGCGCGACCGCAGGGGCTGATTCCACGCACGAAGCGCGGGTCACGCGCGGCGGTCGACACGTATGGATACGCTGACGCGCTGAATTTCGACCGGCCACCGCGCGTAGCATTGCATGTGCCCTGTCATGAGGAGCCGCCCGAGCTGGTGGAGCAGACGCTCCGGGCACTTGCCCAGCTAGACTATCCACGCGACGCCTATCAAGTCTTTGTCGTGGATAACAATACACGGGAACCGGAGGTATGGGAACCGCTGGAGATGCTCTGCGACCGGCTGGGCTTCACCTTCCTCCATCTGGAGGAATGGCCGGGCTTCAAGTCGGGCGCGCTCAATTACGCCCTGGCAATGACGCCGCCAGAGTACGAGATCATCGGGGTGATCGATGCCGACTATATCGTCGAGCACGGCTATCTGCGTGATCTCGTTCCTCATTTCGCCGATAAGAACGTTGCCTTCGTCCAGACGCCCCAGGATTATCGCGACTACCGCTCTGAGAGCACGCTATATCAGCGCGCCTGTTACCATGCCTACCGCTACTTCTTCGACCTGAGCATGCCAAGCCGTAACGAGCGCAACGCCATCATCTTCGGCGGCACCATGGGGCTTATCCGCGCTGAGGCCTTGCGTGAGATCGGTGGATGGGACGAGTGGTGTATCACGGAGGATGCTGAAGCCAGTCTGCGACTGCTGATGCGCGGATACGACGGGCACTTCGTGAACCACTCCTACGGGCGTGGCCTCATGCCGCTCGAATTCGACGCCCTGAAGCGCCAGCGCTTCCGCTGGTGTTTCGGCGGCATTCAGATTCTGCGCAAGCACTGGGCCGCGCTGCTGCCATGGATTCGCAGACCACGCGACCAGGAAAGGTGGGAAGCTCCCGGGCTGACCGGAGCGCAGCGCTACCACTATCTGCTCGGCGGTCTGCAATGGTACGGCGATACATTGACCTTTGGCTTCACCACTATCCTGCTCTGCACTGGCTGGCTGCGTGCGCTAGGACATCCATTGCAGCTCCCCGTGCTGGGCGGTCCGCTCCTGCTCCTGCCGCTGGCCTTCTGGATTACCAGTCTGCTGCGGACACTCTGGGGATTGCGCGCGACTCGCCGCTGCACCTGGATCGAGGCGATTGGCGCGGTCGGCATCATGTGGGGCCTGGGATGGGTCGTGACGCTGGCAAGCATACAGGGCTTGCTGCGCAAGCGAGGCGTCTTCCTGCGCACGCCCAAGGCGGGGCGCACGCACCTGTTGCGTGTGCTACGAAGCACAACGGTCGAAACGATGCTCGCCGCTGCCTGCCTGGCGTTGAGCGCGAGTCTCCTCGCACGAAGCCTCCCCTCTGTGCTGGATCAGCTTGGCCATGGCGAGGGAGGCGGAGCACTCCTGCGCGCCGCGTCGACTACTCCGTGGTGGCTGCTGGGGACATCTACCATCGGATTGGCCGTACTGGCGTTCCTGCAAGGGATGACCTATCTGACATCCCCAGGATTCTGTCTGCTCAGTCTGCGCAGCGAGAGCAAAGCACGCGAGGCGCAACGGCGCGCACGCGCATACGACGCCGGGGACGGCGTCCTCGAACGCAGACTTGTTGTCGGAACATTCATGGCAGCGGCCCTTGTGGGGCTGCTGCTCATCGGTACCAACGCGCTCCCGCAATCTCGCGGCGCAACGGTCAGCCAATCGGGAGCGCTCAAGACCATCCTCGGTGAGTCCAATCCGGCGAACGGCAACCCTGGCACGGCGACGGCGCAGCCGACTGGACAACCAGGTAGCTCGCCAACAGGCATCCCTTCGCCGACCGACACAGCAACGGGAGGCCCAACCGCCACTCCCACGAATTCACCGCGGCCAGGAGCGAGCCCATCTCCGCCCGTGACGCCGCGAAACACACCACCCAGCCACGCCACCCCGACACCGCGGCCACACCCCTAACTGGCGACGGAAGGGGACCGTCCGAAACACTATGGCAGCCCAAACCGTCTCCAGAGATGAGAGATACTCCCGACGATAACGAGTCATCAACCTGGCACTTCGGGGCATACGTGTTGCAAAGCACTGGGGGCATCGGTAAAATAATGAAGATGGTGTCGCGCCACGCTCAGGCCGCACTGTCTCCATGAGACATCCTGAAGACTTCCGCGCCAGCTACCAGATTTCAGAAAGAAGCTGAGCGAGTCCAGGCGTATCCATAGGGGAAAGGATCAAGGAGCTATGCTGTCCTCACGCGGGGCGAAACCGCTTGTCAGTGTTCTTCTCTCTCTTGTGCTGGTGCTGGCGTTTGTGCTGCCATTCCTGCAGTTCGATTTCCTCGCCGGCCCTGTTACACCTTTCGACCCGGTGCAGGCCGGCTCAATTCGCTACGCCATTATCTTCGCGCTTGCGCTGCTCTGGCTCGGCGTCCAGCTCTTCTGGAAGGCTCCGTCTGAGGTGACCAAGCTTGGCATGGCTGCCTCCGCCACGATCATCTGGTTAGCACTCGTCTTCTTCTTCAATTTTGCCGTCGAGGGTTTTGGTGGTGCGATGGCCTTCTTCGTGCTGATGGGAGGTCTCGCAGTGACGTTGATGTGGACGCGTTTCCTCGCCGACGACATCAGCTTCTAAGGCTTTTGGGCGCCTACACTGCGGAACAGCGCAAGAGTGGCGCCCTATCCTCAACACCGGTTGTATCCTCTAGATGACGGCCCTGAATCGCCTGGCAGATGTATCTCAGGGCCGTATCTAGGGATGGCAGCGCCATCTCACACGATGGCTGCCAGTTCTATGCACATCATCTCCCAGTGATGTGACAAGGGTATCAGTACTTTCGTTGTCCACTATGCAGGCAATGATCTGTGGGGAGGTGTGTGAGGACGAGTCCTCCAGCGAGAGCTTGTGGAACGTGGCTTGGCTGACTCCGGAGTAATCTCGGACCTTCGGGTGTATTCAGAACTTCTCCCCAAATTCATGATGGTGCGGTGATGGCTGAAGTGGAAGCATGATTAAGGCAGGCGACAGATATGTGGCAACGGTTCGTGAAATGGTTCTCGCCTGAGACGCGTTTCAAGCGTGCCTGGCACATCGGTGTAACAGCGATTGGTCTAATTGTCATTCTCGTTCTTGCTGGTGATGGTCTCTATAGTCTTTTCACAAATATCAGTCAATCGAGTGCCATCAAGGCAAAGGCGCATCTAGACGCCACACTGGTGGACGCTTCGACACGGATGCATGTTCCATCAGGGCTGATACAACCCATCCGCACGCAGGAGCAGCAAGTAGACACCACGACTGACGGATCTCTTGCGGGTTGGCAGCATGCCAATGAAGAATACGCGCGGCTGCAACGGCAGATTGATACCATCATGTCCATGTCCACCACCCAGGCGCGCGATATGGCCCAGAAAGACCTGACCCAGTTCGAGACATCTCTTGCGACGCTGGCGAAGGGCAAGTATGACGAAGTAACAGGCTATCAGGGCAGACTACAACAGGCGCAAAGTTCCTTCCAGACCGCCTCGACCACCAGCGACTACTTCCAGATCGCTGGCATCGCCCAGGATCAGATAGCCGCGATAGCATCCTTTGAGCCAACCTATAAGCGTCTCCAGGATTTCAGCACGATGGTTGCATCAGAACAGAAGCTGCTGCAGCAGATCACTGGATCGCCGCAGGCCGCGCAGCTCTTGTGCGCTGATGGCGTTGGCTCGACACCTGAGGAATACTGGACGGTCTACAGGGGTCTGATGGCTCATCCAGTCGCGAAACCTGGCACGTCGCCGGTAGAATCGCAGTGGCTTGCTGATGATCAGGCGCTCTTCCATGCGGCGGCTTCAGCGAAAGACTATGACGTGCTGAATCAGGCACTCGATGGCCAGATCGCCCAGGTGCAGGCGACGAACGCCATGCTTGTCCCAAGCACAGCAGCCGGGTACCTGACAGCGTTCAAGGCTGATATCCAGACACTGCAGGATTACCAGACCAATACGCAGGCCATCAAAGATGCATTTGGCAGGATCCACTCCCTCTCGTCATTCCCATCGCTCGGAATATCGGGGTGGAGCGTCAGCGCGCCCTCCATGCGCGACCTCAGCAAAGATATCGCAACGTTCCAGACGCAATATGACCAGGATGCGCAGTTGCTCTCCGACCAGACCTTCGGAGACTACAGCAAGGCCGTACAGCAGATACAGAAGCACCGCAACGGCATGAAGTTCGATGTCATCTACGCCAAGACGTTCCTTGACATCAAGACTCTCATTGACCTGATTGCGCAGGGCCAGGCGCACACCACCCTGAACAACCAGAAGAGCGGCGATAACAAGCAGTATCCTGACGCCTATGAATACATCTATCAAGGCACAGGCATCGGAGATGTGATCAACGCCCAGGTGACAGACATTATCGGCCAGGGGCGTCTGTACAATGCGCATACCACCAGCGACTACCAGTATCTCGACATCGAACTGCAGATGTTCATCCACAACATCACGGCCATGTTGAAGAACCTGGACGACAAGACGCCGTATAACCAGGTTCACCAGACCGACACGGATCTGATGCAGTACTACGGCATCATGCAGGGCAGAGTGATGGTGGTCTCGCTGCGTGAACAGTCGGCGCGCCTCTACGAGGACGGGAAGCTGATCAAGGGGATATACCTGACCACAGGCGCGCCTGACCTCCCGTCGGCTCCGGGCATCAACTGCACCTCACATGCGACAACCAACCAGCTTATGGTCTCGCCTGACCCGCCTGGCTCGCCGAACTATTATGAGCCGACACCCGTCAAATTTGGGATCTACTACCACAATTATGGGTTGGAGATTCACGACGCCTGGTGGCGCAACCAGTTTGGCCCGCTGACGAACCTGCCGCACTATGACCCCGCCGCGTTCAATGGCGGATCGCACGGCTGTATCAACATCTCAAAGGAAGATATGCCGTGGCTCTTCTCCTGGGTCAACTACGGCAACATTCCGGTAGTCGTCTATTAGACGGCGAGGGCGCGGCGCGTCACGATGACAACCCGCTACAACCTGGAGATATGCCCGAGACCCGGTGGATTCACCTCCATCGGGTCTCCTGCTATTTCCGCTTGGTGTATGTTCAGGAACAGTGCAAAATCAGCGTCTGCTGATGCCGGCTTGCGCTCGTGAACGTGCCGACGGCCCAGTAGTGACCCGCACCATCGCCTGCTATCGCCATCAAGATACTGTACGTGACCCCGGATGGGGTAGGGCTGGCCTGGACGCTCCACGCGGTCCCGTTCCACTGCGCGATCAACGCCCGGCCCGTGCCTTCGCTGTTGACGAAGTAACGGCCAACCGCGCGCACATCCCGCTTGCCGACCGCCGCGACACTGACAAACTGCGATGGCGCGATGCCAGCCGTCTGAGGAGTGGTAACCGGCTGCCACACTGTGCCATTCCAGTGCTCGATCAAACCGCGCGACACCTCACTACCAGCCATCACATACGACCCGACAGCCCAGGCATCGGTGGCTGAGAGCGCTACCACGCCCTCCAGCTTGCTCGTTGTCATGTTGACCGGGTTCGCGGGCGTGACGAGCATCCAGCCATGGCCATTCCATCGCTCGATCAGTGCCTGGTCAAATGCGGGCAGAGGCCCTTTCATCATATACCCAACAGCCCAGAGCTCATTGGTTCCTGGGATGCGCGTGACGGACTGGAGAGCGCTATCATGAACACCCTGCAAGTGAGGACCTGTAACAATTATCCAGGCCGTGCCATTCCAGTGCTCGATCAGTGGCAGCCTGGCGCCTGCGCCGAGATCGAGATAGCTGCCGACAGCCCAGACATCGTTGGCTGAGAGCGCAACGACACCGTTGAGGCCGTATTCCTGGGAGTCTGGATTCGGGCTTGGGACGATGCTCCAGGCCATGCCGTTCCAGTGCTCGATCAACGCGCGAGTCTGATATGGCTCGGGCAGCCCCTCATGTGTCGAGCCAACTGCCCACACGTCAGTTGCGGAGATTGCCGCCACACCCACCAGGTTCTCGCTCTGGCCAGGCACAATCTGCCAGGAAGTGCCATCCCACCGTACGCTCAAGTGCTGCGAGGAACCTGTCTCCTGGGAATTACTGCCAACCGCCCAGGCACTGGTAGATGAGAGGGCATTGACCGCATTCAGTGCATTTTCCTGATACTTTGTCGCATTCGGACTCGGAATCACACTCCACGTCGTGCATGCAGGCACAACAGTTGGCTTAGGAGTGGGGGTCGGAACCGGAGGAACCACCTCACCGCCCGGCGTTGTGGTGACCCCACAGGCCCCAAGCGCGAATACGAGGATACTCAATGCTACGGATGTCAGAACAATGCGCCAGCGAGGCGACGACGCTCCATGTGCCCGTACTACAGGCGAGAAGTCGTCCGGTGACGACGCAAACATGGGAAGATATCCTTTCCCCGATGGATCCGCTGGCCCAACCGTGACGATATGGACCCGCAATGAGCCAGGCCATCCTGGACCACCAGACTGCCAATATAGCCTGTCTCAGGCGTCTCTCAAAGCGGACACAACCTGACGCCTCAACGTCACAGCTACGCCACATTCACGGGATTGCGCGCGAGAGTAGGGGATAGTGGGGAAAGAGAAAGAGTGTGAGTGCTTTGGGAGGAACCGCGCCAGGTGGGGGCGCCTGGTCGCGGAGTATCGAGGCCGGACCCCACCCTTGTACAGACACGAACGGGCAGCCCCGGCCCCAGAAGCCAAACAGAAGCTGGCAACGGATATCGGAAGGCTATCTATCGTGGGACTGATCCATCAGTCCTGAACGCTACCCGCGTATGGCAACCTCAGCCTCGATCTCGACGGGCATGTTGAAGGGCAGCGCCGCCACGCCAATCGCCGAGCGAGCATGGCGTCCTGCCTCGCCATACAGTTCCAGAATCAGGTCCGAGAAGCCGTTGATGACCGCGGGCGTCTGCGTAAAGTCCGGGGCGACATTCACCATGCCAAAGACACGGAGCCAGGCCGTGATGCGGTCCAGGTCGCCCAGCTCACGCTTGAGGCTGCTGAGCACCCCTAGCGCCGTCAACCGCGCCGACGCATACGCCTGCTCAAGCGTGATATCCGCCCCAACCTTGCCTTTCGGATCGGCAAGTGTGCCATCAGCGGCCTGTGCCACATGACCAGCGATGTATGCCCGCCCCTCCCAAACGCGCACGTTGACGAAGGGCAACTTTAGCCCCGGAATCGCTTGCATCGGCTCTGGAAGCATCAGTCCCATTGCCTCCAGCCGCTTCTCGATCTCCATCACGATACCTCTTTCTGGTTCGTCGCAGCAGACGCGACTGCCTCCTTATGATTCTACGGTACTATAGAACAAGCCTTGTACCGTTGTCGGAGAATGGATATACACCTACTATTGTTCATGTCATTCTGGAACGAGCGCGGGCAGACCGTATAGGCATGCGCCCAACACAGGAAGGGGCCGGGATATGGCAGAGGATGGGGATGGGATAATGGGCGAGCAGGAGCGCACCCAGGCGCAGGATGCGTCGAGGACGTCTGCTGAGCCACCCAGGAATCAGAATGACCGGCCGTTCGGTGGAGCAGGCACCCCCAGCGTCCCAGCGGAGAATCGTCCATCACCAACTGGCGAGCCGGAACACGCCCCAGAGGCACACACCGGTCTGGAGCGCCGTGAGATCGTTCGCGGCAGGCGGCGGAATGCCGATTACGTACGCGTGAAGTATTCAGGGCGCAGAGAATTCCGGCATACTGGAGGCGCCACCCTCGAAGCCACTCCGCAGGCAATCGCGCCCAAGAGCAGAACCGGACAGGCTTGGGAGCGGGTGCGACGGGTGCTGCTTGGGGAGCGGTTGAGCACCCTTGAACAGGAGTCAGAGCGGCTTACCAAAGTCAAGGCACTGGCGATTCTCTCATCCGATGCCATCTCGTCGGTAGCCTATGCGACCGAGGCGTCGCTCAGTGTCCTCATCCTTGCGGGCGCCGCCGCCCTACAGATCAATATGATCCTGGCCGTCTGTATTGCGCTTCTGATGATCATCGTCGGCACATCCTACCGCCAAACCATCCACGCCTACCCACAGGGCGGCGGGTCGTATATCGTCGCCCGTGAGAATCTAGGCGATATGCCGGGACTCGTCGCCGCGGCCTCGCTGCTGATTGACTACGTACTGACCGTCTCGGTAAGCGTCTCGGCGGGTATCGACGCGCTGGTCTCCGCCGTCAGGCCACTCATGCCCTATACGGTCGAGCTTGGCCTTCTATGCATCGCCATTATCATGGTCATCAACCTGCGTGGCATACGTGAATCCGGCTCGATCTTTGCCGCGCCCACCTACCTCTTCATCGGAACGTTTCTCATCATGATCATCGCTGGGATCATCCATGCCGCGACTCTGCCGGGAGGGCTGACAGCGCATATCCCAGCGGTCAAAACCCCGGATCTCGGCTGGGGATCCGAGTCGCTCTCGCTCCTGTTGATTCTTACCGCATTCGCCTCTGGCTGCTCGGCAATGACTGGTGTGGAGGCAATATCCAACGGCGTGCCATTGTTTCAGAAACCCCAGGACCGCAACGCCGCACGCACACTGACGGTGATGATCGTGATTCTGGTCACGCTGTTTCTCGGCACCTCTTATCTGGCCTGGCGTTTTGGCATAGTGCCCCATCTCTCCGGCGAGCCAACCGTCACCTCGAAAATTGCCGGAATTGTCTTCGCCGGTCCATTCGTCTGGATGTACTTCGTCATCCAATTTGCGACACTACTGATCCTGGTGCTGGCCGCGAACACCAGCTTCTCGGGCTTTCCCTGGCTCTCGTCCATTCTCGCGCGGGATGGCTTTCTGCCACACCAGTTCTCGCACCGCGGTGGTAGGCTCGCCTTCAGCACCGGCATTATCGTGCTCAGTATGCTCTCAGCCACACTGATGGTCATTTTTCATGGCAATACCGTGGCATTGATCAATCTCTACGCGGTTGGTGTATTTACGGCGTTCACCCTCTCGCAGACCGGACTCGTCGTTCACTGGTGGCGGCTACGGCAAACCTCCGGCACCCGCTGGCGGCGCTCACTCGTCATCAACCTGATCGGCGCGATAGCCACAGGCATCGTGGCTATCGTCATCACAGTGACAAAGTTTGTGCATGGAGCCTGGATTGTGGTGGTGCTGGTGCCGCTCTTCGTACTCCTCTTCAAGGCCATTTCACGCCACTACGAGAGCACGAACAGCCAAATCGCGGAATTGCAGGTGAGCGATCTGCGGCAGGTACGGCAATTGATGGTGGTACCGGTTGCCAAGCTCGACCGGGTCGCGCTGCGCAGTATCGCTTATGCGCAGGCATTGGCGGATGAGGTGATTGTCGTGCACATCGCGACTGATGCCACGGAAGCCGCCGAGGTACGCCGCGCCTGGAGCGAATGGATCGCGCGACAGCAACCGCCCTCAGGCGCGCCAACGATGTCTGATGGCGACAAAGGCGGCAAGCAAGCACCTGCGCTCCGGCTGGTAGTGATCGAGTCGCCCTATCGTTCGCTGATCTCGCCGCTGGTCGCCTATGTGGACGCCCTGCGCGATTTGCATCCAGATGCGATGATCACCGTAGTCCTGCCTGAGTTCGTCCCTGCCCACTGGTGGGAACGGGCGCTGCACAATCAGACCGCGCTCCGATTGAAACTGGCACTCTATACTCACCGCAACGTCGTCGTGGCCAACGTTCCTTATCATTTGCAAGGTTAGCCTGGCCGACTCACGATGAAGCGGTCCGGTCCGCCAGGCATGCTACGTGCGGGTAGCGAAGCAGATGGCCACGGTGGCTCCATGATCAGGAACCATCCAGCCACCATCGCCTACTATCCTGGGAAGGACACCTCTGGATATGTCCGTTGGGCCAGAGCGCGACCCAGAGCTACAGACGCCAACCGGAGAGAGCGCCGTAACCGCGCCAACTGACTACCAGACGATGCTGGCGTTCCTGCGCAGCCTGGGTTCCGGCGTCATCGCCGGGGCCGCGGATATCGACCCAACCACCGTCGCGACGTTGGCTGTGGTCGGCGCCACGACAACATATGGCCTTGCCTGGCTCATTATCCTCATTATCCCGATGCTGACGCTGGTCCAGGTGATCAGCGCTGGCGTCGGCGTTGTCTGCCGCACCGGGTTGGAAGACGCGATACGGGCACGTTTCGGGCGGCCGTGGGCACTGCTGACGCTGCTGCTGATCCTGGCAGTCAATATACTTACCTTCGCAGCCGATCTCGAGGGTGGAAGCGCCGCGCTCCATCTGCTGACTGGATTACAGAAAACCGGCCAGAAAGCCCCTGCTTTCAAGCGGGGGATGAATGGCCCCTTGCTATTCCCACGCCATGATGCTATACTGCCTGTGAGCTATTGCTCTCGCCCTGGGGCATCATGGCGTGGGGTTCGACCTCTAGAAGCTCCCGGTTTCAGCCGGGAGAGATGTCACAAGCTCTCACGACTCGATGACCGTTACCAGCGCATCACGCGGCACGACCACCATCTCGATCCAGGCGAACTCGTCATAGATGCTGCGGGCATAGACACGAGCCAGCTCAGGATCATCCGCCTCGACGGTGCCCACCTGTTGCAGCGGCTTCTCGTATTCGCGCCGCGCCAGCACCAGCCAGACGCGATCCGCCATGACGTGCCGGTGTGAGGCGGTCTTGCCCTCCAGCGCGCCTGGCTTCGTGGCGGGATCGTCTAGCGCGTCGTATTCGGAGACATAGCTCATAGCGCAACCCCCTGAAGTAGCAGCGCATCGCGCCCCTCGGCGCTGAGACGGCTCTTCGTCCAGACCGGCTGCCAGACGGTTTCGATCTCTACCGCGCCGACGCCAGGCAGCTTGAGCAGCGCGGCGCGCACATCTTCTTCGATCATCTCCATCGCCGGGCAGCCCATCGCCGTATAGGTCAGGGTGATGTGCGCTGATGCGCCCCTGCGCTGCGCATCCACCACCATCCCCATATCAACGATGGAGATCGCCATTTCCGGGTCGGGCACGGTGCGCAGGGCATCCCACAGCTCATCGTGGGGATATTCCGCGCCCATCCCCGCAGGCCCCCTGGGCGCGGACATCAGGCCACCTCCTCGCCAAGCAGGCGCGCCAGCCCTTTGTTGCCGCGTTGGAGCGTCTCGACGAACTCCTCGTTCTTGGGGCCGCGCTTCTTCCAGCGCTTCATCACATCGTCCCAGGAGATTTGCCCGTCTTCCAGCAGCCAGCGCTTTTCCCGCTCATCAAAGGCCGCCGGGAACGCGCAATCCACCACCCATTTCTGGCTGGCGTCGTCGAAGTGCGCCGGAACCTTGAAGCCAAGCTCCTGGCAGAAGGGGACGGCGGTGCTCATCCATTGCTGGCGCAGCTGGTCGTTGCTCTTGCCCTTGAAGCCGAAATCAAGCTGCTCGGTATGCTTCTTGAGGTCGTCGGGCAGGCCGAACCACTCGACGGTCAGCAGGAACATCCAGTTGATCGCATTCTGCAAGATCTCGTGGTCGGCGGTATTGGGCGCGAGCTTGCGCATCCACTGCTCGCCGTGGCGCAGGTGGAAAGTCTCCTCTTTGTCCACTTTGATGAGCGCGCGCTTCCACGGGCCAAAGGTGGTGCTGTTATAGACATCGCTGAGGAGGATGTAGCCCGCGCGGTCATAGAACGCATTCGCGACAATCAACTCATGCCAGCTATCCAGCGGCACATCGAAGGCGTAGGGATACTTCCACTTGACTGGCTCGCGCCGGTAGACCAGCTCCTCGGTGTCCACGCCAAGATCGCGCAGGAGGCGGTAGGCGATATGAGCGTGACCCAGCTCATCCTGGATGATGGCGATGGCCGAGCCGAAGGTGTTGATGTTGGGGGCGGAACGCGCGGCATGCAGGTAAGCAGGCGCGCTGACCAGCTCGGTATCCGCCGAGACAGTCAGGATGCGCTTCATGCCTTCGAGATATGCCGGACTCATGTGCTCGACGCCCTCGATCAGTCGCTGCTCGTGTATGCGTTCCAGCACGGCGGCATCGGTCAGTGTCGCGTCCATCGTGCCTCCTCCTTCTCTGCTCCAGCGCAAAGATGTGTCTCGTGCATCATCGCCTTAGTAGATCATATCCGTGCCTGAATACCTGAATAGACACACCTGGAACCCGCATGCGCATAGCATCCGCACACGGCGCATATCTCCATTTGGATATAGGCATCTTACGCGGGAGGCAGGATGGTGTCAAGGCGAAGGGGCGCGTGTTCCCGGCCACAAAACCCACGCGGGCGGGGTTGCAGAGACCTGGGCGAGAGATGGCGGCGGAGGGCATAGTTCGTACCGGCTGAGTCACGCCGCAGGCTGCAGGCTGAAGCCCTGTGGCCACGAACCCGCTCGCCATCGACGAGGATACCACGGATCAGGAGGAGCCGTGCCATTTCCAGGCACGGCGCGAGAATTCCCAACGACCAGGATCGCCCCGACGTTCAGCGTCCCTTGCGAAACCGTGCAACGTCATCCGCCTCATTCCACTAGCGCGTAATTGCCTGTAGCGTTATACTCCATGTGCGCGGAGATATGGCTTGCGACGGGCGCAAGGCGCGCGACATGAAGGGACGACCACGAGTATGGATACCTCAGCATCCCAGAAGTTGCTGGAAGCCTATGCGCAGGGACAACGAGACTTCTACCACTGGAATCTGGCCGAGGCCGATCTGAGCGAGGCCGATCTGGCCGATGTCGATTTGCGTGGGGCGATTCTGCGCGGCGCTCATTTGGCGGGCGCGAATCTCGAAAATGCCGTCTTCGCGGGCGCTGACCTGAGCGAGGCCGATCTGAGCGAGGCCGATCTGGCTGACGCTGTTCTGGCGTACGCCAGCCTCAAAGGGGCCAACCTGCGGGCGGCGGATTTGAGTGGAGCCGATCTGGAGGAGGCAAATCTCGCCAACGCCGACCTCAGCGAAGCGACCATGCAGGATGCGTTTCTCGATGGCGCGGAATTCAAATACGCGCTCCTCGTCGGAGCCGACCTGACTGGCGCAAGCCTCGAAGG
>DASUWS010000016.1:0-66271 GCA_036378295.1 Ktedonobacterales bacterium
GGGAGTCACGGTCGCGCCCGGATGTCGGCATCGTACGGGTGAAGACGACCGGCTACAACCAGCGCGGCGAGGTGGTCATCGAGTTCAAGCGCGTCTTGCTCGTCTACAAGCGCGGTCGCGCCCCAGTGATTCCCCGTCTCATGCCGGGAGGAGGCGCAGAATGAAAGTGACATCCTCACAGACGATAGCGGCCATCGGCCCCACAGGCGAGCTTGCCTCGTTCCTCGCTGATCTGCGCTTCGAGGACATCCCCTCACTCGTTGTCCGCCGCGCGGAAGATCTCTTTCTCGACTGGCTCGCCTCTGCCCTCGCCGGGCGAAACGCGCGGCCAGTCCGGGCGTTCGAGGCTATCGCCGCGACGATGGGGCCAGCGGATGGCCCGTGCGAAATCCTGGTCTCGCGCCAGCGCACGTCGCCTCTCTTCGCCGCGCTGGTCAACGGGGCAGCGTCGCACGTCGTCGAGCAGGATGACGTTCACAACGGCTCGGTGTTCCATCCGGGTACGGTAGTCTGGCCGGCGGTCCTTGCCGCCGCGCAACAGACCGGAGCAAGTGGGCGCGACCTCATCGCCGCTGGCGTCGTGGGATATGAGACAGGCATCCGCGTAGGTGAGGCGCTGGGTCGCTCGCACTACCGCGTCTTTCACACCACTGGCACAGCGGGCACCCTGGCCGCCGCTGCGGGCACAGCACACGTTCTCGGCGCGGTTGCGCGGATGATGCTGCACGCGCTTGGTTCGGCGGGGACACAGGCGGCGGGGCTGTGGGAGTTCCTGCGCGACGCCGCCGACTCCAAGCAACTCCATACCGCGAAAGCGGCGGCTGATGGTCTGCTTGCCGCCTATCTCGCGCGCGAGGGGATGACAGGCGCGCTGCGCATTGTCGAGGGTGCGCAGGGCATGGCAGCCGGGATGTCTACCGACGCGTCGTTCGCGCCGCTCGTCACGGAGCTTGGCTCCCGCTGGTGTATGGCCGAGACATCGTTCAAATTCCACGCATCCTGCCGCCATACCCATCCCGCCGCCGACGCCCTGCTCCAACTGATGCGCGAGGAGAGTTTGTCCGCCGAGGATGTCCGCCACGTGCGGGCGCGTGTGCATCAGGCGGCGATAGACGTGTTAGCGCCCGCCGCGCGCGCCGAAACCATCCATCAGGCCAAATTCTCCATGCCGTTCGTGCTCGCGCTGATCGCCCTGCGCGGGCACGCCGCCATCACTGACTTCAGCGATGAGTCTCTGAGCGACCCGGCAATTCGCGCCTTCATGCCGAAAGTCGAGATGGTGCTGGACCCAGAGATCGATGCCGCCTATCCCGCCCGCTGGATTGGACTGGTGGAGGTCGAGGCAGCGGACGGGCGCACGCTCCGCTCGCGCGTGGATGTGCCCAGAGGCGACCCAGGCAACACACTCACGCGCCCGGAGATCGAAGCGAAGGCACACCAATTGGCCGCGTTCCAGGATGGCGCAACGCCCGCCGAGATGGACAGACTCATCGCGCGCGTCTGGAATCTAGAGCATGAGCGCGACGTACGCGATCTGGTGTCACAGCCATCACGGTGACGTCACAGCGTCACCCACCTTCCCGTAGCCCGGCTCGTGCGTGGTATAATCCAACTTGGTAAGTCGGAATTACGCTGGCCCTGGCTGGCAGGGTTGGCGCGCCATATTCCCGCCGGTCACTCGCGGCTGTGCAGGCCGTGGATACTCGTGCGGATGCTGCTGGGAGAGAACAATGGCAGTTGAGATCACTGCGGATATGATCATCCATGACGTGGTGACACAATATCCACAGACGGTGAAGGTCTTTCAGGGACACGGGCTGCCCTGCACCGCCTGCCAGATAGGCGCGCGGGAAAGCGTTGCGGGCGGCGCGCGCACACATCGCCTGAATGCCGAGATGCTGCTCAACGACCTGAACAGGGTCGCCAACGGCCAGGAGGCGGAAGGCATCAAGCCCGCGACGAAAGCCCCGGTTGGCCGTGGCATCCCGCTACAGGTGATGGGCCAGCCGCAGGATAGCAAGATTCGCCATATCGTGGCGATCATGAGCGGCAAGGGCGGCGTCGGCAAATCGCTGGTGACGGGCCTGCTCGCCGTCGCGTTGCAGCGCCAGGGGTTGAAGGTCGGCGTTCTCGACGGCGACATCACCGGGCCGAGCATCGCTAAGGAGTTCGGCGTGCGGGGGCAGCCACGCAAGACGGAAGGCGGCATCGAGCCGTTGCGCTCGGTCGGCGGCATCAAGGTCATGTCGATGAACATGTTCCTGCCCGATTCAACCGATCCGGTTGTCTGGCGCGGTCCGATGATCTCCAGCGCTATTCGCCAATTCTACAGCGATGCTGACTGGGGCAACCTCGATTTCCTGCTGGTAGACCTGCCGCCTGGCACCTCTGACGCGCCCATGACGGTAATGCAGTCGCTGCCGGTGGATGGCGTCATCATCGTCTCCTCGCCGCAGATGCTGGCGACCGAGATTGTGGTGAAGTGCATCAAGATGGTGCAGACGCTGAAGGGCCGGATTCTCGGTGTGGTGGAGAATATGGCCTATCTCACCATGCCCGATGGCAGCCGCAACGAACTCTTCGGCCCAAGCAACGGTAACGATCTCGTCTATCTGACCGGGGCGCCGCTGCTGGCGCAGATCCCGATTGACCCGGAGATAGCCATGCTCTGCGATGCGGGCAAGATCGAGGACTATAACAGCGACTCGTTCGACACGCTGGCCAGTAACTTCGTCGCGTCACTGAAGGTGCCAGCGAAGCGGGCCTGATCATTATTGGCCCGACCCTGACCCCGACACGACAGCATGCGAGTCCCCTGATACGCACAGTATCGGGGGACTCGTGTTTCCCGGAAGGCTGAAGCCGCGCCTGTGAGTTCACTCTGTTCACCGAAAAGGCTGCCTGCGCGGCCTGGTCCGTATTCCATCATCCGCTGCCAGAGATGAAGAAGCTCCACGTCCACCAGGTCAGCATCGCCAGTGTCGCGGCGAGGGTGAGGATCTGAGCCAGGAGCGCCATGCGGCTGGATTGCGGAGCCGGACGTGAGTGGCCCATCTTCTCCGCGTAGCTCAAGACCTGGGCAATCAGCTCGCCTCCAGGCGCTTTCGTCGCAAGCTCCGCCTCGCGCTCGTCCGCGGCAGCAATCGTGCGCAGGTAGCGTGGGTCGTCGCCCATCCACTTGAAGCTATCCGGCTGCGTGAAGTACCACAAGACATAGGATGCGTTGTACTCGAAGGCTTCTGTCAGCAGCGTAAGCGCGCGATCGGCTCCGTCTGGCTGCTTACTCAGACGCTCGGCCTCCTCGACGAGCGCAAGCGCCCGTAAAGCGGGAATATTCCTGGCTGCCCTTTGCAACACCTGAAAGGCTTTCGAGGCAGCGTCCCTGCGCTTGAGCGCGCGTTCGGCGCGGCACAGAACCGCCAGACCGGCAACATAGTGCTCGCGACGGGCGAGTGGTAGCAGCGACTGCACATCCTTGAACGCCGCCAGCGCCAGCGCCTCCGCCTCGGCAGGCATGTCCCGCGCAAGCATCGCTCCGGCAAGGGCAGCGTTGGCACTGATCGAGCGCTCGCGCGAGAGCGATTGCGCTAGCCGCGCCGCATCCGCGGCCTCGTTATAGCGATTCAGCGCCAGCAACGCCGCGGCGCAGTTCCCCAGCGTCTCAGGGTCAGCAGAAATCGCGACCGCTTCGAGCGCGGTATGGAGGGCTTCGTCTGGCCGCCCAAGCATCCACAGGGCCGTCGTGCAGCGGTTGAGCCAGACCAGTCGGCGGGTCCCTTTCCATGCCGCCGCGCCGCGCACGGCCAACGCATTCTGGCAGCGCCGCGCCGCCGCTTCGTAGTTGCCTCGCTGCATCTCAGCATCGGCACGCACCGCGGGCGAGAGCATGCGCGCCATGCGCAGCCCGGCAAACCAGAGGATGACTCCAAACAGCGGCAAGCCTCCGAGCGGCTGGGATATTCGCACCGAGATGACGGTTGGCAGGGCCACCACCAGAAGCCAGGAGATGGCCAGGCCAACCGTGAATACCCTGCTGCGGTCGCCCATCGTGATCTTCATAGCTCGTCTATCTCAACTATCTTATCTATCTCGTCGCTGTTGGCGTGGTATCGGCGCCCGTTCCCATCACAGCCGGGGCGTGTTCTTCACCGGTGGGCGCTCTTGCGGACCTCGCTCCGTGTCCACTGCGCAGGATGGCGCGCACGGTCACATAGAGCAGCAGCAGGTTACGCAGCGCGATCACCGGCATAAACTGCCAGCTAAACGGCGAATCCCAGATCGGTGCGCGCAGACCATAGACAATCGGGAAATCCAGGGTGGTCAGGGCGCCAATGGCAAGCCAGAGCAGGTCGAAGCCCTCCACGGCGGCGACAATCGGCAATACCCAGATGACATACTGCGGGCTGAAGATCTTATTGGTCACGAGCACCGCACAGAGACACGCCAGCACCGCCTGGCCAACCGTCATCCGCCCGCGCATCTGCCGCCAATAGACTACCAGACATCCCACAATCAGCGCTATGGCTGAGAGCGGTTTGAGCACAACATCTAGTGGACCAACCATATTGAGTGAGACGAACGAGAAGTCTGGATGTGCGGGGATACCCACGAACGTCCCTAGCCAGAGGAGTGTGGCGGGCGTGGATTCGATCTGCAATGGGCGGTCGCTGGCATAGGTGAAGCCAGAGAGCGCGGCGGTGCCAGCAACGGCCATTGCTCCAGCAAAGGCCAGCACCACCACGCCGAGGCAGAGCGCCGCGCCAGACACAACGGCGCGTACTGCCGGGTCGTTGCGCGCGAAAGTTGCCAGCGCGCGTATCCCGCCGCGCCACGAAACACTCGCGGGATGTGACGCCCGCACGTCCTGCCAGTGCGCGATCATCACGATTGGCAGCAGGAAAGCGGGATACAGCTTGAGCAGGATGCCCGCCGCCAGCAGCAGATACGCCACGGCAAAACGCTTGCGCTCGGTAGCCCAGAGCGCGGCGAGTGTTGTCAGCGCTGGCACGATATCGAAGCGCGCCGTCAAGACGGCATCCGAGCCGACGAGCAGGTATAGCAGATAGATCAGTCCGCGCCTGCGCGTGGAGAAGCGCAAGAAACCCGCGTACCCGATCACCACCACGAGCGCCATCCAGATCGAGAAGACGGTCTGAATGTCCTTCAGGGGCGGCAGGAGCGTGAGCGAGAAGGGAATGATGGCCAGGGGCGGGTACTCAACAGGCAGTTGGTGAAGCGGGGGATGAGAAAGCCAGAAGGCCTGCGCGTAGGTGTTGTATTCGATCACGTCACCAGAGGTAAGCTTCCAGTGTGTTACAGCATACATCCGGCCCGCGATGACGAGCGCAAAGACGGCGGCCAGTTCCACGATCCGAAACACCACTGCTGGTATGCGCAGTGACAGGCGATCCTGTACGCGCTGCGAGAGTGCGCGTGGCTCGGACACGGTGTCTACCTCCATCGTCAGTGTATGCTCCGCCGGGAACCGCTCAGCTACCCGCCGCGCAACGTGCGTCGCATCGTATGTTACCACGGACCCGGCGCTCATGACGAAACATCCACCAGAGCCACCGGGCAGACTGCTGTGTTGACCCTGGCATCCTACACGGGGTATGCTTCAGGCATGCGCATTAGCTTTTCGACAGCCACCTTCTATAGCAACAGCCTGGAATACAGCCTGCGCCTCGCACGCGATGCAGGGTATGACGGGGTGGAACTGGCATTAGGCGTCGGTTACCAGCTTTGCGGCCCGCGACCATATCTCCGTGCTATCCAGGCAATTGGCGTGCCAGTGCTGAGCGTGCATCCACCGTTCCTGCGCCTGCGGATCGGCGGATGGCCCCTCGCAGTTTCACGCCGCATGACCAGCCTCACCAGTGTCGCGCATCTGGTGGACGCGCCCCTCTGTGTCTCGCATGTGCCCGACCTGCGCAGCAAAGACTCGCGCCGCGCCAATCTCTTCAAGCGCGCCATTGCCCTTGGCTACGAGACGGCGCCGGGGAATGTCACGATCGCGCTCGAAACGACGCAATACGCTGGGCGCCCGCCGCACCTGCTGGATGATGTCGCGACGCTGACCGCATTCGCAGCCGAACACAACTGTGGCATTACGCTCGATACCTGCCATACTGGCGCCAACGGTGAAGACCTGCTGGCGGTGTATGACATTGCGCGGCCCCTGCTGCGCAATCTGCACCTGAGCGACACGCGCGGCACCGGACCGCGCGCGCGTACCCACGTCATGCCTGGCGAGGGCGACCTACCTCTCCAGGAATTGCTGAGCCGGATGGCCAGTGACGGCTATGACGGCCTCATCACGATGGAGCTACACCCGCGTGAGGTTGGCTTTTTCGGCAGACGGCGCCAGGAACAGCGCCTGCGCCAGGCGCGCGAGTTTGTGCTGGCAGCGATGGGCGCCGAGCCAGCGTCCATTGCGGAGTGACATCTCCCTATGGCGGAGCGCCAGGGGTGGGGCGCTATCCAGCGGCGCGAAGTCGATAGCATTTTCTGCGCAGCATCATGCCTGAGCCACTGCCGTGACATCAATGCGGGCGGGGTGAGTATAGATGTTCATGGAGGGACCACGCAGGAAGGCTGCCAGGGTGACGCCGCTTTCACGCGCCAGATCCACCGCCAGGCTCGACGGCGCGGATACAGCCGCCACGAGGGGGATGCCAGCGGCAACCACCTTCTGGACGATCTCGAACGAGAGCCTGCCACTGACGAGCAGCATTGCCTGACGCAGAGGAAGCGTATTATCGAGCAGGGCGCGGCCAATGAGCTTATCCACCGCGTTGTGGCGCCCAACATCCTCACGTAATGCCAGCAGGGAGCCGTCGGGTGCGAAGAGTCCGGCAGCATGCAGGCCACCCGTAGACGCGAAGACGCGCTGCTCGGCACGCAGCCGGTCCGGCAGGCTACAGAGCACCTCGGTGGTCGTCAGCGGCTCGTGCGCGGCGAGTGGAGGGAAGGCGGCGCAGACCGCCGCGATACTGTTGCGGCCACAGACCCCACAACTGGCGTTCACAGCGAAAGCGCGCGAGACACCTCCCAGGCGCATACGCTCCGCAAGCGCCGCCCCGGATGCGGGGATGAGGTCCAGCACATTGGGCGATGGCAGGCCGTCGTCATCCAGGCCCGCGGCAATGACTCCCAGCTCGTCGCGGCTCACGATCAGCCCTTCACTATACAGAAAACCCACCGCCAGCTCGTCATCGGCCCCAGGGGTGCGCATGATGACCGCAATCGTCTCTGTGGAGAGTGGATCGCCGCCCACGCGCAGCCGGATCTCCAGCGGCTCCTCGACCACCAGCTCATCTTCGATGGACGTCGCCAGACCAGCATGCCACCGTACGAGAGAGGCCGTGGTCTGGCGCAGTGGGTCGGCGTGGGAGCGGGTCGGTGGCCGCAGGCGGCGCGTATCGCCCGGTTGATCGTCCATGCGTATCCCCCTCAGATGCTTCCGATGGCGTCGTAGGTGTTGTCAGTATACACCTCTACTCGCGCAACAGGTATTCTCCGTCTCGCGCTCCGCTGCGCTGGCGGAGTGCTCAGGAAGGGGAAGCGTAGATGGCTCGATAGATCATGTCGGTGACACCCTCGATGATGCGTATCTCGCCCGGCTCAGGCCACGCGTGCATGCTGAGTGCATCTACCAATGACAGGATGGCAAGCGCGGTCACCTCGACATCCAGGCCCTCCCATGCTCGCCCGCGCCGCTGCGCGTGCTGAAGCTGCTCCATCAACCGCTCTTGGGTGTGGCGGCGAATGACCTGCTGGTAGGGAATCAACTCGGGCTCGGAGAACATCGCTTCGTGCCAGACACGCCGCAGCCCTGAGCGGTCATTTTCGCGCAGGGTCACGGCCACGGCTGCCCGGATGTGCGCGCGAGCGTTGTCGTGGCTCAAATCCATGTTGGCAAGGCGAAGCTGACCGAAGATATCATCAAGCTGCCCGACGACGAGCGCCAGCAGAATCTGCCGTTTGTTGCGAAAGTAGTTGTAGAACGTGCCGATGCTGACGCCCGCTGCCTCGGCAATCATATCGGCAGTCGTCGTCGCATAGCCGCGCTCGGCAAAGATCCGGGCGGCGGCGCGGAGCAGACTGGCACGCTTCTCCCGGCTGCGTGTCTGTTGTGGGGCGCGTGGCAGATCACTCAGCGCGACGGCAAGCGCGGCATCCAGGGACGCGCGTTCGGTATCTCGTGGCGACCTTCTGTGCCGTGGTGTCGGCGGCTCGTACGTGGTGTCATATGTGCGGGTACTCATCCATGTCTCCATCCCGCTGCTGACGGGTTCTGCTGCCAGATAGTAGCGCATCTGCCCGCGTTCATGCTATCGTGCGTGCAGTAAAGACACCCTGGAGAGCCGCGTGGCGATGCCAGCCGCTTCTGTTTCTGCCCGCTTGCCGGCTGTGTGCGGCTGTGAGACAATGCGGTACGATACCACTTGGGAGATCGCTGCAAAGGACGGGATCAGGTAGCTGCTCTCCAGGGACGGAGATGTTGTGCAATGGCGCATTCAGATCAAGTGAGGGAACGCATGGGATCACTCAATCCAGAAACCGTAGACGCCCTCAATATGCTGCTGGAGGATGTGCGAGCAAGCGTCGAGATCGAAGTTGCGCTCTCCAACGGCGCCACCGAATACCTCGAACGCGAGGCACTCAACTCGATGGGCGTTGAGGATACGCTGATGTCGTTCCTTCTGCGCGATTGGATGGAAGCTCTCAACCTGCCAGTAACACGGCGTATCAACGGTATCGTTCTCCAGGCGCTCGATCTCACGCGCTATGATGATCGCCTGATGCTCTTTGTCCAACACCAGTTGGCCTCGCGCGAGCAAGCGGAGCGTCTGGTGGAGGAGGCGGAGATAGATGCCGACGGGCGCGCGATGCTACGCTCCATTGTTGATGCGCATACACGGCATGCGGCCTGGGCTGAGCAGCGCGCGCGTGAATTCGCCGAGACACGCCAGATCGAATTCCGCCGTCCCGGTGCGCGCCCGCCTGGTGTGGCCAATGGCACGGGGGATAGTGTCGCCGATGACCCGGATGGCGTACTCCCCGATACCAGTGGCGAGCGCAGCGTGCCGCGCATGCCGGAGACCACCATGCCAGACACCACAGACGCCAGCATGGAAGACGCGGTAAGCGAGGCCGAGAGTCCGCCGGCAAAGTAGCTTCAAGCGGCTCATTGGCCATTCGGCGTGAAGGCTCTTGCGGGTGTATGGTGTGAACGTAGGTTCCCTTCTGTCGTTTGCAGTTCTCTGGGAGAGATGACATGCGTGTGGCAACGTTTCGCAGCGGTGGCGAATTGCGGCTGGGCGTCGTGCGTGGCGACGCGGTTATTGACGTAGCGGAGGCAGCGGACCGGCTGGGACGGAGTGACCTGTCGGGCGCGGCAAGCGGCATGCTGACGCTGATCGCGGGCGGCGAACCGGCACTGCGGGCGCTCTCCGAGGTCGCCGAGCGCGCGCCGGATGAGACCCTGCTGCCGCTGGCGAGTATTGAGCTTGTCGCGCCGATCCCCCGGCCAACCAAGAACGTGTTCTGTGTTGGCCGCAACTATGCCGAGCATGCGGCTGAATCGGCGCGTGCCCAAGGGCAGGAGCTCAAGCTCCCAGAATTCCCCAATATATTCACCAAGGCGGTGACTGCCGTCACCGGCCCATACAGCGATATTCCGTTGGATGCCTCAGTCAGCGAGAAGATTGACTGGGAAGTGGAGTTGGCGGTCATCATCGGGCCGGGTGGGCGGCATATCGCCCGCGAAGATGCGATGCGGCACGTCTGGGGCTATACGGTTCTCAACGATGTCAGCGCTCGCGACCTCCAGAACCGGCCTGGGGTGCAGTGGTTTCTTGGCAAGAGTCTGGACGGCTCATGTCCGCTAGGGCCATGGATTGTCTCTGCTGACGAGCTGGCCGACCCGACGAATCTTCGGCTGCGACTGCTGGTCAATGGTGTCGTCAAGCAGGATGACACAACAGCGCACATGCTCTTCGACATCCCGACCCTGCTGGCGGAGATTTCGCGCGGCACAACGCTGGAGCCCGGCGATATCCTGGCGACGGGGACGCCGATGGGCGTTGGCTTCGCCCGCACACCACCGGAGTATTTACACCCCGGCGACGTGATGGAGTCGGAGATCGAGGGCATCGGCACGATGCGCAATCGCGTAGTCGCAGTGGGGCAGTGAGCGGCAGTGAGCGGAGCCTTTCAAGCCCTCACGATACCATAGAAGAACCCGGTAGAATCCCGTTGAAGAGGTGATGAGCCGGAAGATGGCGCCATACCGTCCCGTGCGGGGCGGTGAGGCGCCGTTTTGTTGGTGTTGGACGGCCCTGTTCCGCTGCTGCGAAAGGAGAGGGTGACATCTCTCCCGGCTGAAACCGGGAGCTTCTCGGGGTCGTACCCCACGCCATGATGCCCCAGGGCGAGAGCAAAAGCTCACAGGCACTATAGCATCCTGGCATGGGAATGGCAAGGGGCCATTCATCCCCAACTTGAAAGCCGGGGCTTTCTGGCTGACTTCTGTAAGAAAACCATCGTTGTCTGAATGATGCTCTAGCCCAACTCCAACCGCTTGCCATGGCCTGTACAATAAGCATGCCAGATGGATACGGTGAGCACTGAAGCTGGGCTACGAGGGAACAGCAACTGGCAGGAATCGCAGCCGCCAGCAGATGATGCGTTGGCGTTTCCCGCTTGAAGCCGGGCGATGCGTACGGCACGTCCATCGCGAGGGAGACATGAAATGACCAAAGAGCAGGCGTACTCCTCCTCATTGTCTTATTATCTTGATGTTGCCATTGCTCATGCGGAACAGCAACGCAGAGAGGGCACGCCAGCTACCCCGATGGTCGTGACATCATCTGTGAGCGGAACCGTACTGTACACCGTTTGGGCTGTCCTCAGCCGGAGTTTGCGCCGCAATGCCCCCACTCTGCTTGTTGCGTCCCTTCCTCTCCTTGCGTTAGTGCTCGGCACACTCCTGGACGCACTGGGTCAGTCCTCGCAGAGTCATCTTCCGGCCCTCGTGATGCTGCTGGGGCTCGCACTGTTTCTGCCGTGGCAAACCTGGCAGACCGTCCGCCAGGCGCGTGAGCTGCCACCCTATCGTCTGCGACGCCTCTTCCGGTGGCGCACCGTGTCTGGTCGATACGATAACTGGTATGACCTGCCCACGATGGGCGAGATGGTAGGGGCGTTTGTTGTCGGGCTCCTTGATGTTCCCGGAGTGCTCATCCAAGCCTTCCCTTCCGCCCCATCCTTCGCTGCCAATCTGCCGAGCTTCATCTTCCCAGTGCTCATCGCAATGCCTGTTCTAGCCATCGTGCTCATGGCAGTGGCGAGGGGGTTCCTTGCAGTCTACTTTGCCCCTAGCGCCGTAAAGGCTGTGGATGAGCAGGGCGAAGGCATGCTGCAATCTGTGCCACTCGCATCCTTACCACTCGCATCCTTAGATGAGCGGATTACACGCTTGACCCAAATGCGGGAGTGGCTACAAGACGATACACTACGCACGATGGTGGATGACGTCATCGGGCAGCAGGTAAGAGCCGCAGCACGCCGCCAGGTGGCCTATTCGTTTATAGTCGGGGTCATCTCGTTGGTAGCGGGCTGGCTGCTCTCAGCGATAAGCCCGGTCGCGACTTTGGCCAACCTGTTGCACCGATAACACTGGGTCGCTGTGTTGGCCCTATCGCTATCGCTGGCATCGGTGGTGTCATGTCGCGCACGGGCAGGAATCAGAATCCCAATAGAGTGGCACCTGCGCCCGCACTACATCTCGCGCGGTGGATTGGCACATATAGCAAGCAGGAAGACGTGATAGTGCGCGGCCATCGCATCGTCTTGCTGCACCAGGGCTGACAGTAACCTCCCTTGCCTCGCAACACGCCGCGCGTCTACTTGCGGTAGCGCGCATTTGATGCGTATTCTTGGTGTACTTATGGTCGAGTCCGTCACCGCATAGGATAGTACTTACACGTGCGGTGGTCATAGCAGGGATGGGTTAACTTCGGCGTTAGCGAGGGCGTTAGAAGGGCTTGTGTGAGATTGTGCGCGGTGAGTGCGGTGAGTGCGGTGAGTGCGGTGAGTCGGGCATCAGGCAGAGACCGTGCGTTCTGTTCAAGCCATAAGGTCTTCCTTGCTTCTCACCCTCCGTGCCTCCCAAGAAGCGAAGGCAACGATGTCTGCATCCTGCGTTGCCATCGTTTGGCATTTCCTGCCGCGCTGTTGTCTGGCATGTAGTCTGAGTCTGGTTTCTGCCATCTGCGAACGTGCTACATAGATGCTGCATACGGCGATGTATACGGGCTATATGAGCACAGCTTACACCGGTACAATCAACGATAAATACTCGCGCACACACCCGTAGACCACTCGTACGAGGGGTGCCGATGAAAGATACTTCCTTTCGGACAACTGGCCGTCACGCCCGTGCTGCCCGTGTCGGCCGTGCTGCCCGTCACCTGCCGCCGCCACGTTCCCTCAGTATGTCGCTCGCTACTCCTGAACTCGCGTCTGCTATCCTGGATGCGGTGGCTGATGCCGTCGTCATCTATGACGCGGACGGAGGCATCGCGGGCGCCAACCCTGCTGCTATATCCTTGCTCGGACTGGCGCAACCCGGCCGCCAGGAAGCGCTTGCGGTGCCCATCGCCGATCGTGGGGGCGCAATCACCTTGTTGACGCTTGACGGCCAGCCGCTCCCCCAGGAGCATTGGCCCCCAATACGCGTCCTGCGAGGTGAGATGTTCACTGGAGCACAGACCATGGATGTCGTCGCATACTCTGTGGATGGGCGAGAACTGGTCCTCAACGTGAGTGGCGCTCCGCTTGTCAACACTCATGGACATATCATAGGGGCAGTCTGCGTGCTGCGGGATATTACCGAGCGCAAGCACCTCGAGCGGGAATTGGCCGAGCGTGCGGCCGAGATGGAAAGCATCTTTGCGACGCAGGTTGTAGGCGTCGCCTTCGTTGACAGAACTGGCCGCATCGTCCGGATGAACGACGCCCAGCGCCAACTCCTCGCCTCACGGCACATCGATCCAGACAGCCCGGAGGCCGCCCGGATTGAGACATGGGCACAGCGGACATCGCCTCGTGACGCGCAGGGGCAGCCAGTGCCGCGTGAGCGTCTGCCATTCTACCGTGCGTTGCAGGGCGAGACGGTCACTGGGGAACATGCCGTCGAGTTATATCAGCACACACACGATGGGCAGGAATTGGTGTTGCGTGTGAGCGGGGCACCTGCCCGTGATGCCCAGGGCCGGATTCTCGGCGTCGTTCTGACGACCCACGACGTGACGTTGCAGCGCCGCCTGGAGCAGCAACGCCTCGCCATCATGCGTATGGTGACCCATGACCTGGCCAACCCGCTCACTGCCGTCAAAATGTATCTGCAGTTGCAGCAGAAGCGCATCGACCATGACCAGGCTCCGGGTCCGGTGTCTCCAGCGCTCGTGGAATCCATGGCGTATTCGGTCATGCGGATGGAGCGATTACTTGATGATCTGCGTGTCGCCACACAGATGGAGTTGGGGGCCCTTGAGTTGCAGCAGGCGCGGCATGATCTTGCGGCGATTTGTCGCGAGGAAGCGGCGGCCATGCAGGTGGTAGCGGGTCCCGAGCGCGTAGTACGTGTGGAGACGCCGCCACAGCCCGTATGGGCAGAGGTGGACAGGGAGCGCATTGGCCAGGTCATCGCCAATCTGCTCACCAATGCCCTCAAGTATTCTCTGCCAGACCAACCCGTGGTGGTCTCGCTCCAGGTTGCGGACGAGCATGCCCGCGTGGCGGTCTGTGATGCCGGGCCGGGTATTCCAGTTCAGAAGCAGGCGCGCCTCTTCGAACAATTCTCTCGTGTGGCGGGTAGTTCAGCGCAGGATGGCCGTGGCGGCCTGGGACTCGGCCTCGGGCTGGGTCTCTATATCAGCAAGGGCATTGTCGCGCAGCATGGCGGTGGAATGGGCGTTGAGAGCCACCCTGACGCCGGGTCGACCTTCTGGTTCACCCTGCCCCTCGCCGTCCCCAACCACCCATAGGGCCACCGTCACTTAGCGCAGCTGTGCTCGCGAGCAGGAGTAGCCATGGCGGTATGTGTTAGGGCTTTCCCTTCCATTTGTCCGCACTTTGAGCCATAGCCCGCGTAACGATGGCCCGACTGCCCTTCGCGTCAGCCGTATCTACCGGCAGCAGTAGGATGCGCACCGTTACGCTGTACGACACCGCATGCCGCCGCAAGAAACCGCGTGAACGTATGCCATCGAGCGTCACATCTGCATACGCAGGATCTTCCACATTACCTGGATGATGTCTGACACTCCAGTCGTATAGTCGGTACGCTGCCATAGAGCACGCTCCCTCTCATCCTCGCATCGAATGCTACCTCTGTCTCTGACATCCTCCCGCACGCTCGACAGCATGGGATTATCTTGAGTTTCGCTTCGGTAACGAGATACGTTAGTGAGATACGTTGCCAACCTTGCAGATTTGTCACAATCGTTCTACTTGCCGTCACGATACGCTCACATTGACCGCATCCTCCGCATCCGTGCCCGCCCCTCCCGCTTGTCCAGCTTCTCTGACTTCACGGCGCGACAGGAGTCGCCCCACAGCCAGCAGCATTCCAAGCGAAAGTGGCATGGGGTGTTGATCGTGGAGTGAGGGTAGCGGACGCGTCGCGGACGTCTCGGCACAGACGAGGAACGAAGTAGGGCACGCCTGGAGACAGGGCGCTTGCGGTATCGATGAAGACTCCCGGTCGCCAGCCGTGACGGACTTGGGAGACGGGCGCGCCATCTCGTGATTGCCCTGTGTGGCTCGGCGGCCATGCTCAGGACAGCCCGATATCTCTCAATCATGAGGAAGGAAGCGAAAGGCTATGATGTGGGGGTACTATACCAACAGCCCAGCCATGTGGGTCTGGATGGTGCTACAGGGAGTGTTCTGGCTCGCGCTGGGAGCTCTTGCTGTCTGGGCGCTGGTGCGCTGGCTCAATCGGCCCTCGCGCTATCCCACCTCCACGCCATCCTCGGCCCCGCCGAATGCTCCGCAGCAGGCATCGTCCTCTGCCCTAGACATCCTGCAGCAACGCTATGCGCGCGGTGAGATTGACGCGGCGACATTCGAGGATATGCGAGCGCGTCTCCAGGCATCTGCGCCAACACCTGACCTGCCGCCGGCCCAACCGACTCAGACGCGCGAGCCAGTCAGCAGCGGGCACTAAGGGTGATCGGACATGGGGTACAAGAGGGTGAAGCAGCGAGTTTAGGAAGAAATCGATCTATTCCTGTTCGCCGCTCTGCTCTCGTAGTTGCGGGGTGTTCCTCGCATGCCACCTCACATAATATTGTCTGGCACGCTCTCGCTCTGCTGTGCTACAAGGCTGGCGAACGACTTGAGAGAGCCATTGAGACTGTCAGCGAGAGGTGGTATGGACGGGTATGAAGCTCTTTTGGCCTAAAGTCTCTCCCAGTCGATGATAGAGAGCAAGGCATGGGCAGAAGTAGTGGAGGATGCGAGGAGTGCTCCCTCCATTCCCGCTACGTGACTCCATGGCAGCCGATTCCTAGTGTTTCGGATGATGCTCCACTTCAACCGTGATGCGTGGCTGAAGCCCTGCCAGCGCCGGAAGCAGATGATTCAATACCTGCTCGGCAGTTGCGCGGAACTCGTTGCCACGCGTACTCACCTTCACCCAACATTTCCTGTCATCAGCACTTCGCTTGTCCCGGTAATACCGTTCAGTGCGCTCAGTCCCATCCGCAGCCGTGATGTGGAAAACAATCGTGTAGCTGTCGTTTGCCAAGTCCATGTGCAGTCTCCCTACACTCGGCGCCCACCTGAGTATGCTTGCCGTTCTTGGTATCCCCGGCATACTCAGCATCCCCCACTTGCCCGACATCCTCAGCCACGAACCCAATCTCCCGGGCGCGACGGGCTGCGAGCACCTGCTGGCGCCGCCCAATAAACTCGCCCATGAACTGGTAGCTGAGCAATGTGTCGGGGAGCATTCCCGTATAGGTCGCGTGCCAGCACGCCAGGCGTACACGAGTAATCGCGGCAGCGTCCTCAGAACGCGCGGGGCGAATGCGCAACGTTTCCCCCTCATAAGCTCCGGCCTATTGGCCCACGCGATGAACGCGCCTAACCAGGAGGTGTACCAGCGGCAGGATACCAACGAATGGTCTTTGGCGTACTCAAACTCGGTGAATGCATCTTGGCTCAGCACGGTACCATGTCCGTTGTCCAAACCGTGCGTACACAGGCTGGTTTCCAGCGAGGGGGCGGCGGGAACGCCACTGTGTAGTGGGTTGGTGACGCCGGTGGGATTCGAACCCACGACACGAGGCTTAAAAGGCCCCTGCTCTGCCACTGAGCTACGGCGCCACGCACAACGTCTAGCATAGCACGCTGCCCGCCTCACCGCAAGGCCAGTGACGGGCCGGGTGTGTCGTCCAGACATCGCGGGCATGTCCGGTCGGGGATGTCCGTATCGGCGAACCGTGGCGCATTGCTGGTATTGGCGGTTCAGCCGCGACGACGTATCCTTAGAGCAGCCCATCCGCCCGGTCACGCTCGACGAATTCGCGCACCAACTCCTCGAACGACTGGCGCGGCTTGAAGCTCGTCCGCTTCGTGAACGCGCTGCTATCGAGCGCAGTGCGCGAGTGGAGCGGACGCCATTCCCCTGGCCCGGCCTCAATGCCAGGTCGCACGACGATATTGGGGCGCGTGCCAGCATACTTGTGGTACGTTTCGATCCATGATTTCCACGTCTGGAAGTCATCCGCCAGCGTCAATGGTCCCGGTGCCTTTATCGCCAGTGTGTCGGCCACCGCCCGGCCAAAGTCCGCGCCACCGATGTACGATGCCCCGTAGGTTTCGAGCGCCTCTTCCGAGTCAAACACCGCTACATGGCCCTGTGCGCAGTGGCGAAACAATGACCCGATGAACTGGTTGTCATGACGGCGCGCATTCGTGCTGAAGATCAGCGCCGGGCGCAGGCTGATCGCCGGGCCACGTCCTTTCTTGCTTGCTACCGTAGCTTCCGCCAGCGCAATTTCACAGGCATACTTCCCCATATCGTACCAGCATGATGGAGCGATGGGAGATGCCTCATTCAGCGGACCTTGTGGCCGCCCGTGGATGGTTGTGGTGCTCAGATACACAAAGGGCCCCGCGCGCCAGTGATCAATCAGGCGACTAGTCCCATTGATATCAATACGGGCGACCGTGCCGCGGTCGAGCGAGCGTGAGCTGCCCATGTGCACGATACCACCCGCCGCGCTGATTTCCTGCGCGAAACGCTCGACGTCGGCCAAATCGCCGACGACAGTACGGCACCCCGGAAACTGCACCTCCCTGCGCACGAGCGCCGTTATCGGGATGCCGCGCCGCACCAGCTCGTCAACGACATAGCTGCCGATATAGCCTGTAGCGCCAGTAAGAAAGATACCTGGGTTCCCCATCATGTTCACTCCTGATCAATCGGTCTGTAGCAGCGGATTCGCAAAGGCATTCGCACTGCGCGTCTTGAAGATGGCGCTGTGCCCAGAGGTAAAGTACAGTTGGATCGCTGCCTGAACGCCTGGGCGGTTGCCAAAACGAGTCCACCCAAGCTCCTGACGCAGGCGATAGGCGAGAGACGGCAGCAGGCGGTCCACGGCAATCGCATCGGCTCGCAATTCCGGCGCGACACGGTATGGATAGCTTGCGGGCATATCCGTCGCGCATGTCACTGGCTCGATGCCATAGGTCGCGGGATTGTTCATCACTGGCGTCGAGGGAAAGAGCGTAAAACGGTTGAGCGTGTACGTGGCTCCACATGTTGTGCGCAGGCAGCGGATCACGAAATCAACCGACGCTGTGACCTCGGACGGCGTGTCTCCGGGGAATCCCCCGATCAGGTTGATATGCAAAGCGATACCTGCCGCTTTCGCCGCCTCAACGATACCCTGGATAGCTTCGCCATCGAGCCCTTCGGTATACTTGCCCATCCGGCGCAGCATGCGCAGCGAGGTGGTTTCGAGACCGAACAGCACATCGTAGCAGCCAGCCGCACGCATGAGCTCGAACAGTTCCGGCGTGAAGGCGCGTTCGAGCTTGCAGCGGCACGACCAAGTGAACGCCAGCCCGCGCTCGATTATGGCCTGGCAGAAGCGGCGCAGCAGCGCGGGCGAGAGCGCCTCATCCGCGAAGATGAACGTATGGTATCCCGCGTTCACCAGCGCCTCCAGCCGGTCGAGCGCCCCAGGCACCTCACCTAGTGAGGGCGGCAGCGGATGATCGTACTTCAGGTTGTGGACGCAGAAAGTGCAACGGCTCCAATAGCAGCGATGCTGGCTGATGCGCGTCCAGAAGACTGGCTCGCTGGCGAATGTCTCGACCGGCGGCGGAGGGATATAGCGAGGCTCCCTCACGGCTACCGGTTCCGACCCGGCCTCCGGAAACATATCGGAGCGGCGCAGAAAACCGCGGGGCGCCTGCCCACACGTCAGCGCGCGCGCCAGCACTGGAACGACCACATCCCGGTCGTCCTGCGACTCAATGATGCCGTCGAAGATGCGGTCCAGTGTATGGGCCGTGCGCAGGCGCGGCAGATGATGAGACAGCGAGAAGTTCTCGTAGCCGTGATCGGCCAGGCAGGCGTACATCGCATGCGCTCCGGGCTGGTGCGCGCGGAGACGCTCGACGGCAATCATCGCGCACAGCAGATCTTCGGGGCACGTCACGCGCACCACCAGCAGATCAATCGCCTCGTGTGTCTCTGGCGTCCCCGTCGCCCTCTGAAGCGCAGCGGCGATCATCTCGGAGAGGATTGTCTTGCGCCGGGCGTACCTGGCAAGCGCGTGGCTATCGCCATAGTCCAGCCGAGTCACCCGCACGCCATCGTCGAGCGAGAAGTACAGCTCATCCTGAGATCGGTTCAAGAGAGCCAGGTATTCGGCCAGAGGCGAGACGGCCGCGATGTAGCGTGTGGCGCTGTCGTAGGTCGCAGTCTCGCGCAGCGCATCCAATGTCTGGCTCGCTCGTGCCGCCGCGCGCTCAAGCTCACCCGCGCGCACGTGCCAGGTTAGCCGCCGCATGGGCGTTGCGGTCATGATGCGGGCCATGTCTGGGCTACAGATGGTCCGCCACCACCCAGCGTTCGCACTGAGGCGATCCAAGCAGCAGGTCTCACAGTCGGCGGCCAGCGTAGACCACCACCGCCCGGTATCGGGAACCACGGTAGGAAAACGCCCCGGTGGCGTCAGCGCGACGACATGCATGGCGTCGTTACTCCTCCCGGCCTGCCTGGTTATCCTCTGACGCCAGCAATAGCGGGCGGTTCTGGAGGATACATGCCGGGAATATCTGGTGGAACATCACGCGGATAGTTTGGATCTGGCTGGTAGGGAACATTCGGCGGCCAGTTCGGTGGCGGGGTCTGAGGATTCCAGTTAGGATTGTTACCCGCATCCCTCCACGACCTATAGGCGTTGCATTCGTCGCTGTTATCGAAGTTATAGCCATCAGCATTGGGAGGAGTGACCCAATTTCTCACCTCCCTGTCGGCCCACCTCGCCGCCGCTGCCGCCGCTGCCGCCGCTGCCGCCGCTGCCGCCGCTGCCGCCGCCGTGAACGAATCCCAGCAATCCCTCAAGCCACTGCAGTTGTCGGCGTAGACTGGATGCGCCGCGAGGAGCCAGGCCGCTCCCGCTGCCACCAGCAGCAGGACAATTCTCCCCGCACTGGCGCCCCTTGATGGTGCGCGCTGCGCCAGAGGCTGCGGATGCGGGAGCGCTCCTCCCAGGAGCACGCCGAAGATCACCAGCCCCCCTGCGGTCGCCAGCACGATCGGCAAGAACTCTGAGCCCAGTGGCGCGCGGAATTGGTCATAGAGGTCCGGGTAGGCGGTGATCTGCTCGGCCACCAGATAGCTCAGAGCACACCCAACCAGAAAGCGCACCACAAAGGGGACGGCTTCCAGGGCGCTCCCCAGCGGCCGCACCTGGCGCACCAGATAGCCCAACACCTGCCCGCCAATCAGCGCCGTCAGCAGCAGCACGGCATCCACTGGAGAGGTGATGATGCCGCTGAGCGCCGCCACCAGTAAGAGCGTGGTCAGCACTAGGCGAATGAGTGCCACGACCCGGCGGGACTGGCCCTGCCCCTGCGCGCGTGGCGAGAGAAACGCCCCGAGTGAGCCGAACGCGCCGAACACGATATCCTCCGGTTTGTCGAGAACACCGCCCCAGGCTTGCAGCCCCATCGCCACCAGCGAGACCACAATAGCCGCACCGACCAGTATATTGCCTTGCGCCTGCATCACCTGCACCGCGTCAATGGTGGGGGCACCACCCACGCGGCCCCAAGTAAACATAGGACGGATGAAGATGGGCCCCGCCGCTGACCAGATGGAGACCAGAACTCCAGCCAGCGCCGCCGCACCGCCTGCCCCCAGCACCGTGCCCGTGATCTGCCTGCCCACGCGGTCGCGGATGCCACGCATCAACGCGCGACTGGCGAGCGGAATCTCCATGATGAGCAGCCAGAGCAGCCAGTACTCGACGAAACGCCCGGCAATCGCGACCGGCGGAAGTTGAACGGAGAAGATCAGATCGAGTACTACGAAGGTGAGCGTATACAGGACTCCTAGCGAGGGCGCGACGAATCCTACGGCCAGCCCCGCCAGCAGGAGCGCGAGCGAGTCGGTGTAGGCGGGAAATCCATTCTGGGTAAAGTAGTAGAAGGGATTGTTGATGTAGTCCATGCTTCCCTGCATCGAGCCTATAGCCTCTGTTCGAGCGAACGCCAGAATCAGGGCGAGCACCGCCACGATCCAGCCAAACAGCCGCCCGCCTGGTATGCGGCGCGCCACTGCGGCGTCAGCGGCGATGCTCTCCCAGAGTTGTGGGCGCAGGCGGGCCATGAGTTGAGCTGGAACCGTCCATGTGGGCAGCGTGCGATCAATGAGGCGCCCTGATGAGAACCAACCGGGTAGCACTAGATGCGCTCCTCTCAACGTGAGATACGCTTACACGGCAAGCCGAGCCGTTGAGTTCAGGATAGGTCGGGGGTCAGGAGAAAAACGGACCAAGCCGCACGCCGAGCCGACGCAGCCCATAGCGGCATCCCAGGCCGAGAACGGCTCCGTATACCAGATGCGAGAGCGAGCCAATCGCCGCGAATTCGCGGAAGAAGCGGATATCTAGCCAGCCGGGATAGAGTGTCAGTTGGAACATCTCCAGGAAGACGCCCCAGAGAACTCCCGCGATGATGCCCCGGCGGCCAAAGAGGAAGCAGAAGGCGACGGCAAAGGAGATGCCGTTTAGCACATGAAAGCCAATGCCTACAGCGAGGGTAAGCGCGTGTGGAGCGGAGTTGCCAATGAGAAGCACACCGAAAGTGTAGCTCAGTTCGAACGGGTTATAGGGTGACGGGTCGAGTTGCGATAGCACAAACTTCGCCGAGTCGTAACAGACCGTCGCCACAACGCCCGTCACCGCCCCAATCGCTGCCATCTGGAGGATATAGCGCCGACGCTGTACTGGAAGACGAATGAATAGCACGGCGATTGCAGTGATCAGCGCACCGGCAGTCACCATCAGCCCAATCGCGAGGGAGAAGCCTGTCAGGATGTGAACGACCAACGCCACACCGCTAAACAACGCGCCCATCCCCAGGATATTGGGGAATAGCTTCCCCCACCGACCCCGAACGTTCTTCACGTTCTTCAATCCATCATCCGCACTAGAAATCATACCGTTCCCCGTGGATCGCCAATGATACGAAAAGCCAACGTGGTGAACATGACGCGAGGCGGCACCAATGTATCGTCTCGTGACAGAGCACCAGCCGGGCGATTGTACAGGATAGCGCATAACCCGTCAACATGTCTCCTGCGCGTGCCTCGTTGTGCTGGGAGTGGGCCGCTGCGCCCATGATCTCGCGACGAGCGCTCGCGCCCGGGGCTCGTTGCCTTCGGTCTTGTGGTAGACTGATGCATTGGTTCCGAAATATCAGCCAGGCGAAAAAGCTTAAACCCCGTAGAAGACAGTGCGTATAGCGTATAGATAAACATCATCCCCCATGCATGAGGAGACACAATCATGGGATGGTTTGGACACTCACGCGAAGAACAGACCGCTGCCGGAAAGTCGCCCGCCCAGGATATCGCCGCGCTGGACGCATATTCGAAGAGCATTATCTCTGTCGTGGATAATGTGGGACCGGCAGTTGTGCAGATTGGCGTTACGAAGGTCGTCGGGTATTCGCCCTTCGGTGGCGGGCAAGTGGCTCGGGGCGCCGGGTCGGGCGTCATCTTCGCGCCCGATGGCTACATTCTCACCAACAGCCACGTCGTGGATGGCGCGCGCCAGGTGATTGTGACGCTGGCCGATGGGCACGACATCCGGGGCGATGTGATTGGCCAGGACCCCGACAGCGATGTCGCCGTGGTGCGCATCTCCCCACCTAATGGCACTCAACTGCGCGCGGCCAAGCTCGGCGACTCCGATAATTTGCAGGTGGGGCAGCTTGTCGTCGCAATTGGCAGCCCGGTGGGCCTGCAAAGTACCGTCACAGCGGGCATCGTCAGCGCGCTGCATCGGACGTTGCCGGGCTATGGCGGCCAGATGATCGAGGATATCATCCAGACAGACGCGGCGGTGAATCCGGGCAACTCTGGCGGCCCACTCGTGGACTCATCGGGCGCGGTGATCGGCATCAATGTCGCCGTCGTACAGCAGGCACAAGGCCTCTCATTCGCCATTCCGATCAATACCGTCAACTGGGTGGCGGCACGTCTGATGCGAGATGGAGAGGTGCGCCGTCCGGTGCTGGGCATCGTCGCGCAGTCCGGAACGCTACCACAGTCGCTCCGCCGCCAGTTCCAGCTTGAGAAAGAAATGGCTGTCCAGGTGGTTCAGGTGGCGAATGGCGGCCCGGCACAGAAAGCGGGTATCCAGCCTGGCGACATCGTCTACAAGCTGGATGATCGTCCCATCGGCTCGGTACTCGATCTGCGCCACTATCTGGAGCGACTGAACGAAGGCACGCAGGTACGTGTCGGGCTGATCCGCATGACCCCAAGCGGCCCGCAGTCAAGCGAAGCCAAGGTCACCATCCGCGTCGCGGTAACGCGCTAGGGTTCGACGGTGATGTCATAGGTGAAGTAGCGGCGTATCTGGCGGTAGGCTCCAGCAGGCGCGGGTGGGAGTTCTCCGCCCGTGTAGTGCGGCCACGCGGTGATGCGCCATTGCTCCATGGGAATGTGCCGTGTCACCTGCCAGCGCGCTGTTTCTTCCAGAACCTGTCGCTCAGCCTCCGTGCCGCCGAACGAGACGAGCATGGGGAGCCGTGTCGCAAAGACGCTGAGCGATGGACCATCTGGTCCCTCGGCGTAGACTCCATAACGGACGCGCGGAAGTCCTGGCCAGCGGCGGCGCGGCTCGCGGCTCAGCACCAACAGTCGCAGCCCGCGCAATCCTAGCCAGGGCAACAGGGTGCCGTCGAAGCTGAGATGCCTCCGCCGGGGTCGCGTCGCGAGCAGTGCGCGAACTGGGGCGGCGAGCCGCTCCGCTTCATCGCTGCCCAGGCGCAATCCCGTGTCAAGCGGTATCCACTGCGCCCCATGCTTCTCGCTCCCCCGCAGCCGCATGAACCCGCACGGCGCCAGCGATTCGCTGGAGAGCACCCCATCGCGCTTGCGCAGCGCCACACTCGCGTCTGACATGCCCAGCCAGAGCGGGAGCGTTATCAGTCCGCCATCAACGAGCTGCTCGAACCATGCCGGCGTGATGTCGCTCGCGCCTACCGTCAGCTCGATACGATCATAGGGAGCATTCTCCGGCCAGCCGCCCGCGCCATCCGCCGCGATCACCTGTACCACGCCATAGCCGGCGGCGTTCAGGTGCGCGCGCGCCTCGGCGGCAATCTCCTCGCCGATGTCTATGGTGGTGACATGACCCTCCGGCCCGGCAAGCTCGGCCAGCAGCGCCGCGTTATAGCCCGTGCCCGCGCCAATCTCCAGCACGCGCATGCCCGGGTGAACGTCAAGCTGCCGCAACATGACCGCGACGATAGCCGGCTGCGAGGCGGAGCTAATGGGCGCTCCATTCTCTTCATGGGTTGGAACGGCTGTATCGCTATACGCCTGCTCGATGGGCACGGAGGGCAGAAAGAGGTGGCGCGGGACGGTGCGCAGCGCGCGCTCAACCTCGGCATCAGACAGCACGCCCTCGCGTTGCAGCTTCTCGACCAGCGCCTGGCGCAATGCTTCGGGAGTCGTGCTCATCGTTTCCGCCCCCTCCCAGCCCTGTGGGCCACCCAGTCTCTTGGCCTGCTGCCGCTCCGCGCCTGCAACGGCGCTTCTCGCCCGCGCTCGCGCGTCTGCCTCCCTGCGGGGAGGGCTTCCAGTGGCGTCTGCGTCTGGTTCCCTCCTCTCCGCGAGGGAGGGGTGGGGTAGCTATTCGATTCTATCGGTGCGGACATGCGCCTGCTCCGCCTCAGCGGATTCTTCCACGAGCTGGAATCCGCGCCGCCAGGTGGAATACATCGCGTCAACCGCGAGATCGAGCAGCGGCGGGCAGGTGAGCCGGTCGCCTCCGACGACGCCCAGGCGCGTCAGCAGCATGCCATGCGACTCCGCCAGTTCCGCGAGCGCATCCCAGTGTTCTGGCGAGGCGGAGAGCACGATGCGCGATGGCGCCTCACCAAAGAGCAGCGCTGTCGCCGCCAGGGGGTCGCCGGTCAGCTGCTCCGGCAGTTGGAGCTCGCCTCGCATACCCTGTCCCGACCACATGCAGCATTCGGCCAGGGCCACCGCCAGCCCGCCATCCGAGCAATCATGGGCACTCCGGATTAGCCCGGCAGCACTCGCGGCCAGCGTCACCTGCTGCACAGCCCGCTCGACCTCCAGATCGAGCCGGGGTGGTCGCCCCGCCACGATTCCATGCAACGTCGCGAGATAGGTGCTGCCACCGAGCGTATCGGGCGTCACGGACCACGGGCCAAGCACGCCAACGATATCGCCCGCCACCTGGAACGCGCTGGGTACTGGCTCGCGGCCCTCCAGCAGGCCAACCATACCAACGACGGGCGTCGGGTAGATCGCCTTGCCGAAGCTCTCATTGTAGAGGCTGACGTTACCGGAAATCACAGGTGTTTCGAGAACTCGCGCAGCAGCGGCCATGCCGTCGACAGCGCGCGACATCTGGTAATACACTGTCGGCTTCTCAGGGTTGCCGAAGTTGAGGCAGTTCGTCAGAGCAAGCGGCGTCGCTCCACTGCAGACGACGTTGCGCGCCGCTTCGGCCACGGCCAGCGCCCCACCGTTGAACGGGTCGAGCCAGGTCAGGCGGCCATTGCCGTCGGTCGTCACGGCCAGATACTTGCCCGTCTCACGGTCATCGGCACTGCGCACACGCAGCACGGCGGCATCGCTCCCTGGCCCCAGCACGGTGTTCGCGCCAACCATCGTGTCATAGGTGCGGTAGACATCTTCGCGGCTGCATAGGTCATGCGAGCCGAGCAGCCGCAACAGCGCCTCAGTCGCGGGCGGCAGCTTCCCGGCGAGAGACGATGGATCGAAGCGCCAGAGCTCCGCCAATTCTCGTGGCTCCTCGCCCTCGCGCACATACGCGGGCACCTCATCGGTGAGCAGGCGTGTCTGTACCTCGGCCACGACATGGCCGCCCTCGCGCACGCGGATGACCGGATCATCCACAACCTCGCCCACCACGTCCGAGCGCAGCCCCCAGCGGGCAAAGAGCGCGCGCACGTCGTCTTCGCGCCCTTTGCGGGCGACCACCAGCATGCGCTCCTGCGATTCCGAGAGCATCATCTCGTACGGCGTCATGCCAGATTCCCGGCGCGGCGCCTTCAAGACGTCGAGATCAATGCCAGACTGCCCCTTGTGCGCGCTCTCAACAGTGCTGCTGGTCAGCCCGGCGGCGCCGAGATCCTGCATGCCGACGATCCAGCCGGTATCGCGCAAGACGAGACACGCCTCCATCAGCAGCTTCTCGGTGAACGGGTCGCCGACTTGAACGGCTGGCCGCCGCTCCTCCGACGCCTCATCCAGCTCAACCGAGGCGAACGTCGCTCCGTGGATGCCGTCGCGCCCCGTCGCCGCGCCGACCAACAAGACGGGATTGCCCGCGCCGCTCGCCTTTGCCGGAATCAGCTTGCCCACTTCGATCAGCCCCACGCACATCGCGTTGACGAGCGGATTGCCGCTATACGACGCATCGAAGTAGATCTCGCCGCCGACCGTGGGAATGCCCAGGCAGTTGCCATAGCCGCCGATGCCGCCCACGATGCCCGAGAAGAGGTAGCGGTTGCGCGGGTCGTCCAGGGGGCCAAAGCGCAGAGAATCGAGCAGGGCGATGGGACGCGCGCCCATGGTGAAGATGTCGCGGACGATGCCGCCGACGCCGGTCGCCGCGCCCTGATATGGCTCGATGGCGCTCGGGTGGTTATGGCTCTCGATCTTCATCACCACGGCCAATCCATCGCCGATATCTACCGCGCCAGCATTCTCCTCGCCCGCTTTGACGAGGATACGTGGACTGCTGGTGGGGAAGCGCTTGAGCAGCGGGCGGCTGTTTTTGTAGCCGCAGTGCTCGCTCCACATCGCGCCGAACAGCCCCAGCTCAACGTCGTTGGGCGCGCGACCCAACAACTCGACGATTTGATGGTATTCCTCGCGAGAGAGCGCCACCTCATCCAGCTTGTGCTGGTCAATCGCGGCGGTCAGATGTTCGGGCTGATGGGCAGGCGTATCGGCAGGCACAGAATGCTCCTTGCTGGCGGGCCGGTCGTGTCGCGACAAGTGCCGCGCGAGTCACCCTGATTATACCAGCCGCCTATGCCCGCCTGCTCATGGACAGGTGCCTGACGCATGCGCACACGGCGCGCCTTCTAGCCGCTCGCCGCCCAGGCTGCGACCCGGCTCCATCAGGCGCCCAGACGCCCAGATACCACGCCATGTCAATTTGTGACAGGACTGTGCGGCATCCAGGCGTAAATGTGACATGCCCTGGATGTTGTGGGGATAGGGTGCAGTGTGCACCAAGCTGACAGGCAAGAATCACCTGCTGGAACGCGGGCCTGATATGGATGCACACACGAGGAGGCAGCATATGTCCTGGCGTCGTTTTATAGCCACGTTCACCGTGCTGTTCACCGCGATAGTGACGCTCGCTGGCGTGATGAATGGTGCTCACGCATCTCCACAGACCACATTTCCACCACCTAAAGAAGGGCCGAAGGTCATTCTGGCCGATACGAGTATCGATGGCCCCGCCATCGCGACGACATATCACCCTGAAACGGTCCTGGCCTGGACGGGAACCGATGTGGCCCATCGCCTCAACGTGATGACGAGCAGCGACGGGTTACAGTATGGCAACAAACACATTTTGTCCGAGACGTCGTTGTGGCGCCCGGCTGTCGCGTTCATCGACACTGGCCGCGGCGCACCCTATGGCACAATCGTCCTGGCCTGGACGGGCACTGACAGACACCACACCCTGAATATCGCATTCATCAAGACACCAGAACTCACCGTCACCAGAAAGATCACCTTCTGGGGCGAGACGAGCTTCACCGCTCCGGCGCTGGCCACGATCAATGGCGATATCAACTCGGATGTCTACCTGTCGTGGGCCGGAACCGATTACGCGCACACGCCCAACGTGCTGCATATGGCGACCAACCCTGAGACGTTTGACAAGCATATTCTCTGGGGATGGAGCAGCATCTCGCGACCAAGCCTCTCCACCGATCCGTCATCCTACAGCACCAGTGCGCTGATTCTCTCCTGGACGGGAACCAACAACCGGATCTACTGTGCGACCACGACTGACAAGGTGCATTGGACGATGGCAGATGGCTCGCCACTGAGCCAGAAAAGCGCCTGGGCGCCGAGCATGATCGGCTTCTACGCGCCTGGCCTGCCGACGCACTGGCTCGCCTGGACGGGAAGCGGCACCACCAGTACTCGCGACCTGAACGTGCAGTACACGCAGAACTATCCCGCCTGGAGCGATGCCAACAGCACGGCGACATTAGATGAAACGGCCATCTCAAGCCCAGCACTGACCTACAATGGCGATAGCACCACTGGCGAGGTGCTCATCGCGTGGACCGGAACCGACTACCATCATCACCTGAATGTCGCCGCCGTTACGATGGCGAGCCATTAAGCTCCACGGCCAGTAGAGTGCAACAGAGTGAAATAACGGTGGCTGCCGCGGCACACATGGAAACCAACAACGCGGCAGCCACCAGAGATATGCAGCCACAGCCAACGGCGCCTACCCAGACGGCGCGCGGAGGTAGTGCCGTCCTCGAACGGATGGCGATGGCCCGGTGCTCATTGGGATGCTTGCCCGGTCTCCATTGTCTCAGGATGGTGTTTCGCGATTTCGCGCATACGAAGCTCCAGCCACCCCTCGATCCAACTAGCCGGTTAAGTGCATGGCATCCGAAACATCATGATGAATGAGGCGCGCAAAGAACGCCTTCAGCGGAATCTTCGACTGCGCCACGCGCAAGGCGAGTGCGCGAAGTCCCGCATCAAATGCTTCTTTCTCTCCTCCTCGTCCCATGCGCTGCAATGTCTCGGCCTTGCCCTGCCAAGCATAGGAATTACCAGGCGCGATCTCAATGGCACGTTCATAGGCTGCCAGAGCCTCTACATCACGCCCCGCCTGCAACAAAGCTGATCCTTTGCTGATCCAGGAGAGTGGATCAGTGTTTTCAAGGGCCAGGGTCCGGTCAAACACGTCGAGGGCTTCATCAATGCGCCCTAGCCCTTGCAGGGCGATTCCCTTGTCCTGTAAGGTGCGTGCTAGCTGGCCGCCGATTTGGAGCGCTCGGTCGAACGCTTGCAGGGCCTCTGGGAAACGCTTGAGCGCATTCAGCGTCTCCCCTTGTCCAAGCAAGGCAGGAGCGAAATGTGGATCGAGCGCCAGAGCACGTCCATATGCACTAAGCGCTTGTTCGTGGTGATGTGCCCAACGATACGCTTCTGAGATATTGTACCAGGCAGCGATATACTCTGGATCCAGAGCGACCGCTCGCCGCCACGCGAGAAGTGCCTCCCGTCTTCGCTGCATGCTGAGCAGGGCGACTCCTTTCGCATTCCATGCTGGAGCCGAGTTTGGAGCAATTGCGAGCGCCTGTTCGGCTGCCTGCAGGGCCTCGGCTTTGCGCTGCAGGCGCGTGAGCGCGCAACTCATGTTCACCCAGGCAGTCGCAAATCGAGGATCGAGGGCAATTGCTCGACGATAGGCCGCCAGCGCCTCCTCATCGTGCTCCAGATTGCTGAGCATGTCCGCATAATTCGTCCACGCACGAGCATTATTTGGATCACGCGCAAGCGCTTGTTCAAATGCCTCCAGCGTTTCCGCTTCTTGCTCGTGGACGCTCAACGCCTCGTGAACATCATCCCACAGTGGCTGATTATCCTGACTCATCAGGTCCTCCTGCCGAACACCTGAATATGCTTGGCATCGACAGAATATGTAGCTAACTTCCAATGCTAGAGGCAGAGCGCCGCCGCACCGATGACCCCCGCCTCACGCCCTGCCGACGCAAGCCGGATGTCGAGGTGGCGCGTGAACGGGAGCCGCGCCCGGTCGCGCACCTCAGCTCGGAGCGGCGCGAGCAGCATCTCCCCCGCCTGTGTCAGCCCGCCGCCCAGTACGACACGCTCCAGATCGAGCAGGTTGGCAGCGTCTACGATGCCGCGCGCCAGGGCGACACCCGCATCGCGCATCAACTCCTGGGCGAATGCGTCACCGCTGCCCGCCGCCTGAACGATGGCCTCGCCCGTCAGCGCACCATCAGGCAACGCCGCCAGCCTCGTCGCTATCCCATCATCTATCCCCGCCCGCGCACGCGCCACCAGTCCCGTCCCGGACGCGTACGCGGTCAGGCAGCCGATAGCGCCACAGGAGCAGCGCGGCCCCTCCGCCGAGACGATGGTATGGCCGATATGGCCCGCGTTGCCCGTCGCGCCATGAAACACGCGGCCATCCACCACAATTCCGCCGCCAACACCGGTCGAGACGACGATGCCGAGCATACAGCGCGTGCCGCGTCCCGCGCCAAAGAGCGCCTCGCCAAGCGCGAACGCGTTGGCATCATTATCCAGCGTGACAGGCAGTCCAAGCGCCGCCGCGAGCCGCTCACGCAAGGGGAAAGACTGCCAGGAAGGGATGAAGAGCGGCGAGACGATGCCATCAGGATAGATCATCGGCCCGCCACAGCCGACCCCCGCCGCGACCGCCTGGCCCCTGTAACCATCCAAGGCACGTTCAGCGACCGCGACGACGAAATCGAGCAGCGCGCCGGAATCAGCATCCTGTGGCGTCGGCTGCGCGTGGAAGGAGAGCGCGTGCCCATCGGCGGTGACGACGCCTGCCGCCGTCTTGGTCCCGCCAATGTCAATGCCGAGCACGAGCGAGCGGTCGTCTCTGGTGATGTCAGGCAATTCGTCAGCGGACGGCGACTTCATGTGCGCGTCTCCCCCCTTGCACGCGATCGATCTCTTGATCCGGTCGATCCAGTAGAATCTTCGAGCCACATCGAGTGAGAAGGCTGTCCCATTCATCCATACCGTTCCATGGAGGCAGTATAGCGCGCACAGTTCCTCGCTTGCCCGATGAGCGGGCATGTGTTTTGCTGACCATGAGCGGAGTGGCAGAGTCTTGACACACTGGCGACACTCGCCTATGCTCAATGACGCCCTGCCGGGTTGCCAGTGAGGCGGGCCTCGCCGTTGAGGCCGCAGCAGACCCGCAAGACGATGCGCGAGGGTAGAGAGGATGTGAGCCTATGTCCGCGATGGAGATTGTCCTGCGTATGGGTGGGGCCGCTCTGGCGGGCTACCTGCTCGGCTCCATCCCATTCGGCGTGCTCGCCGGACACATCTTCGGCAACCGCGACCCGCGCGAATTCGGCAGCGGCAAGACCGGCGCTACGAACGTCCTGCGCACGCTTGGGCCGGGGCCTGCGGCGTTTGTTGTGGTGGGTGACGTGCTCAAAGGCATGGCTTCGGTGTTGCTGGCGCGGTACGTCTTCTTCGGTGGCACATCCGACCCGACACTCCAGGCGACCGCGGAGGCGCTGGCGGGATTCTGCGCGATCCTTGGGCACAACTACTCGGTCTTCATCGGGTTCAAGGGGGGGCGCGGCGTGCTGACGGGCGCGGGAGCGATGGTAATCATGGCGCCCTTCACCACGCTCATCGGCTTTATCTGCGCGGTCGTGCCGATCGCTATCACACGCTACGTCTCGCTCGGCTCCATTCTTGGCGCCGCTGGCAGCATCGTGGCCGAGTTCGTTCTGCTCGTCACACAGCACGACTCGCTGCCCCACTTCCTCTTCATTCTGGTGGGCGGCGTGATCATCATCGTCTCGCACAAGGACAATATTGACCGGCTGCTCAAAGGCACCGAGCGCAAGCTCGGTCAGCCCGCACATCCCGTCGCCGGTTGACTGCTGCTAGCTGCTCTGAGCCGCCGGGCCGATGATAACGCTCCATCCACCGCGCAGGTACTCGACAGCGGAGAAGATCGTCCAGATCACCGCCAGCAGCAGGACGATATCCGAGGCGACCAGCAAGTAATCCGCGAAGTTTCCGGGCGTGCCGCCCGTGCTCAGGCCGAGAGGGAACGCGGTTTGCCCGCCGAGGCCCGTCGCCAGAAGAATGCCGCCGATCGAAAGCAGTGTCAATAGTGTCTTCTGCTTGCCCCAGCGTCCAGCCGGAATCACGACCCCACGTGCCGCCGCGAACGAACGCAGCCCCGAGACGAGAAACTCGCGCGCGACGATCACAATGACAATCCACGCGGGCACGAATCCGACCTGGACCAGCGCGATCAGCGCGGCGGAAACAAACACCTTGTCAGCCGTTAGATCGAGGAAGACGCCCAGATTCGAGACGAGATGGTAGCGCCTCGCCAGGCGCCCGTCTATGGTATCGGTGACCGAGCCAAGCACGAAGAGCGCCGTAGCCACCAGAAGCGCCCAGGGCTCTTTCAGCAGAATCAGGATCACGAGTGGAATCGTCGCCAGTAGCCGGGCGACACTCAGGATATTGGGCAGGTTGCGCACCATATTCTCCGAACTTTTGTTGATGGGTGTTTCATAATGTCGGGATGGTCGTTATTGCGCTGGCTCTGATCAGGAGTGTAAGCGATTGGCCAGAGGCCTAGCAAGTCACTGCCAACTGTACGCGCCGTGTGCTTGCGAGTTGTATTCCCTCATCAGCTATAGTATGTCATGGCAGAAAGCCGTGTGCGTCCTGGATAGCGCCCGGCAGATACGGCAATAGAGAGGACATCGCACGCTATGGCTATGGGCGCTGGCACCGGTGTCGCGGCAGCCGCCATGCAAGACAACCGAGAGCGGAAAGACCCAACAGTTGCGCCGCAGATCACCATTCTCGCGGAAGATGACGCTATCCTCGCGGTAGCGAAGCCCGCTGGCCTCGTCGTGCATCCGGCGTATCGGCATCCCGATGGCACGCTCACCGATGCAGTCTTTGCTTATGCTGACCGCTCAGGCCGGCCGCGACCCTGGCTGCTCCACCGGCTCGATCGTGAGACATCAGGCGTTGTGCTCTTCGCCCGCACCGAGCAGGCGCGCCGGGCGCTCGTGCGCCAGTTTCAACAGCGCCAGATCACCAAGCGCTACCTGGCGATTGCCAGCGGGCGACTCCCGGCACAGGGCAATATGGTCGACGCCCCACTTCGCCGCGACCCGGATGACCGGCGGCGAGTCATCATCTCGCCCGAGGGCAAGCCAGCGCGCACACGCTATCAGGTACTCGCCACGCAGGGCGACTTTTCGCTGGTCCTGGCGGAACCGCTCACCGGGCGCACACACCAGATACGCGCGCATCTGACACACCTGGGCGCGCCACTCGCTGGCGACACCGTGTATGGCGGCATGCATGGCGACGCGTCGACGACAGCCAGCGCGGCGGCCATAGCACGCACGCAACTACACGCCTGGGAACTCATCTTCCACCATCCGGCGACGGGCACCCCATACACGGTGCGCGCGCCGATTCCAGACGATATGCGCGCGGCGCTGGACGCGCTCGGGCTGCGCAGTGGCATACCATCACCGGATCGTTCGTGAGAAACTCGCGACGTAAGCCGCCGATTTCAGGCATGTATCAGGCATGTATAAGGGGGTAACGTGGAACTCACATCACTCGACCAGATCAACCAGCAATACCGTCAGGTGTATTTTCAGCCACACTTCGACGATGCCGTGCTTTCCTGTGGTGGCTCGATAGCCCTGCAAACGGCGACCGGCAATCGCGTGCTGGTGGTCACTGTCTTCGGCGGTATCCCAGCGGCTGGCGCGCGCATCAGCTCCTTTGCGTCCCAGACGCTCCAGCAGATGGGGCTTTCCACGGACCCGGCTGAGGCAACCCGCCAGCGTCGCGCCGAAGACCAGGCGGCAGTAGAATCGCTCGGTGCTGACGTCCTCTGGCTCGACTACCTGGATGCCATCTTCCGTGGCAATCCAGCCTACTACCAGGGTGATGATGCGCTCTTTGGGAATGTCAATCCCGCGGACCTCTCGCTCGATGAGGAGCTGGCTGGAGTCTTTCTCGCCATCCATGAGCGCGCTCCGCTCGCCGCGCTCTACGCTCCGCTGGGCATCGGTCACCATGTAGATCATCAGCTCTGCTGTTCAGCGGCGGACCGCCTGGCGCAGCGCAAGCTGAATGTCAAATTCTACGAAGATTTCCCGTACGTCACCAATAGCGGCGCGCTCACCGCCCGCCAGCGGGAACTGAACATCACGATGGAGGCCGAGATGGTCGAGATTTCCGGGGTCAGCCGGCCAAAAGAGGAGGCCGTCGCGCTCTATCGCAGCCAGCTGCCCGGACTCTTCGGGTCGGGAGACCAGATGATCAGGGCCCTCAACGGCTATAGCAGCTCGATTCGCAAAACGCAGCCGGGTATCATGATCGAGCGTTACTGGCGTTGGTAGGCCATGCTGGCCGGATATTCGTCATGCGGGGGACACGTATGAAGATCGTCACGGTCGCAGAGATGGTCGCGGTCGAGCAACAGGCCGAGCAGAAGTACGGACTCTCCTCGCCGATGCTGATGGAACACGCTGGGCGCAGTGTCGCCGAAGCGATTCAGGCACGGCTGGAGGGTGAGGTTGGCGGGTTGCGAGTGGTCGTGCTGGCCGGGCCAGGCAACAACGGTGGAGACGGGCGAGTCGCGGCACGCTATCTCAGCGAGTGGGGCGCGCGGGTCACGGTCTACGACTGGAAGCGCGGCCAGATCGAAGCGGGCGGGCAGTCCACTCCAGTGGGCGAAGACCTCGGCGGGCTACACGGCGTGCTGGCCGAGGCGGATGTCGTGCTGGACGCGATCCTCGGCACCGGGCACGCGCGCCCACTCGCCCCGACGATGGCAGCGGCGTTTGCGCTGGTCGCCGCCGAGCGCAAGCGCCGCCCTGACCTCTATGTCGTCGCCGTTGACCTCCCCAGCGGCCTCAACGCCGATACAGGCGAGGTGGACCCCGGGACGCTTGCGGCCGATCTCACCGTCACACTCGCCTTTCCCAAGGTGGGCTTGCTGCTCTTCCCCGGCGCATCCTATGTGGGCGAGCTGCAGGTTGGGAGTATCGGCCTGCCCGCCGAGATGCCGATTGCCGCCGGACTTGAGATGCTCGACAATGAGCTGATTGGCCCGCTGTTGCCGGCGCGTCCACTAGAGAGCAACAAGGGCACATTCGGCAAGGTACTGGCGCTGAGCGGCTCGCCACACTATATCGGCGCGGCATACCTAGTCTGTGGCGCAGCGGCGCGCAGCGGCGCGGGGCTGGTGACGCTGGCGACGGTTCCTGAGCTTGCGCCGTTCTACGCCACGATGCTGCCCGAGATCACCTACGCACCGCTGCCTCCCGAATCCGCGGAGCCTGAGGAGCGAGCGAAGGTTGTTCTCGACGCGCTGGATGGTTACCGCGCACTGGTGGTCGGGCCAGGGCTTGGGCAGTCACAGGCCACTGCCGCGCTGCTCGAACGCCTCTTTGCGGGGCTGTCGTCGCTCGCGCCGGAGAAACGCCCACATCTCATCGTGGACGCCGATGGACTGAACAATCTCGCGAAGCTCGATGCCTGGTGGCAGCGCCTGCCTCCCCAGACCATTCTGACGCCACATCCGGGCGAGATGGCGCGGCTGCGCGGCGGGGCGGCGGTGTCAGGTGGCGGAGCGGACCGGCTGGCGGTAGTGCAAGAAGCGGCCCGCGCCTGGGGCCACGTGGTCGTACTCAAGGGCGCGTGTACGCTGATTGGGTCGCCCGATGGCTCTTTACGCATCAATGGCTCGCCCAATCCAGCGCTGGCATCAGCAGGAACGGGTGATGTCCTGGCCGGAACGATTGCGGGGCTGCTGGCGCAAGGAATGGAGCCGTATCCTGCCGCCTGCGCTGGGGTGTATCTGCACGCGCTGACCGGGCTTCGGGTCAGCGCGCATCTCGGCAATGCCGGGCTGCTGGCGGGTGATTTGCTGCCAGAGCTGCCGCTAGCGCGGCATGACGTCCAGGGGGAGCGGTGAGCGGCGCCGAGAGAAGGTACGAACCGATGAGAGACCGAGGGGCTAAGCTCATCAATAAGGGCCCATCAGTACTACTCTCTCGCCAGACACCAACAGACTTTCTGGGATGATAGTGCTATACTTGCTGCGTGATGCCACGTCACCGTATAGCCTTGGTGTGCGAACGGCGCAAGCGGGCAGAGGACGCGCTTCTGCCGGATGCCCTACTGGAGAGCATGATGGCTTATCTCGAAATTCGCATCGCGCAACAGGCCCGCCGCTTCTCGCTCGACCGGGACCATCTGCGAATTGGTCGGCTGGCAGAGAACGAGATCGTCCTGCGCGACGCACAGATTTCGCGCCAGCATGCCGAAATGCGCTGCATATCCGGGCGATGGCGCATTCTCGATCTGGGAAGCACCAATGGCATCCACATCAAGGGTAAGCGCGTAGGAGAACATGAGCTCTCCAACGGCGACCTGATTTTGCTGGCGCCCAACGTGACATTGAGCTTTTTTGAAGGCGCCGCTCCTCCCGACGCGGTATCCACGGGCAGCGGTCTTGCGTCCCCAGCAGCGCACCCGCCACAGCCACAGCCGCAGCGACAACCACAATCGCAGGCCGCTCCCGCATCCGCGCAAGCCGCCGCACCGGCCATGCCCGCGACCCCTCGACCTTCCGCGGCGGCAGCTGAACCACCCATGTTCGATCTGCTACGCCCGCGCTCGCCATTTGCCGATGACGAGCAGCCATATTACCCGCCGGGTATTGGCATGCCCGCGCCACCGACGCTGTACAGCCGCCCGCACGCGCCGGGCGCATCCCACGGCTTTCCGCCACCCAGCGAAGGCCACCCAATTGCGCAGCCGCCAAGGGCGTCACCAGCGCCGCAGATGGATACGATCCCCGCGGGCGGCTACCCGGCCCCTATGGGTCCGCTGACGAGTGGCGGCGATGGGCAGGATCCGTTCAGGCGGAGCGGACCCAATATCAAATCCGAGGCCCATCGCACGACCGCCGGACCGAGCAGTACACTCTTGCATGTTTGCCAAACGTGCGGCCAGTTGACCGCGCCTGATTCGGTCTATTGTCAAAGTTGCCATCATTCAATCGCTCGCGAATGCACGAACTGTCGCTTCAGCCTGTTGCCGATTCAGGATCGCTGCCCGCGCTGCCAGACGCCCAATCCAGGCTCGGTACGCCGGGCACATCGGGCTCCGAGCGCTTAGCCTGCTTTGCCGCTTGACGCGGCATCATACGAGCAGACACAATAGCGCAGGTACAGACGCATCAAACACCGGAGGTAGTGTGAGATTGCGGTCTGTTTCGCTCACAATCCACAGACAATCCAGAGGAGGTTGTGTATCATGCTGTCCACCGACGATGTGACACTAATTCCATCCCGCGCCGCATATCTGTTCGCAGGTCCAGACGACGATGAGGACCTGGATGACGATCTCGAAGACGACCTGGATGACGATCTCGACGAGGACGAATGGGAAGACGAATTCGAAGACGAGGAGGAAGAAGACGAGATCGAGTGGGATGAAGACGAGATGGACGACCTGGATGACGAGGAGGAGTAGCGCCCGGTGACATCATCTGTCCACCTGATCCGCCGGACGACTTGACAGGCGGCACAGCGCCCCACCCTTGCCACGACGCTGGAAGGGTGGGGCGACCTAGGGTGGGGCGACCTGTAGTGGGCGCGCACGGGTATGGAATTGTTGACGTCTTGCCATAGAGATAGGCATACTCGATAGCAAGAGAGAGCGTGGAGGCACTATCGCGGGCACAGCAGAGAGCGGCACTGAGTAGCAGAGGGGCCAGGGACATGGCAACAGCAGAACAGCATCCGTCGCCAGCATTGCTGCGACTGCGCCCGGCTGATGTCGTTCGCCTGTGCGGTCTGAATGCCGCCGCCGCCGGACTCGAGCTGGCGGACAGCCATCGTGTGATTGCCAGCCGGCGCGAAGGCAGTCGCCTGTTCGCGAGCATCGAGGCCGAGCGACGCTGGAACGTGTGGGTAGAAATCCCCGATGAGCTGGATGAGGCGCAATGGGAATGCGACTGCACCAACTCCGGCCCGCTCGCATGCGCACATGTCGCCGCGGCCCTTTCCGCGTGGATTAGCCATCCCTCCGACTTCAGCGCCAAAGCCACAGACATGGAGGCTCCGCACGACGCGACGCCCCCAGGCGCGCATCCCCAGCGTGTCCTGCCGCACGATGATGCTCCAGCACGAGAGCCTCCCAGCCAGCGGCCGGCCTCTTCCCCGACGACGCTCGCCGCGACACTGGCCCGCATGAGCGGCGCCGATCTCAGCACACTGGGTCGCCGCATCTATGGCGCCGAGCCTGATGACGACGCAGCGAGCACCCGCCAGAAGATCCTGGCCACCCTGAGCAACCCGGCAGACCTCCAGACCCTTCTGGGCAGGCTCGATAGCTCCGCCCGCATTCTTCTGATCCTCGTGGATCTGGCTGGAGGAGCGATGACTGCAGCGGACCTGGAGGCGCTCGCGGGCCGTATCGACCAGTCCATGAGCGCGGTCCAGGGCGATGTAGGCGTGCTTGAGCGCCACGCGCTGCTGTTGCCGATGCTGCCATCCAGTGTGCCGAGCGAACATGGCCGGGGAGCATCCTGGCGTCATGTCGCTGGCTGGCGCATACCCGATGAGGTGCGACAGGCATTTTCCGCGCCCCTGCCGCTAGAAGCGCTTCCCGCGACGGGTAGTGGACGCTCCGCCGCTCCCATCGAGCCTTCTGGAGCGCCGCTGCATATGATGCGCAGCGCTCCACGAACCCTCTGCCTGGCATTGGCGCTGCTGACAGAGGCGCCCCCGCCGCTGGGCCTGCCTCGCGTCTCGCCGCCCCCCAATGATTCAGCCATGCCAGCGCGACAGAGCAGCGGCCTGCTGGCTCCCGGTGAGCCGGCGCCGGAGCGGCTGAAAGAGTTGGCGCGAGGCGCGGGACTGGACGTGGCTGCGGTACGGCTGGCTCGGAGGCTGTTGCGCCAGGCACGCGAGCAGCAGCCCGCCCCTCCGATTGGCGATCTGGCGCGGATGCCTCCTATGGAGCGCCCAGTCGTGTTGCGGGCGGCCTTCAGCCACTGGCTGCGAGCCGATTCGGCGGCTGATCTGGTGGATGTCGAATCGCCGGGGAGCGGCCTGCGCCTGCGATATGCGAAGGCGCATCCCGGCTTTCGCCCGGCGGCCATCGCCAGCGACGTGAGTGATGGGCGGCGGTTCGTGGCGCGGCTCCTCAGCCGTGCGCAGCCCGAGACGTGGTACTCGCTGGAGAGTTTCGTCGCGCTCGTGTGGCAGGTGCGCCCTGGTCTCCTGCGCGGCCAACAGCAGTCCTGGGCGACGCCCGCGTGGTGGTTGGAATCGGTCAAAGACCGGTGGGCGTTACAGCCGCACGTGCGCGACGACTGGATGGCGGGTGAAGGCGCGTTCATTCGGTCGCTGATCGCGGGCGCGTTCTCTGCGTGGGGCGCGGTTGACCTGGCCATGAGCGAGAGTGGCGCCCCTGTCGCGTTCCGTGTGACGCCGTTCGGCTTCTTCCTGCTACAGCAGCGCGAGAATCGTCCGGTGGATGCCGCGCTCGTGGCGCTGTGTGATGCCGATTGGGGTCCGCCGGTACTGCCGCTGCGTGAGGGAACGCTGGCCGTACAGCCGCTCTCCGCTGGTGCGAGCCTCCTCGACACGCTGGCACTCTGGGCAACTCCGACAGCAGTGAGTGGGAAGCGACTGGTCTACACCTTCTCGGCTGATCGCGCCTGTGCCGCGTTCGACCAGCATCTCGCCCCCGACGCACTGCCCGCGCTATTGCGCCCGCTCCATGACCGCGCCGCCGAACACGCCACCAACCAGCTTGAGCGGTGGCACGCGGCATGGGGCCAAACACGCCTCACGACCGGATTCACACTGCTTGAGGCTAGCGACGAGGCGACCCTGCTCGAAGTCCTGGCCGCCGCGCCCGAAATTGCCGGGCGATGCCGCCGGATTGGCCCCGCGCTAGCGCTGGCACTGCCCGAGGATGCGGCGATTCTCCGCACGCTGCTCGCAAAGCGCGGCTATGCCGTATAGTCGGCCAGGGTGAAATGAGGCGACGATGACGACGAACGATGCGCTTGCCGGGAGAGACGTCGAAGCCGCCGTGGCCTTCCAGCGCGATCTGTACCTGTACTGGTGGGCCGCGCGCGATCTGGGCGAGCTTGCGCTGACTTCTCGCGGGTTCCTCGCTCGCTCGACACTGCGGCGTCTGCGGGCGCAGTGGCCTACCTCCGATGACGATCGCTCCGAGGCCAGCAATCTCCGGCTCTACTATCTCCGCCGATTGCTGGAACGCCTGGGGCTGCTACGGCCACCATCCGAGGCGAGCGGGACATCAGCGAGCGCCAGCAATGCCAGACTGGTAGCCGCGGAGAGCGCCATCATGGCTCGCTATCTGGCGCATCCTCTGGCCGAGCGGTTGCGCATCTGCGTGCGCCTCTGGGTGGCGGGCGGGTGGTGGCCAGATGGCAAACCTGCGAGCATACCTGCCAGCCTGCATACGCCCGTTCAGCCGCGTATCGCGCTCGCTCGCCGCCGCCTGATCGAGATGCTGGCAGCGACCGAACCGGGATCTCCCGCCGAGATACCTGGCGTTGCCCTCGCCGCGCTCGCTCCCCATGCCCCACGCATCATCGGCGGAACGGCTGCTCGCCACAAACCTCGGGATATCGCCGAAGAACGCAATCAGTCCATGCAGGCAGCGCTGGCTGGCCCACTTCAGTGGATGGGGCTGGTAGCGAAGGCGGCACATCGCGACGAAGACGTGCCGGGTGAGCGCCGACTGGTGGTGACGCCAGCGGTGCTGGCACTGCGGCGCGAGCCGGTTGATACCCTGGTACAGGAAACGCCCGGGCGCGTCGTCATCCAGCCGAATCTGGATATCGTCGCCTATCACCCTCTGACCGCGCCGACACTCTTCACGCTCGATAGCTGCGCCAGTCGCGGGACGCTCGAACGCGTCGCCCACTATCGCCTGACGAAACACGACGTGACGCGCGCGCAACAGCACGGATGGTCTGACGAGGAGATTGCGCGAAGCCTTGAGGCGCTGTCGGGAAATCCGCTGCCGGGCAACGTGCGCGTGCGGCTGGCAGACTGGACACGCGCGGCCAGCCGCATTCAGTTCACACCCCAGGCAACGCTTCTGACGACCGCAACGCCCGCCATACTGGACGCGCTGCAGGCCGACCGCAACGCTCGCGGCTGGGTCATACGCCGCCTGGGGCCAACCCTGGCGCTCATACAAACCAGTGAGATCGATCTGGTGCGCCGCTGGCTGCTGGCCCATGGCGAGCTTCCCGCCGTGGAGCAGGCTGGTCAGTAGGGAGGTGGGTAGGGGCGCGCGCCAGCAGCCTACACAGGAGGATTGCTACTCGGCTCCAGCACGTAGAGCGCGCCTCCATGCTCGAAGGTTGCTACCCGCGAGTAGCGCGCGGCGACCCACGCCCGGAAGCCGTGGAGCAAGTCGAAGCGGCCACTGGCGAAGAGGATGACATGCACACGATTGTGGGTGATGTAGTCTTCCAGTTGCGTCGTCGTCAGGTAGCCGCTGGTGATACGCACGGCGGAGGTATCGACGAAAGGCGGCGGCACATCCCGATTGGCAAGTGCCGCGAGATACTGGTCATCCGTGAGGACGATCTCCTGGGGCGCGCTGACGCCCTGCAACGCAAGCGCCATCTTCAGCGTGCGTACAGGGATCGGCGCATTGGCCGCGGCGTTTTGCTTCCAGTTGAGGATCAGCCCAGCCCCCGCGACCAGCACCAGCGCGAGTGCGACGGCCACCTGGGCGAGCCGCTTATCTGACATCGCGAGTACCGACGACACGGCGCACGCGCCACAGCCAGCTACCAATGCGAGCGACGGGCTGAGCAGTATGACATGATGCGCGAACAGCGGTTGCTGGCGGACCAGAACGACAAACGAAGCCAGCGTCCAGAGCAACAGCGGCAGGCTCACCCACATGCGCCGCCACACCACCACGACAGTTGCCAGCGCTCCGGCATAAATCAGCGGTGCGGCGACCAGGGTCTGCGCGATGAACTGGACGTTGTACCGTAGCGAATGTGTGTCGGCACGGGCAGCGGCGAGGTGGAAGCGCACCACTTGATCATAGACCGCGCCCAGTTGGCCGACAAACGGCAACAAGACGAGAACGATAACGCCGAACATGCCCGCGAACATCAGGCCGAGCCCCGGCGCGATCTGGCGCAGGCCGTCCTGAATCTCTGGCCATGCCGGTTGCCTGAGCTTACCATCTGGAGCGAGCCAGCGTTGTGCCAGCGGTAAGGTGAGATACAGTACGACCGGTAGTAGCGCTGCGACGGCAAAGAGCTTCACCATCAGCGCGGCGCCCAGCAGCGCGCCCGCCCCCGCCGCAAGCCAGCCCCTCCGTCGCCCGGAGGCTCGCATCGCCTGCACAGCGCAAGCCACAGCACAGAGTTGCAGCGCGACCGATGGCAATTCCGCCTGCAGGGTATGCGCGCCGTGTTCATACAGGGGATCGAGCGCAAGCAAGAGCGCTGCCACCGCCCCAATCAGACGATGCCCCAGCGCCCGCCCGGCCACATACGCGCCCGCTATCCCCACCAGCGAGAAGCAGAGCAGCGCAAGCCGCGCGGCCTCTAGGCTCTGGCCAAAGAGCATATAGAAGGGGTAGATGCTGAGCAGGAAGAGCGGCGGCTGCGAGCTAAATACCTCGCTAAACAGGGGATGTCCGTTCGCCATAGCGCGTAACGACTGCCAGTAGACGCCCTCATCGTACTCGCCGCCACCTTGCCCTTGCAGCGTTTGCAGCGCCAGCACCAGCGCAACTCCGCAGGCGCCCAGCGCAATCCATCCCGCCGGGGAGATCCGTCCGATCCACCCGGCGAGAGACGTCGTGTGGCGGGTGCGCCGTGGCGACCGCCTTCGTGTACGCGCCGTGCGTGACGCCACGATCTGTTTCCTCCTGCGCTGAGAATAGCCCACCCTGCTCCATGTATGCCCCGCGTCGCATGCGCATGCGCTGATTATAGCCGCTGTGGCGGGCACGAGCGCTATCGGGAGGACGGTAATTCCGCTAGCTAACCTTGCCAAACTCCAGCACGAGCAGGTCAAGCGCTAGCTCCGGGGTCATACGACTGCGCTTGAGCGACGTGTCGATCTCTAGTAGACCCCGATGCGCGGCTTCGAGCTGCGCGAAGGTGAACCGGCGAGTCAGCCGTAGCGACTTCTCGACGACGAACGGCGCGAGACCCGCCGCCGAGGCAATCTGGTAGGCAGGCATACCGCGATCTGAGAGCAGCTTCACCTGCATCAGCGAGCGTGTCTGAAACGCCGTCAGCGCGACGATGCCCAGCGGCGACTCGCCATTCGCCAGCAATTCATGGAGCAGCCTCAGCGCGGTTGCGGTATCGCGGCGAGCCAGCGCATCGGTCAGATCGAAGACCTTCGACTGCCTGGCGACAGGGGTGAGCGCCCGAACATCCTCGGCGCGAATCTCGCCTCCCTCGCCAACATACGTGCTGAGTTTATCAACCTCACTCGCCAGCATCCGCAGATCATCGCCGAGCGATTCCACCAGCATGCGCGCGGCATCTTGCGAAAGGCGGCGATTCTGCGTCCGCGCCCGCCGTATTACCCACTCTTCCAGCTTCGCGCCCTGAGGCTTACTGAAGACATGGGACGTGCCATAGCGGCGCGCCGCCTGCATCAATGGGTGATCCGCCTTCAACTCGTCGGGCACGAACACGACCAGGATCGTCGTCTCCGGCAGCCTGGCAACATACTCGGCCAGCCACTTCGCGAACGCCAGAGGACTTAACCCCGCCGTTGCCGCTTTCTTGCCGCGCCGGCCTCTCCCGGCGGTCGCTACTGGCGCATCTGAAGCGTCCGGATGCTCTTCAGCGTCCTCCTCGCTGTCGTTGCCGTCCTCGGTATCGGCGTCGTCAGCATCGCTGTCCTTGCCCTTACCTTTGCGCTTCGCTGGCTTCGGCAGACCTTCGAGCACGACCAGGCGCTTCTCGGCCAGAAATGGCATCGTGTCGCAGGTATTGCGAATCACCGCGAGATCAGCATCCTCACCCGCGAAGGCATCCTGATTATAGCCGAAGTCCTCCGACGCGCGGATGCGCGCCAGCTCCTCATTGGCCGAAAACTCGTCTTTGCCCGAAAGCAGAATAAACATACATCCATTCTATGCCGGAGTCAGGCAAGCCGCAACCTGTGCTATCATACCCTGACTGAGAACGATAGGATCAGCCGGGGCAACCTGTTCGGTGCCACCGATACAGGCAAAGCGCAAATGCGAGACATGGGGAGATGCGATGAATCTGCCGTCCTGGCTGGCGCAGGGCATAGATACATACGGATACTGGGTGGTGTTCCTGGCTGTTGCTGTCGAGAGCATGGGAGTACCGTTTCCCGGCGAGACAGCGCTTGTCACGGCGGCCGTCTACGCTGGCACCCAGCACACCCTGAGCATCCCTCTGGTGATCGCAGCGGCGGCGGCGGCGGCCATCATAGGCGACAACATAGGCTACACCCTGGGCAAGTATGGTGGCTATCCTCTGCTTCAGCGGCTCCTGCGCCTGCTCCACATCGGCGAGAACAAACTGGTCTACACCCAGCGATTCTTCGAGAAACACGGCGACAAGACGGTATTCTTTGGGCGATTCCTCGCTATCCTGCGTACCTGGGCAGCATTTTTGGCGGGCGCGAACCATATGCGACGGCGGACCTTCTTCGTCTGGAATGCGTCGGGCGGCATCATCTGGGCGACCATCTACGGTCTGCTCGGCTTCTTCCTCGGCAACAATCTGCCGCTGCTGGAACGTATTCTGAAGGATCTTGGGATCTTCGGATTCGTCACCCTCGGCGTGGTCATCGCGGCGGGTGTTGGTCTCTGGATCCTCAGACGGCGACGACAACACGCCGCATTGCGCCGGGCAGAAGGATAGCGCGCGGTATCCCTCGTCCGCGATCTCGCCTCTCTGCGGGTTGTCGGAGGAGCTGCCGGCTGGTTTGCCATCACCGCTCTGGGAGCGTTTCTCCCGTCAGCCATTCGTATGCCTCACGGTACCGGCTCGCCGTGCCCGCTACCACGTCGTCGGGGAGTATCGGCGCGGGGGGCTGCTTGTTCCAACCGGAACGCTCAAGCCAGTCGCGCACGTATTGTTTATCGAAGCTGGGAGGCGAGCCACCTGGCGCGTACTCGCCAACAGCCCAGAAGCGCGACGAGTCTGGTGTCAGCAGCTCATCGATCAGGACAAGCTGGTCATCGAGCAGGCCAAACTCCATTTTGGTATCGGCGATGATGATGCCACGATCCAGCGCGTAGCTCTCCGCCGCGCGGTAGAGAGCGATACTGACATCAGCAATCGCCTGGCCCAGATCTTCGCCGACACTGTTCTTCATCTCATCGAGCGAGATATTGATATCGTGCCCGGATTCCGCTTTCGTAGCGGGCGTGAAGATCGGCTCGGGGAGTTGATCGGCCTGGCGTAGCCCCTTGGGCAGCTTCACGCCACAGACCGATCCGGTCCGCTGGTAGTCCGCCCAGCCACTCCCGGCCAGATACCCGCGCACCACACATTCGAAGTCCAGCCGCTTTGCCTTGCGCACCAGCATAAAGCGGTCCGCCAGCATCTCTGCCGAGGCGCTGAGCGATTCGGGCAGGTCGGCTGTCTCGACGCTGATGAGGTGATTCGGGATGATCTCGCGCGTGCGCCCAAACCAGAATGCCGAGAGCAGCGTCAGCACCCGCCCCTTGTCCGGAATGCCGTTTGGCAGGATCGCATCAAAGGCAGAGATGCGGTCAGTCGCAACCATCAGCAGGCGGTCGCCCAGGTCATAGGTATCGCGCACCTTGCCGCGCCCAAACAGCGGCAGTGGGAGATTGGTCTCAAGCACGACCTCTTGCGGCATCGGTGTTGCACTCCTGTGTATCGCCAGTATCTATCATCTGTCGCGGTACGTCTGGCCGCGTAGGGCGCCAGAACGCGTGGGAGCAGCCAGCAGTATCGTACCACAGGCGAAAGGGTGAGCGGCCAGCGGAGCAGCCAAACGTCAATCCACAGCCAGACGGATGACACCAGGTGATAAGATCAAAGGGTGCGTTCGAGAACTGGCGAGTGAGAGGGTAGCGCATGGCATCGGCGACATCGGGAGTTGCTGGCTCCGCGTCCACATCGCGGCGGGCGGCATTCGGCTCGCTGGTGCTGGCGAACGTGCTCTGGGCAGGCACCTATGCCGTCGGCAAGATCGCGTTGGCAGAGATTCCGCCCATCGAGTTGAACGCCATGCGGTTCATACTGGCTTCGCTTCTGCTCGTCCCAGTGCTGATTCATTATCGCAAGCAAATCCCCCGCGATGGCCGGACGCTCCTGCTGCTCTTGCAGTTGACGCTGCTCGGCTTCGTGCTGAACAAGGCGGCGGAATACGTCGGGCTGGCGCTCTCTACTGCGTCGGATGTTGCCCTGTTGATCGCCACCGAATCTATATTCACAGGGATGCTCTCATGGCTGTTCCTGCGCGAGCGTGTGACGCGGACGGGGGTCATGGCGCTCGCCATTGGGCTGCTTGGCGTCTATCTGATCGTCGAGCGCGGGCTGATTCCCAACCTGGGCTCCGGCAACGACTCGCGCATTCTTGGCGACGTGCTGGTGGTCGTATCACTGCTGCTGGAAGCTGGCTATACCGTGCGCGGCAAGACCACGTTGACCACGCTGCCGCCGTTGCTTTTCACCGCGCTCACCATCACCGGAAGTCTGTTCTTCTGGGTGCCAGCGGGCGCTCTCGCCGTGCTGCACGATGGCTTGCCTCATGTCTCGCTCGGCGGATGGCTCTCGGTGTTCTATCTGGCGGCCATCACGACAGTGGTCAGCTACTGGCTCTGGTTCCGGGGTCTGAGTGTGCTGGATGCATCGCTGGCCGCGCCCATTCTCTTCATCCAGCCGCTGCTTGGGGCGGCACTGGCTATCGTAATCCTGCACGACGCGCTTACGCTGGCCACCATAGCGGGCGCCACCTGCATCGTCGCCAGTTTGCTGCTCGTAGTGCGTAGTGGCAGGCGCGAGGCGTCGCATACTCTGGATGAGTCCGTGCCATGAGCGATACATACCCTACACACGCCCTGAATCAACGCGCGAGCCACCAGGCAGGATGTCTTCTGTGACCGGGATCGCGGCCCACCATTCCGCGAGAGGATGCCGATGTTTACAGCCATGGGGCGGGTGACGCTCCACCTTCCGAGCAGCGCCTCGCTCAAGGATAAGCGGCAAGTGGTGCGCTCTGTGCTGGCCCGCCTGCGCAACGAGTTTGGCGTTGCCGCCGCCGAGGTGGACCGCCAGGATACCTGGCAGATTGCCGTGCTGGGGATGGCGTATGTGAGCGCCGACGCCAGCCATGCCGAGGAAGTACTCGACCATGCCGTGCGCTACATCGAGGAGTCGCGGCCTGATCTCGCCGTCACTGACATACTGGTGGAAGTGCTACCGTTTGGCGACTGAACCCGTCTTCAGGAGTGTGCATGCCAGGTACATCTGCCCTGATGAGGCGACGCGGACCGGAATCTGAGTGTGCTCAAGAGTCATTCCCGGTTGCGCACCCTGAAGTAGCCGTGTTATACTGGGCGTTGGCATTCCTCATGACAAGGTGATAAGGAGCGCAATACATGTCAGTAGCACCATTGGTCCGAGCCGTGGAAGAGGAGCATCTGCGCAGCGATGTGCCAGAGATTGCTTCTGGCGACACGGTTCGCGTGCATGTCAAAGTGGTTGAGGGCTCACGCGAGCGCATTCAGGTCTTCGAGGGCATTGTCATCCGTCATCATGGTGATGGTCTGAACCGGTCGTTCACCGTCCGCCGCATCGCACATGGCGTGGGTGTCGAGCGGTCGTTCCTGGTGCATTCGCCGCGCGTTGACAAGATCGAGGTCGTGCGCCATGCGGTCGTCCGGCGCAAGAATCTCTACTACATGCGCGGGCTGCGCGGCAAGGCGGCACGCCTCAGAGAGCGCCGCGTCTGAGTCTCATCCGACTCGCTCTGGTGGCGTTCGCGCTCCAGCCATCAATCAGCATATACCCCCTCAGCGGAGGCTCCTGATCTCGGTCAGCCAGCCTCCGCGTTATTGCGTTGCTGACCGCTTTCCTCACCGTACCCATCTCTCGGGTACTCGCTATTGCTCACATTTCTCTCATACCCCTTCGCACGTGGCCCTGCGCTCAGGTACACTTCTGACTGAGCAGGCATCACTCTCTGCCGCCCTGAAGACCTGCGACCAATATCGTGGAGCGCCCGATGAGCCAGGATTCCGACCCCGAATTGGCGAAGAGAATCGCCAGATCGCGACCTGTGCGCCAGCCCGCCCTGCTGGATGCGCCAGCCGTGTCGCTGCGCCGCTGTGGGCTTGATGAGGTGGGACGCGGCGCGCTGGCGGGTCCACTCGTGGCGGCGGCAGCCATCCTTCCCGACGACATTGCCGATCGGCTCGGCGCGCTGGCCCGCTTTCTGCGCGACTCGAAGACAGTTCCCCGCGCCCGGCGCGAAGACCTCGCCGCCGCGATTCAGGTCCACGCGCTCGCCGTAGAGATCGTGAGCATCCCCGTCGAGGATATCAACCGGCACGGCATCGGCTGGGCCAACCGCGAAGCGTTCCACCGTCTGATTGCCGCGCTCGACGCCGACGAATACATCGTCGATGGGCGTTTGCGTCCCCCCGCGCCAGCGGATCGTATCGCCCGGGTGCGCTGCATGGTGAAGGCCGATACGCTCGTTCCGGCGGTGGCGGCGGCCTCGCTGGTGGCAAAGGTACACCGCGACGCGCTGATGTCCGCCCTCCACCACGACTATCCCGCCTTTGGCTGGAATGAGAACGCTGGCTATGGCACGGCTACCCATCTGGCGGCGCTCCGCAGTGTTGGCGCCTGCCCTGAGCATCGCACACTCTTCGTGGCAACGGCGCTCAGCGGCGGCCAGCGCGCCCGCAAGATCGGCAAGGCGGGCAAGACCGGTGCGGAGCCGCAACGCCTGCTGGAGTAGCCCCGCTCGCTGCGCCCCAGGCTTACATGACCTGTCATGGTGACTCTCGCGTGTGGTCACGAGCACTTAGCCTTGTCTAGCTCGCTGCTGGCAGAATTGACATCCTTGGTTGCTTTCTGCATGAGTGCGCTGCCATCCTGAACTTTGCTCACGTCGTAGGTATCGATGCCGTCAATGACCTCTTGCGTCGCGGATTGAATGTCTCTCAAGGCAGCGCGTAGCGGCTGGTCTGTAGACACCAGGCAAGGAGGAGTCGGGTGAGCGTCGAGATCCTTGAGAAAGCTGGCGCTATCATCGCGCGCCACAACGAGAGCCGCCCGGCAAGCACTAAGGTCCTGTGAGTTGCCGCACTCGTCACTCACTATGTTGAGATCGTTGCCCAACGTCGTGCCATCGAGCGTGACGACGGATACATACGCGGCTGCACCCGCATTGGGATTCGCAGTCGCGGTAGGTGTCGGCGTCTCGGCAAGATGAACCATCTGGGTCGTCGATGTTGCCGTCTCCGCTGCGTTTGAGGCGGCAGGAGTCGAGCCGAGCGCAGCGACAGTGCCGAGAACTCCCACGCACATACACAATAGCAGCAGAACGCCACAGCCGATGCCGCCGCCAATCAGCAGCTTGTTGCGGTTGGACTGCGGCGCACCTGGCGCATTTGGTGCGCCCGCGGCTGGTGGTGGCGCATAGGGAGCCGCGTAGAGTGGCTGGCCCTGCGAAGGAGCTGCCGCCTGCTGTGAGTCGGGGGCAGGCTGCTGTAGAGGCGCCTGTTGCGGATCAGGCACGGTGGGGTATTGCTGCATACATATCCCTCTTTCAGACGGTTCGGATGTCGCGATCACGTTGAATCAGATAACCGTGCTCGCAAGATGGTCGGCAGACCGTTCGCCGTAATCACTTGATACGGCGGGAGTACGCGAAAGCGGAAAGTCTCTTTGGGATTCGCTCACATCGCGGGAAACGGCGGAGGACTGATGTGAGAATTCTGGTGGAAATCGCGAGTGAAATGAAACGAGAATCACGTATCCTTGCGGGCAATCGCTACGATACGATAGGAAATATAAGCCGGACAGTGGATACACACCGGCAGGCAGCTACTGCATAGCAGCGCACTGCAGCCGTCATAGAGGAGAACACGGAGGAGGTAGCAGACACCATGCAGAAACCGACGGATGCGTTTCGGGAGCGGTTGGCCGAGGCCTTCGAGCACATCCCACCAGGGAAGACCTTTCGCTGGCGGAGGACGTTCACCGAGGCCGATGTAACGCTCTTCTGCGGCATTACGGGCGACCACAATCCCTATCACCAGGATGAGCTGTTCGCCCGCGAAAGCTGGTATGGCAGGCGCATCATTCCGGGTCTGCTTACGGCCAGCATGGTCACCCACATTGGCGGAATGGTTGGCTTCCTGGCGACAGAGATGACCTTCGAGTACCTGGAACCGGTATTTCCGGGAGATACGATCACCTGCACCGTCGAATTCACTGACCGTGACGCAAATCTCCGGCGGATGACCGGTATAGGGCGGTTCGAGAATCAGGATGGCGTTGAGGTATTGCGGGCGCGTTTCAGTGGCTTTCCCTCACAGATCCGCCTCGCCTGACACCACACCACAGGAAGCGGGCACCAGACAGCCCCTTCTCTCCGTCTCGCGCAGAAAAGGGGCCGCAGCCAACACCCAAGCGTGGGCGAGCTAGCGCTGGCGCGACGTAACCGTAACGGCGGTGCCGTAGCAGAGCACTTCGGTCACGCCCTGGGTGATCTCAGTGGCATCATAGCGCACGCCGATCACGGCATTTGCCCCGAGCTGCGCCGCGTGCTGAATCATCAACTCGTAAGCGTCCACCCGTGCCCGCTCGCACAACTCGGTATAGATCGAGATATTGCCGCCAGCAAGCTGCTGAAACGCCGCCCCAATATTGCCCACAATACTGCGCGACCGAACGATAATCCCTCGCACCAAACCATAATTCCGCACGACCTCCAGCCCCGGCAGCTCGAAGGCTGATGTCACGAGTGAATGGTCGAATGCTACCGCCTGTTGGCTCATCGAAAGCTCCCTCATCTGAAGAACCACGGATAGTGGCGGCGCCAATCGCCGCGCTCGACAGGAGACCTGGTCCCGCAAGGGATACGCGCGGGAAGGAAGGGGGTTGCACACGGGCACACGTGGCGCGGCGTCATGTGAGCTTCGTCTTGGTGGTTGGTTCTTTCACAGGCAACGGATATGTGGGTGCGATCATCGTTCAAGGGAGCAGTGTTACCCATCCTACCGCCATGCCGGGGCATATATCGAGAATACCGCAGGCTTTCCGCATCACGGCAAGACCTCCACGGGATACACTCGTGGAGGTCTCTTCGTGGCGGCGTGAACGCGAAAGCCTGGTTGGCATCCCTGTTGACATCCCTGCTAGAGGTTGTCCTTCTCCTTTTCCTCACCCCAGAGCCGGCGCGACACAAAGCCACCGAGATAATAGCCGAGGCCGCCCAGCACCACCGTCGCCCCGATCCAGACGATCGTGGCGATGTTGACCGCGCTGAGACTCTGCATCACCTGAATGACGATGAGCGCGGCAATCAGCCCCAGCAACAGCCCGGCGGTCAGGCCAAGGGTGCATCCGACATGCGCGAGGTTGCGCCCGCGTAGTTGATCAAGCATACAATCTCCAGAGCGAGATGATGGTGAGCTATCTCTTTGGGGTTATAGCAGTGCGAGCGCTGCGGCGTCAATGTCGCCACAAGGAGCTAGCCCGTGCCAACACAAAAAGGAGACAACCCGCATGGCCGACGTGACCTATGATGATCTCACGGCGCTCCGAGAGCGCATCCTGCGCGGCGAGCTGACCATCGAGCAGGCAGCGTCTCAATTTTCATTGGAAGAACTTGCGGAGGCGTTACACATGACACGCGGCACGGTGCAGGCACTCGTGGACGCGTGGTCGCCCGAACAACTCACCTGGCAACCGCCCGTCGCACAGAGCGAGATGCCCGCGAAGGGAGAAGATCGCTGGTCGGCAACTGAGGCGGCGACACATCTGATCGCGACAGAAAACTGGTATCTGATGCACATGGGGCGGCTCGTTGGGAAGCGCGAGCACTTCGACGTGATGCCGCGCGGCCTCGGTGACCACGCTGACAACAACGTACCCAAGGACGCGCTGGCCACTCGACTGCGCGCAGCAACCGACCGCCTCCTGAGCGAAATCGCCACAATCCCTGCCGACGCCGATCTGGCAGCCCGCCGCGATTCCACCTTCTTCGGGGAGTTGAGCCTGCGTGGATGGGTCATGCTGGCCATCATCCACGACATTGATCACACCGCGCAGATACAGCGGCTCACCGAGCAGAGCGGATTTCCCGCGCGCTAGCGGCAGCACGTACCACAAACCGACCAGACAGAATGCTTCGTGCGATTATCTGGTCGGTTGCGTATCGTGATCATCAGGCTGCAATAAGTGCGATTCAGCAAACAGGCACGCGGCAGCCTAGTAGCCCATAGCCGCGGCCTTGGCGCGGGCCTTGCGGGCCTTGCGCTCGCGGGCATCTGCCTTGCGCTTGCGCTTTACACTCGGCGGCTCGTAATGCTGACGTCGCTTTGCCTCCGAGAGCAAGCCATCCTGTTGCACTTTGCGCGTAAATTTCTTCAGGGCTTGGTCGAACGACTCGCCCTCTTTGATCACAACCTCAGTCACTCTTGTACCTGTTGCCTGGATGGAGACACAGACCTCACATCCAGTCTCCTTTCTTCGGGTTAGATATCTGCTTCGCCACTTTTGGGCCGGGCGGGCGGGCTTACTCTCCGCAGAGAAGGTGCCTCAACCCCGTCAATAACATAGCTTACCACATCCTTGCTCATTTCGCACCCCCTTCTTTCGGCCTAATCGGGGGTTTTGGCCCTCCGGCCCCGTCGGTCACGACCACTTTGCGCCCAGAGACCCAGGGGCTGCCCGCCAGCAGGAACCGCCACGGCCAGTCAGCAGCCTGGGAGATGCCAATACGCGCGGTCGCCACGATCTGCGCATCCTCAGGAAATCCGGGCGTTTCTTCGATCCAGAGCGTATCGCCGCGCAAATCCACGCCATTTTCGGCGAGGGTCAGCCCAAGCGCCGCGCAGAGCCTGCCCGGGCCGCGCGCAATGTCACGGTCGGCGATGCGCTCGCCGCGGCGGGCACGCATCAGCGGCAGGCCAGTTGTTGGCTCCAGGGCGCGCAGCAGCACAGCGGCAGCCACATGCTCTTCCTCGGTCACGACGTTCAGGCAGTGGTGCATGCCATAGCTGACATAGATGTAGGCGTGACCCGGCGGCCCCCACATAGCGGCATTGCGCGGAGTCTTGCCGCGAAATCCATGCGCGGCGGGATCGATGGCGGCGACGTATGCCTCGGTCTCGACAATAACGCCGCCGGTCACCCCCTCGGCTGTTCTCCGTAAGAGCGTCTTGCCAATGAGATCGCGAGCCACATCCACTGTGGAATGCGCATAGAAGGAGCGGGACAATTTGAGGCGGCCATGCTCTGCGGTAGTATCTGACACGTCACCAAGCCTTACTGCTATATGTCTGTGTGCATCATCTCTACGTGGTGATGACGGTGCAGCCGCATCCCACGTCTCGTAGAGAAACCGGCGGCCCGATGCACATGATACACCGCAAGCCCTTGGGTTCGGCAACAATGATCCGTCGCCTCTGGTCGCCTCGGACGCCCAGTTTACGTTCACAGACCGCGACACATTCTAACGGAGAACATGCCATCGCGAGGGGTACAATGTAGTACACTATCGCGCAGTATGTGCGCCCGAGACACATCGAATCTCGAACCGAGGAGTTGCTATGCAGACGCTACCGAAGCGCAGCGATGTCAAGATCGAGGATACCTGGGAACTGGAAACGATCTATCCTACCAATGAGGCCTGGGAAGCCGATTTTTCCAGGGTAAGCGCGATGCAGCCCGGCCTGAGCGAGCTTCAGGGCCACCTGGGCGAGTCCGCGCAAACCCTGCTCGAAGCGCTCAAGCGGCGCGACGCGGCAGGCGAGATTCTTGGCCGGCTCTTCGTCTATGCCTACATGCGTCTGCATCAGGATAGCACCGACAATACCTATCAGGCGATGGCGGACCGCGTCACCACGCTGGCGAACGACATCAACACCGCCACGGCCCACCAGACGCCGGAGATTCTGGCGATTCCGCAGGAGCGCCTCGAGGCGCTTCTCCAAGAAGAGCCTGGACTTCAGGTGTACCGCCATGCCATCGAAGAGATCACCCGCGAGCGCCCACACATCCTCTCAGCCGAGATGGAAGGGCTGCTGGCCCAGGCGGCAGAGGTGGGCAATGCGCCTGAGCGCATCTATGAGATGTTCAGCACCGCCGACCTCAAGCTGCCGTCCGTGCGCGATGCCGAGGGCAACGACGTGCAGTTGACGCAGGGCAACTTCGTCGCGCATTTCCTGGAGTCTCGTGACCGCGACGTGCGCCGCAACGCCTTCGAGGCGATGTTCACCACCTACCAGTCCTACCGCAACACCATGGCGGCAACGCTCAGCGCGCAGGTGAAGCGCAATATCTTCTTCGCCCGTGCCCGTCACTACGCAAGCGCGCTCGAAGCCTCTCTGGAGCCACACAACATCCCCGTCAGCGTCTACGACAACCTGATCACCACGGTCAACAACAACCTGCCCGTGCTGCACCGCTATCTCCGCCTGCGCAAGAAGCTGCTCGGGCTCAGCGACCTGCACATGTATGACCTCTACGTGCCGATGGTTCCGGAGATCGAGTATAAAGTCACCTACCAGGAGGCACAGCAACGCATCGCCGAGGCACTCGCGCCACTCGGAGACGACTACGTCTCGGTCGTGCAGCGTGGGTTTGCCTCGCGCTGGATCGATGTCTATGAGAACGAGGGCAAGCGCTCAGGCGCTTATAGCTGGGGCAGCTACGGTACAAATCCTTTCATGCTGCTGAACTACCAGGATACGATGGATAGCATGTTCACGCTGGCCCACGAGATGGGCCACTCGATGCACTCGCATTTCACCTGGCAGACGCAGCCGTACCCTTACAGCAGCTATACACTCTTCGTGGCAGAGGTCGCCTCGACACTGAATGAGGCCCTGCTGACGCATGCGCTACTCCAGACGACTACGGACCGGGCGCTGCGGATGTATATCATCAATCACGCGCTGGAGACGTTCCGCACGACCCTCTACCGCCAGACGCTGTTCGCGGAGTTCGAGCGCGACATGCACGCGAAGGCCGAGGCAGGCGAAGCGCTGACGCCCGAAGCGCTCGGCGGCATCTTCAAGCGGCTCAACGACACCTATTACGGGCCAGTCGTTACAGTGGACGATGTGATTGCCAACGAGTGGGGGCGCATCCCGCACTTCTACTCCAGCTTCTACGTGTATCAGTACGCGACGGGCATCTCAGCGTCGTCGGCGCTGGCGCACCAGATTCTGACGGAAGGGCAGCCCGCCGTTGACCGCTACCTGCGCTTCTTGCGCTCCGGCTCGTCTGACTACAGCATCAACCTGTTGCGCGATGCTGGAGTGGACCTCTCGACGCCCGCTCCGGTCCAGGAGGCGCTTGATACCTTCAGCCATTACCTGGATGACCTGGAAGCGCTGCTGTAGCTGAATCGAGCAGGCAAGCCAAATGGCACAGGTTGCGCAAGGGAGGCTCGCCGTGGCCTAAAGGCCACGGCTAATCCCGCTCGTTCGGTACATATGATTACAGCAGCGGGGTACCGGGAGGCAGGATGAACATCGGCATGATGGTGTTCTCCTTGTTCATTGGGTAGTCGCTCTTGCCCCCTCCCGGCCCTGCGGGCCGCCATCCCCTCTGAGGGGAGGGATGAAGGGAGAGGTCCACTACTGATCCGATCAAGGTGTTAACTGCGCCATTCATGCCGCGATGCTGCGACACCGCACATGCGGCCAGCTATTCCTGCGGAGCGGTCGCGGGCGACTCCTCGGCAGACGCTTCGCCTTCAACCACCGGGGCAGCCGGGACAGCGGCGGGTACTTCCTCGGCGGCAACACGCGGCGCCTGGATGCTCACGACAATCTCGTCCTCTGGCGTCACCAGCTTCACCTTTCGCGGCAGCTTCAGCGCGCTGGCGTGACGCGAGGTATTCACGTCCTCCATATCGCTGATGTCAAGCTCCAGCGCCTCCGGCAGATCACCGGGCAGCGCCTCGACCTCCGCGTAATCTAGTGATTGGATCGGCACACCATCATGGATCTTCACGGCGGGCGCTTCGCCGACCAGGCGCACAGGCACCTTCGCCCGAATGGGCTCGGTCAGATTGACATGGAAGAAGTCAATATGCTGGATGAAATTGGTCGCGGGCTGGCGCGTAATGTGGCGCACCACCACTGTCTCCTTGGCACCATCCGGAGCGATGACCAGTTGGTAAAGCTGCGTTGGACCATGCGTTTTGAGCGCGCGCTCCATGTGGTAGGCATCCACCTGAACAGCGACCGAGTCCTTCTGGTTGCCATATATATTGGCCGGAAGGATGCCCTCGCGACGCAGTTGCTTCACCCGCTTGCCAAAAATCGTTCGGCGATCCGCGTTGAGTGTCACCTGTTTGGTAGGCATACGTTGATTATCCTTTCGAGCATTGAGTGTTTCTGTTCACTCCCGTTACGATCTAGCACGCAGCGTGCCAATGCACGAGCTTGAACGAGAACGCAGCCAGCGATTCCCTCCACGAAAGGTTGTAACACATGCACGAGCCACTTCGCGCCGATATTGCCAGCACCATCGCAACCATTGGCCCGCTCGACGCCAATACGATGGCCGCGGCGCGCGACCGCCAGGCGCAATTGACGAAACCCACAGGCAGTCTGGGCCGCCTCGAATCGCTGGCCATCCAGATGGCGGGCATCACCGCTGAGGAGCAGCCGAGACTCGATCAGAAAGCGGTCGTCGTGATGGCTGGCGATCATGGCGTCACGGCCGAAGGGGTGAGCGCGTATCCCGCCGAGGTGACGCCGCAAATGGTGCTGAACTTTCTGCACGGCGGGGCGGCGATCAACGCGCTGGCACGTGTCGTCGGCGCGCGTGTCGTCGTCGTAGACATCGGCGTGGCCGGACCGCTGGCGCATCCCCACCTGATCTCACGCAAGATCGCGCCAGGAACAGCGAACTTTGCGGTTGGTCCTGCGATGACCCGCAAGCAGGCGCAAGATGCTATCGCCGTCGGCATCGAAGCCATCGCGTCTCTGGCGCGGGATGGAGTACGGATGGTGGCAACGGGCGAGATGGGTATCGGCAACACGACAGCCGCCAGCGCGATTACCGCAGTGCTGGCGGGAGCCTCGCCAGCCGAAGTCACTGGGCGCGGGACGGGCATCGACGACGCGCAACTGGCGCACAAAGTCGCGGTCATCGAGCGGGCACTCGCCGTCAACGCGCCGCATCCAGATGATGGGCTAGACGTGCTGGTGAAGGTCGGCGGCCTGGAGATCGCCGGACTCGTCGGCGTGATCCTCGGCGCGGCAGCGCGACGTATGCCCATTGTGCTGGACGGCTTCATCGCGGGATCGGCGGCGCTGGTCGCGGAGAAACTTTGTCCCGGCGTGCGCGACTACCTCATCGCCGGACATCTCTCGGTGGAGCGTGGGCATCGTGTGCTGCTCGATGTGCTGGGACTCTCCCCCCTGTTGAGCCTCGACCTGCGACTGGGCGAGGGAACCGGCGCCGCGCTGGCGATGGGGATTCTCGAGGCGGCCCTCGCGGCTCACCGGCAGATGGCGACCTTTGCCGAGGCAGGCGTCAGCGAGCGAGACGAATAATCTCCCCCGGCCCGCTTCACGTGCGAAAACGATGCCCTGGGGCTTCCGCTCGCCTGTCATCAGCCAGCTATCCACCAGCCAACCGCAGTGCTACCATCGTCAAAGGCGGTGCCAGCACGAGCACTGCGAGTTCTACCAGGACGCAAGCCGCGCCATAGGTATCGCCTGTCAGCCCGCCGCCAAGGCGGCGACTGGCCCACGCCAGCCAGCCCAGCAGCACGACAAGCGCGGCAACCAACAGCAGCGCCGCCAGCGCGCACGTCGGGCCGATACCCAGACCGCGACTACCCACGGCGACGGCGCTGGCCACGACCAAGACGAGCATAGCAACGCCTGCCAGGGTGAGGCGAGCAATCCCTCGGCTGCGGAAGGGTGTACCTGCGCCAGCAGCACGCGCATACGGGTAGCGCGTGACGGCATAGACCATCCCCCAGCGGCCAAGCACCGGAGCGATAAGCAGCGCCAGCACGCGTGGCGAGCCGAAGAGCGCGGTGAGCGCGGCGAATCGCGCAATCAGCAGCAGCGCGCCGCCGAAAACTCCATAGGCCCCGACGCGACTATCACGCAGAATCTCCAGCCGCCGCTCGACGGTCTGCGTGCCCAGGAGCGCATCGCAGCAATCCGCGAAGCCATCCAGATGCAGCATCCCCGTCACCAGCGCGTCGAAGGCCAGCAGCGCCACAGCCCGAATACCGGGCGGAAAGACGAAGGAAAGCACCCAATCCAGACCGATGAGCGCCAACCCCAGCAACGCGCCTACTAGCGGAAACCAGGGCAGCGCCCGCGCCATATCGGGTGTCCCCTCACTCGAGGCGGCCTCCTGAACACGGACATGACGAGGGCCAACGGGCACTACCGTCAGAAACTCGACGGCCAGCGCCAGCCCTGCGCGTGGTGATCCACGTCGTTTCTCCGGCGGCATCGTATCCCGCTACTTGCGCGATTTAGCGGCACGTTTCGGCGATGGCATCTCGGGCCAGCGCGTGTGGAAGTCGGTCACGTGCTCGAAGGCATCAGCCGCGCGCAGTAGCGTCTCCTCACCAAACGACGGCCCGATCAGTTGCAGGCCAACAGGCAATCCCTCGCTGAAGCCGCCCGGAATCGAGATAGCGCAGTTGCCCGCGAGATTCACCGGGATGGTAAAGACATCGTTGAGGTACATCGCGTACGGGTCGGAGAGCTTTTCATTCAGCTTGAACGCGACCGTCGGTGATGTCGGCCCAATCAGCAGATCATACTTCTTGAATGCTTCATCGAAGTCGCGCTTGATGAGCGTGCGCACCTTCTCTGCTTTGAGATAATACGCGTCGTAGTAGCCTGCTGAGAGCGCATAGGTGCCCAGCAGAATGCGCCGCTTGACCTCGACGCCAAATCCCCTGGCGCGGGTGATGGAGGTTGCCTCTACCAGATCCTGCGCGCCATCACGCACGGAAAGGCCATATTTCACGCCGTCGTAGCGCGCCAGATTCGCGCTGCACTCCGCTGGCGCGATGATGTAGTAGGCCGCGACGCCGTAGCGCGTATGCGGCAGCGAGACCTCACCGACCTCCGCGCCCATCCCCACGAACGTCTGAATCGCCTCTTCCACCGCCTGCTTGACACCAGGCTCGACGCCCTCGACGAAATACTCCTTGGGCACGCCGATGCGCATCCCCTTCACATCGCCGGTCAGCGCGGCGAGGTAGTCTGGCGTGGGGCGATTCACCGAGGTCGAATCGAGCGGATCGTAGCCCGCGATGACGTTCATCAGGTGGGCTGCGTCGCGCGCTGAACGGGCAAACGGCCCGATTTGATCGAGCGACGAGGCAAACGCGATCAGGCCGAAGCGCGAGACACGGCCATAGGTTGGCTTGAGCGCGACGGTATTGGTCAGCGCGCCCGGTTGCCGCACCGAGCCACCTGTATCCGATCCGAGCGAGCCCATCGCCTCGCCCACCGCGACCGCCGCCGCTGAGCCGCCGCTGCTACCGCCGGGCACGCGATCGAGATCCCACGGATTGCGCGTCGGGAAGAATGCAGAGTTCTCGGTGGAGGAACCCATCGCGAACTCGTCCATATTCGTCTTACCAACCGAAATCGCGCCTGCCTGGCGCAGACGGGTGACAACCGTGGCATCGTAGGGTGGGACAAAGCCTTCGAGCATGCGTGACGAGCATGTCGTACGCACACCCTTGGTACAGAGCACATCCTTGAGTGCCAGCGGAATCCCAGCCAGCGGGCCAAGCGGCTTGCCTTCGGCGCGCATCTGGTCGATCTGCTCGGCCTCACGTAGCGCATCCCGGTCGGTGACGGTCACGAACGAGCGCACGCGGCCTTCGACGGCGTCGATACGGTCGAGGTGAGCGCGCGTCAACTCGGCAGCGGATATTTCGCGGCGAGCCAGCTTTTCAAGCGCCTCACTAATGGATAATTGCCAGAGTTCCGCCACAGCAGTCTCCTCTATCTACACCCATCCAGAGATGATATGGTCGCGCATTGGGCCACTTACTCTTCGAGCACCGCCCGCACGCGGAAATATTCACCTTCTCGTGCTGGAGCGTTCGCCAGAAGCTCCTCCACCGGACAACACTTCCAGGGCACATCCGCCGCCATGACATTCTCAAGCGGCAGGATGTGCGCTGTGGCAGGGACCTGGCTGGTATCAGCCTCCGCGATGACGTTGATGTGCTCCAGAATCGCCGAAAGCTGCTCCTGGGTGTGCTCGCGTTCTTCCTCGGTCAGCGCGAGCCGCGCCAGCATCGCCACGTGGTCCACGGTCTTGCGGTCAATACTCATCTGCGTCTCTTATCTCTGTATCTCTGCTCGTTCACCGAAACGGCTATTCGTATCAGTCAGATCGAAGCCGCGACGCGGAATGTTGGGAACTCCCGCGTCGCCGGCTCCCATACGTGCTGAACGTCCCGCACGGCGGCGTCCTCAGGGCCACGCCGCAACGCGTCCACCAACTGCGTGAGCAGGTAGGTCGGCCCCTCGGCAACCACCGTCACCGACCCATCACGCTCGTTACGGGCGAATCCGGTCAGGCCAAGCGCGCGAGCATGCTGCAGCACGTAGTAACGGTAGCCCACGCCCTGCACGGAGCCGCGCACGGTAGCGGCCAACCGCCGCACATCGTGTTCGCCAGGCATGCGTATAGCGCCTCACTTCCACAGTTCGTCGGACACGCTCCTCAATGGGAACACGCGCCCGCCAACCCAACTTCTTCATGATAGTATGCGCGCCGTGCTACTCGCAAGGAGGGCAAGCGAATACAACACCGCATGCAGACACACAAACCCCCTCCCCGTGTCGAGGAGGGGGTGAAGGGAGAAGCCGCCCGCTGACGAATGTGGTCACGAGCCAGCGGTGACCGCTGTGCGATCCCGCGTCCGCTGGCGCTCAGATGCCGCGCTTGTCCCGGCGGAAGTGGGCTCAGCGGGACGCAGGAGCACCATGTAGAGCAACACAAGCGATGGCACGAGCACGAGCATGCCAATCGCTACCGTCACGATCAGCGCGGTGAACATGGCGGGCGGGGTGAGCGCCTCATCCAGCCGCACCTGCCCGTAGAGCAGCCACGGCAGCCGGGTCAGGCCGAAAAGCACGATGGCCAGGCCCCAGGCGGAAAGTCCCGCGAACAGCGCCAGCGGGCCGCGACGAGCACCGTTGCGATGGGTCAGCATCCAGAGGTCCAGCGCCCAGCCGAGCGCGACAGCCAATAGCAGTGGCCAGAGGCCTATGAGCGCGCTCAAGTGATCTGGCGCGACCCATCGCAGCGCAAGCAATAGCACCATGGCGAGCGCTCCACTCACCAGCCCGCTGTGCAGCGCAGCCCGGCGATAGAAGGCTGCCGCTTTCGCTGCGGAGCGCAGCAGCGCCCGGCGATACAGCAGCAACGCGCTGAGATGGGTGGTGGTTACAACAGCCAGGAGCGCGAGCGCCAGATAGAGCGGCGAGAACCAGAGCAGCCCTTGCGAGACATGGACTACTCCAGCATCAAACGTGATTGCGCCGCTTTCACTCGCCGCGACGAAGCTCACGAGCAGCGCGGGAGCGAGCAATCCACCGATGCCGATAGCGGTTTCGTAGGGCCGCGATGGGTGCTTCCCCAGATGGGAGAAGCCAATGGCGACGCCGCGAACTGTGAGCACGATGACCGCAAGGGAGAACGGGAGCAGCAGCGACGTGCCGAAGATCGCGGCAGACAACGGGAAGAAGCCAATCGTCCCCACGACAAGCAACACCAGAAAGACATTCACCACTTCCCAGACGGGCGTGAGGAAGTCATCAGCAATCGTGTGCGCCTCATCCCGTCCGCGCCGATAGGCGAGCCAGCGGTAGAATCCAGCGCCAAAATCAAGCGCGGCCAGCAGCGCGTAGATGGTGAGCAGACCCCAGATGAGGCCGAAAGCGACGAGAGCGCGGCTATCCATGTGATTCTACCTTTCGTGGCGTGCGAGTGGTCGGACGGTGAGTGTGGCGGCGATCCGGCACCCGGCGTTCGCGGCGCGCGGCTGGCGCTGGTAGCGGCGGAGTATCCGGTTCGGATGGAACGCCCAGCCCGCCATCATTGCCTGCCTTGCTAGCCTCGCCCGTCACCTCCTCAGGCAACGGGTGCGCGCGGAAGTAGCGCCGCAAAACGATCACCGTTCCCGCCGAAAGAGCGGCGTAGAGCGCGATGAACAGGAAGAACAACTGCGGCACATACGGCGCGCTGGTGAACGCCTCGGCCACGGTCATGATGTGGTAGATGATCCAGGGCTGGCGGCCAATCTCGGTCGTCATCCATCCCAGCTCCATCGCCACGTAGCCAAGCGGCAGCGAGAGCGCGATGGCCCAGAGGAACGCACGCCGCGAGAGCCACTCTCGCCGCAGGAAATAGAGCGCCCAGAAGCCGAGCGTCAGCGTGCCAAGCCACATACCAATGCCTACCATCGCGTCGAACGTGTAGTGGACGAGGAGCGGGGGCCACTGGCTCTGGGCGAAGGTGTCCAGGCCGCGCACCTGTGCATCGGTGCGACCAAAGGCGAGCCAGCTCAGGAGCCCTGGTAGCTCGATGCCGCCGATGACCCGCTGATGCGCGGTATCGATCACGCCGCCGACTGTCAGGGGCGCGGCATACTTTGACTCGAAGAGCGCCTCCATTGCCGCGAGCTTCTCGGGTTGGTAGAGCGCCAGCGCCTTTGCCGAACGATCTCCCGTGAAGATGGCGAGCGTAGATGCGATGGCGCTGGCCGCCATCCCAAGGCGAAGCGCTCGCTGGTGATACGCCGCTGACCCGCGTTTGCGCAGCAGACCGAACGCCGCCAGCCCTGCCAGCGCGATGCCCGTGCAGAGATACGCCGTCACCAGCACGTGAGCAATCTCGTCGGGCATGGTGGGATTGAAGATAGCCGCTATCGGGTCAACGTCCGCCAGTTGCCCGTTCTTCAGGGTAAAGCCAGCGGGCGAGTTCATGAAGGCGTTGACGATGGTAATCAGCAGCCCGGACGACGCGGCGGCCACGATAATAGGCAACGACGAGAGCCAATGCAGCCAGCGATTGCGGATGCGGTCCCAGCCATAGACGTAGATCGCCAGAAAGATCGCCTCCACGAAGAACGGGAAGATCTCGATGGCAAACGGCAGGGCAATGACCTTGCCCGCAAGCGCCATAAAACCCGGCCAGAGGAGTGTGATCTGGAAGCCGACGATGGTGCCCGTGACCGAGCCTACGGCGAAGAGCACGAGCATCGTACGGGTCCAGCGGCGCGCCATCAGGGTATAGTGTTCGTCACGGCGCACGATGCCTAGCAGCTCCGCCGCTGAGACTAACAGAGGCAGCGCGATGCCCGTGACCGCGAAGACGATATGCACCGCCAGTGAGGATGCCATAAGCATCCTGCCAAAGACCACGGACGACATGATCGGAATCTCCTGTACAGCGCGGGGCAACGCCGCGCGTGGTATTTGTGACTTTTTCCCTTCCATGCAAAAGCCTATCGCTTGGGCAGCCGTGATGGTGTCAGGAGATGCGCTCGTGATGTGTCGGGAGATGCCCGCCATGTTGTGACGGAAACGTGAGATGGTGGGCGGAGAGGCGAGAGGAGCACGCAGATACGACCGGGGGCTACACGCCTGCGGCGGGATATGGTACAATGTTCAGCGCAAGCCACCGTCATTGTTCATGGTGGCCCTTGCGGGAGTAGCTCAGTTGGTAGAGTACCTGCCTTCCAAGCAGGGCGTCGCGGGTTCGAGTCCCGTCTCCCGCTCCAACGAACATCGCTTCCATATATAGAACGTCTCGCCTATTCCGGCCCCGTGCGCAACGAGCGGTAATAGGCCTTTTCTGTCGGGGGCTTTTCACACAGCACGAGAGGCGCGCGACCTAGGTGTACCCTACCCTGCTGCCTACGGAGAAGTGACAGTGAGCCGCGAGTGTCGAACTCATGCTCACGCCATTTCAGGTCTGATCAGCGCTACGCCACCAGGCGATGGCTCCAGCGACTCCACCAAACACTGTCGCGGTGACGAGCAGATAGGTCCCTACGCCGAGGTTCTGCGCCTCAGGGCCTGCCGCACCACTAAGCAGTGCTGGAGCCGCCCAGGGAAACCAGGGGCCAAGTCCGAGCACGGAGAGCACCTGCGAGAGGAAGACCAGCAGGACCGTCACGCCAATCGCTGGGAGATAGCCACGTCCGGCGCTCGCCGCCCAGGCAAGCGGCAGCGTGAGCGCGATGGTCAAACACGCTGTCGCTCCATACCTCACTGCAGTGCGGAGCCATTCATCTAGCGTCCAGCCGGGCAGTCCGATCAGCGCACCGAGGACAAGGCCAAGCAAGTATATCCAGAGGGTCAGGACAGCACACCAGATCACGACCAGGCATAGCTTCGCCGTCACAATCGTTGCACGCGGCGTAGGCAGCGCCAGCAGGTCCTTCGCAGTATGGTCGCTGTATTCACGCCCGAAGAGCCAGATCACGACCAAGCCAAAAATAATGAAGCCACCCACAGCTAGAGCCTGCGTCAGCAGACCGAAGTAGGTGGGCCAGTCGCCATGCGCCGCCGAGAACTGTGCCTTCGTGGTCAGCGCACCGAAACGCGCGGCCCAAGCGGGATCGAGCAGGATCTTCATGAAGAGCGCGCCCATCAACGGTACAAGCGCGAATCCGACCAGTGTCACCGCTGGCATGCGAGCGCGGCGCGCCTTCAGCGTCTCGGCCCACAGCGCCACGCGCAGTTCAGCAAGCATCATTGTCTCCTCCCAGCGTCGCGCCGACCAGCCGCAGAAACTGTGACTCCAGGTCCTCTTCTTCCACGCTCAGCCGCGTCAGATCTATCCCTGCCCCGACGAGCCTCCGCGCCACTTCCTCAGGATGCGCGATCGCATGTGCGTCGGAGAGGCGAAGCGCCCCAGCCATCCCATTCCGCTCGTTCGCAAGCCCGGCGCAACTATCAACCACGAGACCAGCCGCAGTCAGGATCGAGCGAGCACCCACGCGATCACGCGCGTCCACCTCCAACCAGCGCGTGCGTTGGCGTTCCATCTCCGCCGCGCTCAATTCCTCCAGCAGTCGGCCCTGGTGAATCACGCCGAAGCGGGTGGCGATGCGCGCCACCTCACCGAGCAGGTGGCTCGACAGGAAGATCGTGACCCCCTGCTCGTGCGCCAACTCGCGCAGCAACTCGCGTACCTCGACGACGCCCGACGGGTCGAGCCCGTTGGCCGGCTCGTCGAGAAGCAGCAGCGCCGGACCGTGCAACAGCGCCTTTGCCAGTCCCAGGCGCTGCGCATTGCCTAGCGAGAGCGTGCCAGCGCGCTGATCGGCGTAAGTAGACAACCCGAGCCGTTCGATGATGCGCTCGACCGCTTTGGGATCGCGCAGTCCACGCAGGCGGCGAAACACCTCCAGGTTCTCGCGGACGGTCAGCTCGGGATAGGCATGTGGCGTCTCGACGAGATAGCCCACCTGCGCCCACAGCTCATGGGCATCCGCATGGACGCGTTTGCCGAGCAGCGTAGCTGCACCGCTCGTAGGCCGGATCATGCCCAACAACATACGAATGGTCGTCGTCTTGCCGGCGCCATTGAGACCGAGGAAGGCGTAGATCTCGCCATATCCGACGCGCAGCGAGACATCGTCCACCGCGCAATGCGCGCCGTAGCGCTTGGCCAGCCGCTCGGCGCTGATCGCGTTGCCACGATCTGTCATCTCATGACTCGTTTCTGTCGCTCAACTCTGCTGAGGCTAATTCATGTATAACCGTCAGTTTGTGTCTTCACTCGTCGGCATTTCTGTCAGAAGGCCCGGGAGCAATAGATCGGCGAGCACATCGGGAATCTCCTGCCAGCGCGCAGCCAGCGTCTCGTCGCCGAGGAGTTGCAGCACCATCAGACCGAGGACTGACCCAGCCACGATGCGCATGCTCAACGGGAGATCAAGGTCACGTACCGTTCCACTGGCGATGAGTCCACCTATGGCAGCTTCGGCTAAAGTCATGGTCGGCGCGACCACTTCATCGTAGTAGCGCGCTCGCAGGTCAGGATTCGCCAGCAACTCCGGCAGCACGGCACGGAACAGATCGGCGTTGGACCACAGCGCCTCGACGCGCTCGCACAGGTAAGCGCGGAAGAAGCCCGCCAATGACGTATCCGCCACCTGGGCGAGACTAACTGGCCGCCGCTCGGTGTCGTTGAGGCGATCGAGCAGCCCCATGAGTAGGTCAGTCTTGTTCGCGAAGTAGTTGTAAATCGTGCCGTCGGCGATGCCAGCGGCCTGCGCAACATCACGAATCGTCGCGCGATTGAACCCCTTACTTGCAAAGACTCGTGTCGCCGCGTCGAGGATCTGGGTCCTCCGA
>DASUWS010000017.1:0-22384 GCA_036378295.1 Ktedonobacterales bacterium
CAACACCAACGCCAGCGCAAGCGAGCTATCTCGCCGCAGATCCACAGCAGTGGGCTGACAAGGCGCAGGCGCGGCCACAGAACAAGAGCCGCGCAGGTTGTGTCGTCGGCTGGCTGGTGACCCTGGCACTGGTCATTTGCCTGATCGGCGGTGGCTTCGCCTACATCCAGAACCGGCCCGGCGGCCTTGTGATCGGCGGTGTCACCCTCGGAAACGCGCACAGCGGGCCGGGCATCATCTATCAGGACACCCTGGACGGCAGCACGAAGTCTGACTGGACCAACGACTCCAACTGCTTCTTCAAAGACAGCGCCTATCACATCAACGCTGGCTTCATCTGCTACTCACCCGCCGATGCGGTAGGCGACTCCGTTACGACGGTCTCGGTGAAACAAATTTCCGGCCCTATCACCCGCACCTACGGGCTGGTTATCCGCCGGAACGGCAAAGGCAACTATTACGAGTTTGGGATCGACGGTAATGGCAAGTGGCGTTTCAGCAAAGTTGTCAATGGAACGCTTACCGACATAGTCACCTTCACCTCAAACTCCGCCATCAAGAAGGGACTCAACCAGGTCAACACACTGTCCGTCTCGGCCAGGGGCAGCCACTTCGTCTTGTCGATCAACGGCACACAAGTCGGCATTGCCGACGATTCCACATTCAAGAGCGGCAAGACTGGTCTGCTTGGCTATGACGGCATCGAGGTCGTCTTCACGAACCTCAGCATCAAGAATGTGCAGGGGTAATGGGCAGGCGAACATACGAAGAGGGGACGGTTCTATGACCGTCCCCACGCTTGCGCCCAAGCGTTGATTTCTGCCTAACCTACCCTGATACTTCGTCGTCAGGGTAAATAGTCATTGCTGAATGCTTTGCTGGCATCCACCGGACCAACTAGCTGCCCCTGATCCTGAAGGAAGCGAACCATCGCGGTCCACTTCGCCGGGTCGTTATAGCCTGGCTTCGCACTCGCGCTCTGCAGGTAGGGCAGGGTCGCCTGAAGCACCGCCAGCGCGTCCGCCGTGTTGGAAGCGGTATCGAGGCCAGGTACGAATGCTTTACTCAGGTTTACGGCGTCCTGCGGATGCGCCAGCACATACTGCACACCCTTGAGCGTCGCCGCCACCAGCTTCTTGATGTCGCCACCACGCGACGCGAGCACTGGCTGCATCGCAGCCAACCCATTCGAGATCAGTGGATGCTCGGCGTTGTTGACGTCGAGCGTGCGCACGCCCATGCCCGCCTTTTGCAGGAGCAGCGGCTCGTTATTGGCGTAGCCCATCACCACATCCACCTTGTGTGTCAGCAGCGCCGTCACCTGGGTATATCCAATAGGCTGGACGTTGACATCGGACTCCTTGAGGCCAGCGGCGGAGAGCATCGACAGCAGGCCGATGTAGGTCGCGCCGTACTTGCCGGGAACGCCGATGGTATGGCCGCGTAGGTCAGCCGCCGAATGAATAGACGAGCTCGCGGGCACAATCGCCACGACGGGATAGCGCGTAAAGACCGTCGCCACATCCACGATTGGCACCTTACGCGCGCGCGCCTGGGAAACCTCATCGCCACCCGCGAAAATGGCATCTTCCTGCCCGGAGATGAGCGCGCCGAATTCATCCTGACCGGGAGAGTGGTGGTGGAAGGTGACGCTCAGGCCAGCGTCTCGATAGTAGCCGAGCGCCTGCGCGGCGTAGAACGGCGCGAACTGAATGTTGGGCACGTAGGTCAGCCCGACAGTCAACTTTGCTGTGCCATTGCTGCTGGCGCTTGTTCCGCAGCCAGCCAGCGAGATCACCAGCGCGAGCAGCCCCAGTGCCGCGCCTGCTACGGCGCGACGGGACCGGCCAGGATCTCTGCGAAGGGTATTGAGGGTCATGGAATCAGTCGACCTCCAGATATGACACGCGCCGCTCGATCAACCGAGCCAGCACGTAGAGTGTGGCGGCAAGCAGCGCGAGCATGAGCAGCGTGGCAAAAACCAGCGCGGAATCGAGCTGCCCGCGTGCAATATTGAGTAGCCCACCAAGCCCGCGGTCCCCGGTCACAAACTCGCCCACAATGGCTCCGGTGATCGAGAGCGTCAGGCTGGTGCGCAGCCCCGCAAGGATCCCCGGCAGCGCCAGTGGAAACTCGATGTGGCGCAACAGCGCCCAGCGTCCCGCGCCGTCGGATCGAGCGGCGTCGAGGACTTCGCGGTCGAGCATGCGCACACTGAGCGCAGTGGTAACCACCGCCGGGAAGAAGACGATCAGCGCACACAACACGGCAATTGGCGGCAAGCCATAGGGAAGCCAGAGCACGAGCAACGGCGCAAGCGCAACCGCCGGGATGGCTTGGCTGGCTGCCAGATAAGGTTCGATTGCGCGGCTGATCAGGCGGCTCCGGGCAATGCCATAGCCGAGCGGCACAGCGATACACGCTCCCAGCGCGAAGCCGATGAGACTCTCTTCCAGGGTCGCCACAGTGTAGCCGAGCAATAGTCCATCGTTCAGTGAGTGCCAGAATGAGCGCGCTACATCGGTGGGCGTCGGCAACACATATGGCGAAATGGAGCCATTGGCTGTCACCGCTTGCCAGAACGCCAGGAGCACCAGGCCAAGGACAAGCGCTGGCGCCAGATTGCCCAGGCGACGAAACACCACACGGGGGCTGGCACGCTGAATCTTCATCCCGGCGCGACGAACGCCGGGTGGCGCGGTGGTAGGTGGCGGTGTTGTTGACCGCTCCGTAGATGGAGGTGACGTAGAAAGTAGTGCCATACAGGCGCCTCCTCGGGCTACTACGGTTGAGGAGACGCCGCCTGCGATCAGGAGGTGCGCCCCTTCAGCCGAAGGTACCGACCTGGGGCGGCTCGCAGGCGAACACGCCGCAACACACCCTCCTGAGCAGAGGGTATGACGACGCTTCGACCTTCTCCCATCCGGACTGTTACCGTCGGCTCCGGCCTCTCACCGGATCTGCCTCATCTTCAGATGAAGCTCGCGGGCTGGGCGCTCTCGCGCCATACCGCCGGTCGGGAATTACACCCTGCCCCGAAGGTCATATCGGTAACCGGGGTTGTCTTGTACCGCTGTCACAGTCCCATGGCTAGCCGCCTAGGCTGTGGGCGGGTTTCCCGGTTCCACATTGAAAGAATAACTCTCAATCACTGGATTTGCCAAGAGGCGCTCGCACATCTGCTTCACCATCGCCTCGGCATCAACTTGCGTCGCGGCGGAGAGCGTCAATTCCAGATACTTGCCGACACGCACACGCGAAACATCGTTGAAGCCAAGCTGGTGCAGGCCATGCAGCACGGCATCACCCTGGGGATCGAGCACCACCGGCTTCAGCGTCACCTCGACGCGCGCCTGCCAGATCTGGCCTATTGCCTCCGACGTTGCGGACTCACTCATAGTTGTTGTGTTTCCCCTGACTTCAATACAAGCAACGCTCTCGGGTCGTCGCGTTGTCGTGTCATCGCTCGCCGCGCAACAGGCGACACTCGTCACACTGGCACAGCGCCCGCAGCCGCTCATACGTGTAGATGCCGGTACGATGGCCATCGCCCCAGACCGGCGTCAACCCATAACGGCCAACAGGCACAAGCTCATAGAGCGTCGTTTGCTGATCGAGAAAGACCGTATCTTTGTCGACACTGCCCTTCTGGCCGCCCTCTCCCGCGCACCATGCACAGGGGCAGGCCCGGCGCAGCGATTCGTACGGATGCTTGCTTTCGTGGCCGTCTGACCAGGTAATATAGAGTGTATGCGCGTCCTCATCCATCAGGTACGAGACGGGCATGACATCATCGGATAGTCGCATCGTCCAGGCTTCTCTCTATGAAACACATTCCCGCCTGTATTGTACGCCACAACCAGATAGGATAGCAGAACGTATTCTCCGCGCATTGCCACCCCAGCATTCCCCCAATCAGACCGAGCCACACGAGCCAAACGAGTCACGCGAACAATCATGCCCTTGATTGCTTGCCGCTGGAGGGCGCCATGATTGCCACACTTGCCACTATGATCAGCGGGATCTGGCAGAGAGCGTAGATCGCATGGATGAGATAATGCGCCACCTCCTGCTCAGGCACGAAGGGGATGAATGGCAACGGCAGCACGCTGAGGAACCCGCCGATACCGTTGATGAGCGCATAGACGAGCAGCGCAATGCTGGGTGTGCGCTTGTTCGTCGCAAGAAGCCACCAGATGAGCAGTGCAATGGCGATAGCAAAGAGCGGCAGGCTCACGTCGGGAGTCAGGCCGAACATCGAAGGTACGCGATACAACTCGTGCACCCACAGGCCGAGCCAGGCCACGACGAGAGCGAGAATGACCCTGGTTGGCTGGTACCCAGCCTGCCCCATTGTGCCTCTCATGCGGCCACCGGTCATGAAGACACCTCCTCTATTGATCTCGTTCGCTTACGGCGTACCGGCTCATTCGGCACCGCCGCTACGCTGAAGCTGGCATAGGCTAGGGCGACGGATCGCCCAGCTCTCCAAGATGTCCGCTTCATGCACGCCGCGTCATGAGATAAGCTGCCCAGCCGGGCGGCCATCCGACGCGGTGCTGCTCACCCGCGATCCGCTCGATCGCGAAGTGCCGGCCGAAGCGCTGCTGGGCCTCGTCAGACGCGAGCGGTGGCGGGAAGAATGGAATAAATCGTTCCCACCACCGCATCTGAAACTCAAAGCACCACAGCAGGTACTGGCTGCCTATATGGCTCAGTGCAAGCAAGGTGTCTAGATAGCGGTCGCGGGCTACGGGTGTGAGGTCATCGAATGTGCCGTAGTCCACCAGGAAGTCGAAGACGCCAGAGACGCCACCCAGGTGGGTCAGGTCATGGACGATGAACGAGACGCTTGCCCCGGCGTCAGCCGCCCGGAGTCGCGCTTTAGCAATCGCGGCGGTCGCGTAATCCAGACCGGTGACGTCGAATCCGTGCCGCGCAAGATAGATGGCGTTGCTCCCAGTACCACAGCCGAGGTCTATTGCCCGGCATGGACGAATCCGCCCGCTCTCCACCAACCGCACCAACTCGTCACGCGGGCCCTGCTCCCAGGGCATACGGAAGAAGCGATATCCGATTTCGTAGAACGCCTTCATGGCTGCCCCTTTCGCCCGCGCTAATTGTGGAGTGTCCACAGACCAGGAGTGGGCCGCTGCCGGACCAGTCAGAGGCCGAGTCGCATGAGAATCATGCAGGTGAAGACCGCGAAGAAGCCAACGAGCTCGATGACGGCATAGATCTGCACGCGTCGCAACGTGGAGTCATACTCGGCGTCCGATTTCGCCGTATTCAAGCGTCTGATGTCGGGGTCAAAGACCACCTCAATGAAGGCAAAGAGCAAAATTGCCCCAATGAGAGCCACAAGCCATGTCACACCGTACCTCGTAGCGACGACATCCTGGAAGCTGTGGATCTGGCCGAGGAAAGTTCCTCGAATGAAGCCAAGCACAATGACAAGAATTGCCGTCGGTCGCAGAACGCGAGTTGTCGCCGGGCTTATCCGCGCCGCGATCTCTTGCTGTTTGTCACGCGACAGCGGCATCACGGCGGGTATGAAAATCACATTGATGTAGAGCGTGCTGCCGAACCAGAGGATGCCGAGCAGCACATGTAGCCACTGTACAGCGACGAGCCAAAACATCTCGTATCTCCCTTCCCTTGTGTCCCGCGAGATACTCCTCGTCGGCGCAGGTAGATAGCCAGATTCTTCATCGGCTGCGCCTTGCGACCCACAAACGGCTAGGCTAAATTCGCTAGAAGCGACATCTACCCAAATTGCTAGAAGGAGTGTATACTGAATTGCGATGCCTGTCAACAAGCGATCTGACAATCAAACACGTCGCTATGATTCGCCCAAGCGCCGGCAACAGGCCGATGCGACGCGGCGGCGTATCCTGGCTGCTGCCGAGGCTCTCTTCGAGGAGCAAGGATATGCGGCGGTGACGATGGAGGCGATTGCGCGGCGGGCGGGCGTCTCGCTGGCAACCATCTATATTCACTTCCCTGGGAGGGTGGCGGTGGTGGGCGCGTTGGCCGAGGAGATCGTTGGCGCGCCCGAGCTCAGCGTCGAGCAGGTGACACAGAACTCCAATCCAGTGGAGCAGATGCGCATAGGAGCGCGCATCCTGCGGCGTTTGAATGAGCGATCCTGGCTCATCACGGACATCCTGCGCAGCCAACGCGGCAGTGATCCGGAGGTGGCACGCCTCTGGGAACTCTGGCAGCAGCGGCATCTTGAGGCGATGCGCCGCGCCATGTCAGTCATCGCTCAAGAGGGCGGACTTCGGCCTGGGCTGAGCGCCGAGACGGCGGCAGACGTGTTTTATGCTCTTGCAGGGACAGAGGTTTACCGCGCACTTGTGCAGGAGCGTGGCTGGTCACCGGAGCACTATGAGCGCTGGCTCTTTGAGACAGGATGTCGGGAGTTCCTCGCTCATCCCTAATAACCCGCATGCCAATTCCTGTTCCGTAGGAATCACATTGGGGAGGGGGTAGCGGTTCGCAAGGAGCGCCAGTTGGCTACCAGACAGTTTTCTTTGCGCCGAAGCCGCCTTCGTGTGGCTCGATGCCCCAACTCCAAGACACTTTCGGGGTGATGACGAGGTAGCTGCCGGGGCCGAAGTGGCCATTGCGCTCGACCACCTCTGCCACGCCATGAATCTTGATGCCACGCGGGCGCCACGGCTGGACCGATGCCAGATCATCGACGATGAGCGCGACATTGGTGTTGCCGCCCATCACATTCCGGTACTTGCGGGTGAGCACCGGGCTATGCGTGCCTATGAGAATCTTTCCATCATCCAGCGAGAAACCTACCGCGTCAACAGTCGGCTGGCCATCCGCATCGACGGTCGCGATCCGGGCGAGTCGCTGGCCTTGAAGATATGTCAATTCCTGCTCCGAGAACATAGTGTCCCCCTTCATCTGGTGGAATTCATCCGCGCTCGTGCTCGCGCTGTATGTGCTGTATGTATCGTGATCAATCGTATCCAGAGGATACCCAGCCTCAGGCATGGTGGCATCCATCGTTCGACGGACATGCGGCCTGCCCATTCGAGCAGGTGAGGCCAGAGTAGCCGGAGTAGCCGACATATCAGCGTCCAGCGGTGTATTCCTGTCGTACTGGTCGAACGGGCTGGAACGAGAGCTTGCTGCCTGATGATTTTCGGCCGAGCAGCAGCCAGAGAATAGCAGCCATCGCCAGTAGCATCGCCACGGTCAAGAGGATGCTCTCTGACCTGAACAGTCCCTGCTGTTCTTCGAGGGTCAGCCCGTACTCACGGATGCCCGCGCATGCAATCGCGGCGCAAGGCAGGACCACCGCAGCCGCCCAGCGGACCCATCCGGAAAAACGGCCCGCCGGGTAGGGCATCGCGCCGAGCCACCATATCGTGAGGAAGATGAACGGTTCCAGAAAGTAGTACGGCCAGAGGGTCTTGATGAGCAGCGCAAAGCAGAACGACGAGAGCGCCAGCAGCAGATACAGGGCGGGACTCCCCAGCTTGAGGTCGCGGCGGCGCAGCACAACGGCCGTCAGCAACAGAGACACCAGCACGACCATCAGCCCATCGTAGCGCTGGCCAAACGCTTCCAGCGGCGTATCCAGTGTGATGCCCCAGAGACTGCCGCCGCCTACCGGAAGCCCACCCCGGAACGTAACCAGGGAGTACAGCACATCGCGCCCGTCAACGAGCACGAATGGCAGCAGAACCGCCGCCACCGTACCCACGAGCGCGCCGCCAAACCGGGCAAGCGCCCGCCAGTCTCGATCTCGCAGCAGAAGCGCCGCGAGCGGCAGGACTAGCATCACCGCGCTGGTGCGTGATAGGAGTGCCAGGCCCAGCAGCAGCCCGGAGCGTGACGGATGGCGCGCCATCAGGTGGCGAATGCCTGCCAGCGCCAGCCAGAGCATCAGCGGCTGTTCGATATGCCCATAGAAGAGCATGCTATGCCATATCTCAGGCGAGAGCGAAAAGACCGCATACGCGGAGAACCGTGCGACGCCAGCAAGCGGCTTGGCGCGCAGCTGATCGACCAGGGTGACCGCCTCGCGCGCCATGAGCAATACGATAGGCGCGCAGATAGTCATTACCACGACACGGCGCAGCTCCATATCACCCAGCCAACCCTGCCATGAGGCGATAGCGGACGCGAGCGTCAGCGGCACCAGACTGAGAGGGCCGTTGGCATTGGGGTAATACCGCAGATAGCGCACCGAATAGACATCGAACGGGTGGCCTGAGAGCGCAATACGTGCAGAGGGTATGAAAAAGGCGTCGAGATCAGTGCGGTTCAGCGGGAGCCGCGCCGCCAGATTCCATAGCCCACAATAGAGCACTACCAGTACGGCGATACCGCCATGACGCTGCCAGCGCCAGTGCGCTGAGGGAACATACATCGCGGCATGTACTGGAACGTGCACGCTGTCTCGCGTGTCTTGCGTGCCATCTCTGGATGCCTGCTCGCCCACACATGACTCCTGATCTTGCGATTTCTGGCGCGTAACGTCGCGCTTGTTATTTTATACAATAGCAGGTGTATGGGGTGTGCGGCGGAGAATCGCCAGGTTGAGAGGAGACGCATTATGGTCATCGAGGGAACCGTGCTGACGAAAGAAACCGGCCTGCGCGCATACTTCGAGGGCGTCGAGCAGCCATACGTCCGCTGCACCATTGCCCGGCGCGATCAGCCAGAGATCCATGCCGAGGCGCGCATTGTGGGCCTGGAAGATCTGCCCGTTCCCATTGGCGGAGAGGTCCGGCTGGAGGTGCTGCGCGTCATCACCGACCGGAAGGCAGGAGTCGTGCGATTCGACTGTAAGCTTCTCGACTGAAGACGAGGAGCAGACATGGAGACGCCTATGTCCACCGTCCCGCTGATTGCCCTGCTCACCGATTTTGGTGCCGCCGACGGCTATCCTGGCATCATGAAAGGGGTCATCCTGGGGATTGCCCCCGGCACCCCACTGATCGACCTGACGCACGAGATCCCCCCACAAGAGGTGCGCTCCGCCGCGTGGGTGCTGCACACCGCATGGCGCTATTTCCCCGAAGGCAGCGTCTTTCTCTGTGTCGTGGACCCCGGCGTGGGCAGCGCACGCCTGCCCATTGCCCTGCAAACGGGCGGACACAGCTTCGTTGGGCCAGATAACGGCCTCTTCAGCTATGTACTGGCCGAGACCGAGCAAGGCGAAACTCGCGCCGTTTCGCTCGACAATCCGCGCTATTTCTCCTCCGAGCGCAGCGCGACATTTCACGGACGCGACATCTTCGCGCCTGCCGCTGGATTGCTGGCCGCTGGCACCCCCATCGAGGAGCTAGGGCATGCTCTCGCTCCGGAAGCGCTGGTGCGTCTTGCGCTGCCACATCCGGACTGGCAGCAAGGCACGCTGCTTGCACATGTGACACACATTGACCATTTTGGGAATATACTGACCGATGTGGAGGCGAGATGGGTGCGGGAGGTCTTTGCGGCTCCCACGGTGACGCTCACACTCGCGGGGCAGACAATCACGGCACGTGCCCGCACCTTTGCCGAGGGGCCAGAAGACGCGCTTTTCCTCTATCAAGATAGTTCCGGCTATCTCGCCATCGCGCGCCGCAACGGCGACGCCGCAGCGACGCTCGCGCTCTCGAAGGCAGACATCCTTGCGCTGACGCTCACGATCTCCGGTCTCCAGGTCCCTGGCTAGCTGGAAGCGCTTTGGCTGCTCTCGCGGAAGAAAGGGTACCAGCATGCGGCTCTATCTGATGCGTCACGGTCTGGCAGGCAGCCGTGAGACCTGGGAAGGCAACGACGCCCTCCGCCCATTGACCAAAAAGGGCCAGCAAAGAACGCGGGCAGCCGCCAATGGATTGAGACTGCTTGGGCCAGGCATTGACACGCTCGTGACAAGTCCGCTGGCACGGGCACGCCAGACCGCCGAGATCGTTGGGCACGCGCTGCACCTTCCAGTCTTGGAACAGGTGGCGCTCTCCCCTGGATTCGGAGTGGAGCAACTGGCGAGCCTGTTCACCACGTATCACGAGGCGCGCGGGCTGATGCTCGTGGGACATGAGCCAGATTTCAGCAGCCTGATTGGTGAATTGATCGCCCCACAGGGCGACGCGCAAGTGATGCTGAAGAAGGGCGCCTGTTGCGCGCTGGATCTGCCCGATGATGACGCCCATCGCGACGCTGGGCAACTGGTTGGGTGTGCGACGCTCGTCTGGCTCATGACCGCGCGCCAACTCGGCCGCATCGCTGGTTGACGCGCCGCGCTGTTCATCGTCGAGCATCAGCACACGCCTAAACGGTCACATTCTTGACACTCCCCACGCCTAAAGGCGGGGGATTCTCAGGCTACGCTCGCCCCATCGGGCCACGTTAACGCCTGAACGGTCTGCCCGACCATACTTTGCTTCTTGCCCAGTGCCAGAATGGTTAGCGCGGCGTTGTGGTCTCGGTGGAGGCTCGTGCCACAGTCCGGGCAACTATGCCAGCGGACAGACAAGCCCTTCTTGACCAGAACGCCACAGCCAGAACACATCTGGCTAGTGTAGGCAGGGTTCACCGCAATCACCTTCCGACCGGCCCATGCTGCCTTGTGGGAAAGGATGGTGAGGAATCCGCTCCAGCCCGCGTCTGCAATGGACTTGGCCAGATGATGATTCTTCACCATATTGGCGACCTGCACATCTTCGTGATAGGTCGTGTCGTACGCGCGCACCAGTTGGAGCGCAGCCTGGTGCTGGAAGTCCTGCCGCTGGCGCTTCACCGTTTGATGCGCTTTGGCCAGCAGTCTCACCGCCTTGCGCCTGCGATGGCTCCCCTTCTTCCGGCGTGAGACCCGACGTTGCGCCGTCTTCAAGCGCCGCTCGGCTTTGCGGTAGCAGCGCGGATGGTGAATCATCGTGCCATCAGCAAGGGTAGCAAACGATTCCAAGCCGAGATCAATCCCGGTTTCCTGGCCGGTGAGCGGCAATGGTTGTGCGGAAAACTCAGCGCACGAGAAGCAGACATACCAGCCGTCGGCTTCCCGGCGGAGGGTGACCGTCTTGGGCGCCCCTTCCATTGGACGAGACCAACGCACCGCCACGCGCCCAATCTTGGACAGTACCAGGAAGCCGTTATCCAGGCGCGCGCCGTTGTTATATTGGGGATAGGTGAAACTGTTGAAGCGGTCACGTCCGTGAAAACGGGGATAGCCGGGGGTCTCGCCCGCCTTCACGCGGCGAAAGAACGCTTGAAAGGCGCGGTCTACGCGCAAGACCACATCCTGCAACACCTGGCTGTGGACTTCGCCGTATTCCGGCATCGCCTCTTTGATGCCGGGCAACTCGGCTTTCTGGTGGTAGTAGGTGAGCGAGATACCACGCATGTGGTAGGCTTCGCGGCGCTCGCCAAGGGCGGCATTGTAGACATGGCGGCAGCGCATCAGGGTGCGTTCAAGCATCCGCTCCTGGTCAGGAGTCGGCTTCAACTTGAACTTGAACGTTTTGCGTACCGATGGTGCTGCCTGCTCTGCCATACTCTACGTGCCATACTCTACGTGCCATACTCTACGTGCCATGCGCTACTGGCCATGCGCTACGTGCCTTTTGGGGTTCTGCACGGAGCGTTTGAGCGTCTCCAGCGTCATGCTGCTAGTTCGTCGGTACGTCGAGCAGAACGCCACCTGATACCGAATACGGACAGATGGAGACGACGTTGTTGTTCCCACGCAGAGCTTTCATGCAAGCATGATACAGCAGTACTCATAATAGCTGCCACGCTGTTATGAGTACTGCTGGCGTCGCCTGCGGGCGACAGGGCTTTCATCCCCCTGCCTGAAGGCAGCGGGCTTTCGCCCTTTCTGCTAATCATCCGCGTTGTATGGCGGAAGATGCAGATCTTTCGCCGTGACTCCGAGAACCTTGCAGAGCACAGGCCGCAAACCTATCGTCGGGAATCCATCCCCTCGTTCCCAGTATCCCACCGCGGCATCGGTAACACCCATTCGCGCCGCTAACTCCCGGCGACTCCAGCCTTTCCTTGTGCGGAACTGGAGCAAACGTTCGGCAAACACTCGCGCGCTGCCATTGCGCGATTCAGCCATGCAATCCCCCTGAAACTGCAACGCATCTGACGGCCTTGCATTCGCGACTGCACATCCAATTCAGTGTCCTGACCCATATGATACGCGAAAACCAGGCAGGTGCAAAATGATACACAAATAAGTCATCGGCATCACGGAGCAAACATCACATGATGCAGCAAAGGAACACACTGTATTGTCGAGCTGTAGCGGACTCTAGGGCAAACCGATTGGGTCGTGTTGGTCGTGCTTGCCCGGGAGATGATGCAAAAACCCGCTTGGGCGAACGTCTGGCTATAAGGTGAGCCTGAGACATATACTGGGTCAGAAGATGTTTGGCATGCGCGCGTCATAGCGCGTGTCTCACGAGCGGAAGTTACGAGCAAGCAGAAGATTCGAGAGCACAGCCATGCAACAGGCAACTGAGTCGTCCGTCGCCCACCTGGCCACGCTACGCCGATTAGGCAACAATATCAACATCTTCTGGCGCGTGATTGTCTATGCGGGGGTGCTGCTGGCGCTTCTGGGCATCTGGGTGAATGATCACGCGTTCTACACAACTGCCCGTGGGCTAACATCCGTCGTGCTAGCAGCGTGCTTCCTGGTCACCTATGCCTATGGGACCCGCTGGATTACGGGCTGTAATCCCGATTCGTACTGGAAAATACGCATCAGTACGGGCCGTTCGATCTATCCCTGGCGCGCGATAACGCTCTGGGCAGCGCTCCTGTTGCTATCTATTGCCCTGGTTACGCTCCATGAGGGTTTTGTCTGGCTGCTCTGGATCCCCTTCGGCATTAGCTTTTCGCTGCTCCCGATGCCGTGGGGGCTGGCGCTGATCGTTCCAACCGCGCTGCTTGCGATGGGCTACTACCATATGCTCCCGGCCAGCCTGTCCCCCAAAGATCTCCTCTCCTTCGCCGGGACCGCGCTTGGGTTCACCGCGTACAGTTTCGTCGTCTATATGCCAATCGTGCTCCTGCGCCACCGCTTTCAGCGGGAGCGTATGTTCCTTCAGCTCGCGCAATCGCATCACGACCTGGAAGAAGCGCACCAGCGACTCGCGCAAGCGGCCATGCAGGAACGCGAGCTGGCGGTTCTACGGGAGCGGAGCAGGCTCGCCCGTGATCTGCACGATACACTCGGCCACTCACTGGCGCTGATAGCCGTCAAGCTGGAAGCAGCGCAGCGCTTGCGGGCGGTGGACTCAGCACGCGCCGATCATGAGATTGCGGCAACACAAACCATCGCGCGAGGCGCTCTGGCGGAATTGCGCGCATCCATCGCCAATCTGCGGGCGCCCGGAGCCGGCGACAGCCACGAATGCCTTGATGCACTGCGGCGGGCCGCCGAGGAAAGCGCGACTCGCGCGGGATGGAGGCTGACCTGCGAGATTGCGCCGGATATCGAGCCGATGAACCATCAGGTGTGTGAGACGTTGCTGCGCACGGGCATCGAGGCGCTGGCCAATATCGAACGCCACGCAGAGGCACATTCCGTGCATCTGACCCTGGCCCGCCAGGGAGATACCGTCATCCTATGCATCGAGGATGACGGCGTAGGTATCCTGACCACCAACCCGCCCAGAGGTGTCGAGGCAGCCGCTGGACGAAGCGGGACGCAGGATCGAGACAGCGGCGATACGATGGCGAGCGAGAGCGGCAGCGCCAGCATAATTACCAGCCCTGTGGGCCACTATGGCATTACCGGCATGCGCGAGCGAATGCTCGGCGCGGGTGGTACCTTCACGATCAGCGCGGGCGAGAACGGCCAGGGCACCCGCATCGAGGCGCGGCTGCCCGCCGGGAACGAGCGATGACGAGGGATGAGAGGATACGCCAATGACCAACGGTCAGCGCGAGTCCGTGCGCCTGCTGATCTGCGAGGACCAGACGTTGATGCGCGAGAGCCTGCATACTGTCCTCTCGCTGGAGCCGGGCTTTGAGGTGGTGGGCGATGCGCTCGACGGCGCGCATGCGGTCCAACTGGCGGAGGAGCTGCGTCCAGACATCGTGCTGATGGATGTGCAGATGCCCCGGCAAAACGGCGTGCAGGCGACGGCGGCGATTACCGCGCGCAACCTGCCCTGCCGCGTCATCATCCTCACAACATTCGACTACGAGGATTACGTCTTCGAGGCGATCAAGGCGGGCGCGGTTGGCTATCTGCTCAAGGATACGCCCACGGCAGAGCTGGCCGAGACCATTCGCCGGGTCCATGCCGGCGAGTCGTTCATCGCGCCGAACGTGGCCACAAAATTGCTGATGGAGTTCGGCAGACGCGGCACACTCCGGCCCCAAGGCATCGCGCAGGAGGCTCCCGGCGAGCGTGGTGCAGGTGCGGAAGGCGAGCTCAGTCCGCGAGAGATCGAGGTCTTGCGGCTGCTCGCTCAGGGCAAGAGCAACCGGGACATTGGCGATCAACTGGCGCTCGCCGAAGGGACGGTCAAGAACTACGTCTCCAGCATTCTGATGAAGCTGCACGCGGCCAACCGCACCCAGGCAGCCAATCTGGCGCGCGAACGTAGGCTGATCTGACGCAACGATGCGCGAGAAGCGAGCGTCCATCATGGCCAAGAATTAATGCAGTGGAGTCTATACAGGCATAAATACGAATAAATACTTACTCTTGTCTACAAAAACGGAGGAGGGCGGTATTCAAGCCGATTGAAGCGGCATAGCGAGCCAGCGGCAAACAACGCGAAAGACGGGTCCTATTGGGGTCCCGATTGTTGCTTAGGAAGATACCGCTATGGTATACTCCTTCTGGTATGCGGAGTTGCAGCCATGTCAAAGAAGAATGGCGAGGACAACAAACCTCCAACAGCGAGTGACTGGGCCGGTCTGGTGTTGGTCGGTCAACTTGGTCTGACTGTCGCGATCCCCATTTTGCTCGGCATCGCCGCCGGTCTCTTCATTGACAGCAAGCTCCGCAGTTCGCCAATAGCGACACTTATCGGGCTGCTGCTTGGCCTGGCCGCTGGCGTCTACGGCGCGTATCGGCTCGTCTCCGCACTCGAGTAGAGACGTGAAAGCGCAGGAAGGCTGAGGCTTTTCGGGCTATGCGGCAGTGAGAACACAGAGGGAGAATACCTCGTGCTCTGGAAGCTGCCACAAATCATGGTGCCGGTCGAGCCTATAATCGGTCCGATTACCAGCACACTGCTGCTTGCTATCGTCAACGCTATCCTCATCTTCGTCATCTTCTACGTCTTTTCCCGCCGCAAGAAGCTGCTTCCCGGTCGCATCCAGGGCGCACTTGAGTGGTTGGTGCAGAGCATGCTTGGCCTCTGCGAAGAGGTGGCGGGACGCGAGAAGGGGCGCAAGTTCTTCCCCTGGGTCTTCGGCATTTTCATCTTTGTGCTGATGGGCAACCTGTGGGAAGTTATCCCCGGCATTGAGACCATTGGCGCGATCAACCACGAGATTCCCGGTTGTGAAGGCGCTACGGGTCCTCTGCTTGCCCAGCATTATTCCAACTGCCTTACGCCGTGGCTGCGCCCGCCCTCGACCGATCTCAATTTCACGCTGGCCATTGCCGTCATCTCGGTGGTTGTCACGCAGATTTACGGGTGGCGCCTGCTGGGCGCGCGGGCGCAGATCGGGCGCTACATCACGTTCCGGGAAGGCATCATCGGGCTGTTCGTCGGCCTGCTCGAAGCGGTTCTCGAACTGGCGCGCATTATCTCGTTTGGCTTCCGTCTTTTTGGCAACCTCTTCGCCGGAGACACGCTGCTACTGGTCATCGGCTTCCTGCTGCCCGTCGTCGGACCAGTTCCGTTCTACTTCCTTGAAATCTTCGTGGGCTTCATTCAAGCGTTCGTCTTTGCGATGCTTACCCTGATCTTCTTGACGTTGGGCACGACGAGCCACGGCCACGCGGACGCGGAGGAAGAACACGCGGCGGAAGTCCAGCACGAGAAAGAGGTACGCGTCGAGCACGCGCTCGAAAGGTAGTTCCAGTTTCCGTGAAGTGTGTCCTTACCTCGCGCCCGGCCTGTATTCGGGCGGGAGTTCGGGATAAATGGCACTGACCTCATGTGCCTCGCGCCAGCGGTACCGGCGCAATCAGTCATTCATCGTTGTTGTTCCCGGGCTGGCTGGACCAACCGGTATACCAGGTCAGTGACCTGGCAAACGACATTGCAACCGCGGCGGCAGATGTGCCGTACGGTACAATCAGATGTTTTGAGAAGGAGACCCTACAGTGCAGACCTTTGAGTTGGCGGCTGCTTTGGCTATCGGTATCGGCGCTATTGGCCCTGGCATTGGCATTGGTGTGGCCGCTGGCCCGGCGCTGGCTGCGATGGGCCGCAACCCGGACGCCGCAGGCATTATCCGCACGAACCTGATCGTCGCAATGGCGTTCGCCGAGGCTATCGCGATTTACGCGCTCGTCGTCGCGCTGATCATTCTGTTCGTCGTGGGCAATGCACCGACGCCCAAGTAGCTCCTTCCTGACGATTTCCTCCGGGTGTGCTACAACACCCCGGAGAAGGAGGAGTGTATGGATAAATTAGGCATCAGTCCGTTTAACTTTATCAGCCAGGTAATCGTCTTCCTGATCGTCGTCTGGGTTCTCTGGAAATGGGCGCTGCCCGTCGTGACGAAATTCCTGGACGAGCGCTCCGGCCAGATTCAGAAGGGCCTGGAAGACGCCGAGACAGCAAAGCGTCAGCTTGCCGAAGCCGAAACTCGCGTCGCGGCTATGCTCGAGCAGGCGCGGCAGGAGGGTCAGCAGGCGCTGGCTCGCGCCACGCAGGCAGCCGAGCATCTGCGCACGGAAATCGAGCAGCAGGCACGTCAACGAGCTGATGAGATTCTAGCGCAGGCGCAGAAGAACATTGACCAGCAGATAGCGCAGGCGAAATCCGAGTTGAGCCGCCAGGTCTCTGATCTGGCGATCATGGCGGCGGAGCGGGTCATTGGGCATTCGATGAATTCCGAGGATAACCGCAAGCTCGTGCAGGAATTCGTCTCACAGTCGAGGGATCTCCAGTGTTAAAAGGCGCGACCGCGCGTCGCTATGCCGAGGCGGTCTTTGAGCTGGGGGCCGAGAACAACACTATCGACCGGTGGCTCCAGGACCTCCGCCTGATCGCTGAGTATTTCAGCGATCGCCGGCTGGTTTTCCTCTTGGGCGAGCCGAACATCCAGTTCAACCGCAAAGAACAGATTGTCAAAGACTTGCTCGAAGGGAAAGTGCAGCATGAGGCGCTGAATCTGGCGCTATTGCTGGTGGAGCGCGGTTTGGTGGAGTTGATGCCGCGTGTGCGTGAGGAATTCGAGCGCAAGTACGACGAGTATCACCATCAGATTCACGCCACCCTGACCACTGCCATGCCGCTCGACGATCTGACGCGGGCGAGCGTGTTGGCGGATCTGGAGCACCTCACGGGCAAGAAAGTCCTGTTGAAAGAGCAGATTGACCCATCTATCCTTGGCGGTGCTCTGGCTCGCGTTGGTGATACACTCATAGATGGCAGTGTGCGCCGACGCTTGCAGTTGCTTCGCCAGCAGATGGAGCGTGGTGGATCGTTCACCAGCGAGATGGAAGGCGTGCATATCTCTGCCAATGGCTCTGGCCCAGGCGCGGCAGAGACGCCATTCATCGTCAGACCACCCGAGCCAGGTGCGCCCGCTAATGGCGGGCCAGCCACAGCCACGGAGACCGCGCCACGCCACGGACACTCGCCACACATGGCGCCGCGTCCGTCAGGCCCGCCCGAAGCGCCGGGGCAAGCATCCACCAACCCAATGAATACTAGTTCCAAGAACCGAAATACTTCTCGCAAACGTGGCCGCCGGCGCTAGCTGGCGCGCCATATCGCGCTGGAGCACAGTGTTGTATCAGGCTTGTGCCCAGGCCTGTGCCCAAAAGAACGAGGTTTAGCTATGGCCATCACGGACGAGATTACCCGAGTAATCCGTGACCGCATTCAGAACTTTCAGGGGCCGGCCACTGAGTCCACGACGACCAGTGTGGGCACGGTGATCAGCGTGGCCGATGGCATCGCGCGTGTCTACGGCCTCGCGGGCGCGCATTACCTTGAGCTGCTGGAGTTCACCCGCACCAATACCTTTGGCATCGCCTTCAACCTCGAAGAGGATTCGGTGGCCGTGCCGATCATGGGTGACTACACGCAGATTCGTGAGAACGACGAGGTGCGCACCACCGGACGCATCATCTCGGTGCCCGTCGGCGATGCCCTGATCGGGCGCATCGTCAACCCACTCGGTGAGCCGCTGGACGACGCTGGCCCCATCAACACCAATAAGACGCGCCCGGTCGAGCGCGTGGCCCCCGGCGTGATCACTCGCCAGTCGGTGACCGTGCCGGTGCAGACCGGCCTGAAGGCGATTGACGCGCTGATCCCGATTGGCCGTGGCCAGCGCGAGTTGATCATCGGCGACCGCCAGACCGGCAAGACGGCGGTGGCGCTCGACACGATCATCAATCAAAAGGGCAAAGATCTCATCTGCATCTACGTCTCGGTTGGTCAGAAGAACTTCCAGGTGGCGCAGATGGCCGAGACATTGCGGCGCTACGGCGCGATGGACCACACCATCATCGTCCACGCGGGCGCAGAAGATCCCGCACCGCTGAAATATCTCGCCCCGTACGCGGGCTGCGCGATCGGCGAGGAGATCATGGAGAGCGGGCGCGACGCACTCATCGTTTATGACGACCTCTCCAAGCATGCCGACGCCTACCGCAATATGTCGCTGATCATCCGCCGCCCACCGGGACGCGAGGCGTATCCGGGCGACGTGTTCTACCTGCACAGCCGCCTGCTAGAGCGCGCCGCGCGCCTGAGCAAAGAGTATGGCGGTGGCTCGCTGACGGCGCTGCCGATCATCGAGACGAAGGGTAATGACGTCTCGGCCTACATTCCGACCAACGTCATCTCGATCACCGATGGCCAGATTTATCTTGAGGCCGACCTCTTCAATGCGGGCATTCGTCCCGCTCTGAACGTTGGTATCTCGGTGAGCCGCGTGGGAAGCGCCGCGCAGACGCCGGGCATGAAGCAGGTCGCGGGCACCTTGAAGCTGGACCTCGCGCAGTTCCGCGAGTTGGCTGCGTTCGCGCAGTTCGGCTCCGATCTTGACAAAGCGACCAAGGCGCGCATCGATCGCGGCCAGCGCCAGCAGGAGATTCTGAAGCAGCGCCAGTATCAGCCCATGTCGGTCGAGCATCAGATCATGATCATCTATGCCGCGGCCAAGGGATACCTGGACGAGGTTCCTGTCGAAAAGGTGCAGGAGTGGGAGGAGCAATTCCACCGCTTCATGGACGCCAGCTACGCCGATCTCGTGCAGGGCATCCGCCAGGCGACCGTCGTCGAGAAGAAGAAGATCTCCGACGAGCAGTTCGCCGCGCTGGACGCCGCGATCACCGAGTTTCAGAGAGTGGCGCCGCGCTAGTGCCGCCGGGTTCCAGACGCGGGTGAGCAGCCTGCTTCTGGAACTCCCCTGGAGGAAGTATGGCTACAGCCAGAGAAATACGGCGGCGCATCCGGTCGGTCAAGAACGTCGCGCAGATTACGCGTGCGGTACAGATGGTGGCCAGCAGCAAGATGCGCCGCGCACAGGAACGCGTGGTCGCCTCGCGCCCATACTCTGATGAGTTGATGCGGCTCGTCGCGCGCCTGGCGAAACAGGCAGGTGAAGAAGAAGACCTGCCCTTGATGAAATCGCGTCCCGTCAAGCGGGTTGGGGTCGTGGTCATCTCACCAGATCGCGGTCTGGCGGGTGGACTGCCCGGCAATATCAACCGGCGCGTGGCGCAGCTCGCGATTGATCTGCGCCGTGAGGCAGGTAATCCCGCGCTTTCCATTTCTTACGTCGCCGTCGGGCGGCGTGGGCGCGACTTTCTCACGCGGACGCAACAGCCGTTGATCGCGGAGTTCACCAACCTTGGCGACCAGCCGTCACAGGCGGATGTTCGCGCGATTGCCCGCAGCATCACCGATGCGTATCTCAATGGCGACGTGGACCGCGTGTTGCTGGTCTACCCGAAGTTCGTCTCGACGGTTGTACAGACGCCGACCGTTATCCAGCTGCTCCCGGTGGAGCCGCCGGAGGAAGAGGAAGGCAGCGGCCCGACGCCGCAATACATCTACGAGCCGAACGCGGGCGAGATCTTCGCGGCGTTGTTGCCACGCTATATCGAAACACTGATTTACCAGCCGCTACTTGAAAACGTCGCCAGCTTCTACTCGGCACAGATGGTGGCGATGAAGAACGCCACCGACAACGCGACCGAGCTGGTAGATGATCTGACGCTGACCTATAACAAAGCACGCCAGACGGCCATTACCACGCAGATTCTGGAAGTTGTGGCCGGATCCAACGCCTAGCGCTGGAGAAACACGAGGAGAAACATGGCTGCACCAGCACAAGCCCGCACTCAGGGTACCGTCACCCAGGTGCTCGGCAATGTCGTAGATATTGAGTTCCCGCCCGAAAGCCTCCCGGCCATCTACAACGCCGTCGAAGTGCCCATCGAAGGCCAGGAGCGCCCACTCGTGCTCGAAGTCGAGCAGTTGCTCGGCAACAACTGGGTCCGCTGCGTCGGCATGGGTCCGACGGATGGCCTGAATCGCGGCCACAAGGCATATGATACTGGCGGCCCGATCACTGTGCCCGTCGGCGCGTCGACGCTGGGGCGCATCTTCAATGTGCTTGGCCAGCCAGTAGATAACAAGCCCGCGCCGGCCGATGCGCCGCGCTTGCCCATCCACCGTGAGGCCCCTGGCATCGAGGAACAAGCGACCAAGACCGAGGTGCTGGTCACAGGCATCAAAGTCATTGACCTGATCGCCCCGTTCATGCGCGGCGGTAAAGTCGGCACGTTCGGCGGCGCCGGTGTCGGCAAGACCGTTATCATTCAGGAGCTGATCAACAACATCGCGAAAGAGTCCGGCGGCTACTCGGTCTTCGCTGGGGTCGGCGAGCGCACCCGCGAGGGCAACGACCTCTACCATGAGATGACCGAGTCGGGCGTCGTGGATAAGCTGGCAATGGTCTTTGGCCAGATGAACGAGCCGCCGGGCGCGCGGTTGCGCGTGGCGCTCTCGGGGCTGACGATGGCGGAATACTTCCGCGATCAGGAAGGCCGCGACGTGCTGCTCTTCATCGACAACATCTTCCGCTTCACGCAGGCGGGCGCGGAGGTCTCGGCGCTGCTGGGCCGCATGCCAAGCGCGGTAGGCTATCAGCCGAATCTGGCGGAGGAGATGGGCCAGTTGCAGGAGCGCATCACCTCGACCAAGAAAGGCTCGATCACCTCGATGCAGGCGGTCTACGTCCCCGCCGACGACTACACCGATCCCGCTCCGGCGACGACCTTCGCCCACCTGGACTCGACCATCGTGCTCGAGCGCGCGCTGACCGAGCGCGGCATCTACCCGGCGGTGGACCCACTCGCCTCGACTAGCCGCGTGCTCGATCCGCAGATTGTCGGCCAGGAGCACTACGACGTCGCACAGGAAGTCAAGCGGGTGCTGCAGCGATACAAGGACCTGCAGGACATCATCGCCATCCTGGGTGTGGACGAGTTGAGCGATACCGACAAGCTGACCGTCGCCCGCGCGCGCAAGATCGAGCGCTTCTTCTCGCAGCCGTTCCGTGTGGCCGAGGTCTTCACGGGCCGCCCCGGCAAGTACGTGCAGCTTCAGGAGACCATCCGCGGCTTCAAGGAGATTCTCGAAGGCACGCACGACGACATCCCGGAGCAGTATTTCTACATGGTCGGCGGCATCGAAGAGGTCGTGGAGGCCGCGCGTAAAGAGGCGCAGGCGTAGTAGCAGTCGTACCTTGAAGGAGGCGCATCATGGCGCAACGAGCGACGCTGCACGTCCGCGTGATAACCGCAACCAATACGATCTTCGACGGCGAGGCCGATATGGTGCTGGCCCCCGGCAGTGAGGGCGAGCTTGGCATTCTGCCGCACCACGCGCCGCTCTTGACCACGCTCGATATTGGCGAGCTGCGCATTCGCGAGAATGGCGCTGACGAAGGTATCTTCGTTGGCGGCGGCTTTCTGGAGGTCAACGCGAATGTCGTCACCGTGCTGGCCGACGACGCCGAGCGCTCCGCGAATATCGACGAGGCCCGCGCCGAGGAAGCTCGCAGGCGTGCCGCTGCTCTGCTAGAGCGACGCGATCTCAGCGCCGAAGCGGCAGCAATGGCCGCCGCAGAGATGGAGCGCGCACTCGGGCGCATCCGCGTGGCCGAGCTGCATCGCCGCCGTGGTGGCCGGCGCCATATCCCGACACCACAGGAGCCTGGCCAATAGCGTCGCCACGACGAGCAGACACATACA
>DASUWS010000018.1:0-11315 GCA_036378295.1 Ktedonobacterales bacterium
GCTGGGGTGTCCCAGTTGTTGTATTGGAGCCTCGTGCTCCATGCACTCCACCTGACTATTTCCTGAATGAAGTCGCGGAAAGCTCTTCTAATGATCATATCGCTGCGGAGGAAAGCACTGCAACTCTCCCCAATTTCAGCCTGTGTGACACGAATCGTTCGTTTAGGAAATTGTAAGGGAGTTTCGTCAGGCTGCAATGGCATCGTTCAGGGAATAGCAGTACAATACGACAGTCTATATCTCACAGCTACATCACAAAAGCGGAAGGATATATCATGCAGCGGGTGGAAGTCGCCAGTTCCTCAGATGCTTCCTGGCGCCAGATTTTGGGCGCCTATATTGGGCTGATGAAGCCGCATGTGACGGTGCTGCTGCTGGGGACGACACTGGCGGCGATGGCGGTGGCGGGGCTGCCGAGCCTGGGGGTGGTGCTGGCGACGCTGGTGGGCGGCGCGCTGGCGGCGGGGAGTGCCAACGCGATCAACTGCTACTGGGACCGCGACATCGATCAGGTGATGAGCCGGACGCGGCGGCGGGCGCTGCCGAGCCACCAGGTGGGGGAGAAGGCGGCGCTGGGCTTTGGGGTGAGCCTGGGGGTGGCGGCGTTCCTGGTGCTGGGGGTGCTGGTCAATCTCTTGGCGGCGTTGTTGGCGCTGGCGGCGATCGGGTTCTACGTCGGGGTCTACACGATGTGGCTCAAGCGCAGCACGCCGCAGAACATCGTGATCGGGGGAGCGGCGGGTGCGGTGCCGGTGCTGGTCGGCTGGGCCGCCGCCACGGGTACGATAAGCCTCGCGGCGATCTGGATGTTCCTGATCATCTTCTTGTGGACGCCGCCGCATTTCTGGGCGCTCTCGTTGGTGTTGCGCAAGGACTACGAGCGGGCAGGCGTGCCCATGCTCCCGGTAGTCGCCGGGGAGCGCGAGACCCATCGTCAGATCATCCTCTATACGTTGCTGCTGCTGGCGGCAAGTTGCGTTCTGGTCACTACGCGCGTCGTTGGCATGCTCTACCTGGGGGTCGCGGTGCTGCTGGGCTGCGGGTTGCTGATACTCGCCATCCAACTCGCGCGCGATACATCGCTGGCGAGCGCGCGGCGGTTGTTCTGGTTCTCGAACTACTACCTGGCGCTGCTGTTTGCCGCTATGGTAGTGGGTCACATCATTCGCTAGTCATGGGAGATAGCGAGATGACGACGCCGACGACGCAGAAGCCGGGGTCTGCTATGCCCCGCCGCCCAATGCGTAACAACGCCATGCACCTGCGCTTCGTTTCGCGCGTGCTGGTAGGCATGCTGGTGATTGTCGTCGCTGCCGTGCTGATCATACACACGTTGCTGGGCAGTGGGCAAAGCTCAACGCCCCAATTGAAAGGAACGTCGCTCGGAGGGGTTGCGGCCCCGAACTTTACGCTGACCGATCAGCATGGTGCGCGTGTCTCACTAGCTGATCTGCGAGGGCATCCGGTTGTGCTGACCTTCTTCTACACGCACTGCCCTGATGAATGCCCCTTGACGGCGTCGAAGTTTCAGCGTGTGCTGGCTCAATCGGGGTCGCAACTGAAAGATGTGCGCTGGATAGCGGTGAGCACTGATCCGGTAGGCGATACGTCTCAGGCCGCAACGGATTTCGTGGCGGAGCATGGGCTATCTGACACGCTCCACTATCTGCTCGGCAAACAGTCGGAACTGAAGCCTGTTTGGTCGGCATATTCGGTAGCGGTTGAGAATAGTGGCGTGACACCGGGCACGAGTGACGCTGGCAAGGTGCAACATACAGGCGGTGTCTGGTTGATCGACGCGCAGGGGCGCGAACAGGTGTACCTGGACGCAACATTCGCACCGCAGACACTGGCCGATGACCTGAAAATGCTCGTGCGAAAGTCATGAGACAGACATGAGACATTTTTCGGGGAATTGCCAGCTATGACCCGCCAGTGTATGCTTTTGAGATGATCGTGCCGGAGATCATCCGGCAGGACTTATCACGACTTTTTGCATTGATTGTTTGTTCATGTAGTGCTAGCGCAGGAGGTCAAGGATCTGCATATGCCTTTTCGTTCCAGGCTGACACGCTCAGGGGCCATCTCCGTATTGGCTCTCGCCGTCGCGGGCTTGCTCGCGGGCTGCAATTCTCAAACGCCGAGTACGCTCGATCCGGCTGGTCCCGTGGCCGATAAGGAGGCGGGGCTGTTCTGGCTGATCCTGGTGATCGCGACTATCGTGTTCGTGGCCGTCACTGGGGCCCTCATCTATATGATGATCCGGTATCGTGCGCGACCCGATGCTCCTCCTGCCCGCCAGATAGGCGGTCACCAGCGGCTAGAGATCATTCTCGCAGCCGTCCCGACCGTCGTACTCTTCATCGTTCTGTTTGCCACGATCTCCACAATGTTCGCGCTGGCGCAGCCGAAAGATGCCAACGTGCTGACGGTGAAGGCCATCGGACACCAGTGGTGGTGGGAGTTCCAGTACCCCGACCAGAAGATCGTTACCGCCGATGAGATGTACATTCCGGTCAATACGACAGTACATATCGAGTTGGTCTCCGACAACGTCATCCACAGCTTCTGGGTGCCACAGCTTGGCGGGAAGACGGACGTCATCCCCGGCCATAACAACTCGACGTGGTACAAGGCGACGAGGACCGGCGAATTCCGCGGCCTGTGCACCGAGTTTTGCGGAACGCAGCACGCGCATATGGACTACCTCGTGAGGGCCGTTCCCGCCGATCAGTTCCAGGCATGGGTCACGCAGCAACAGGCACCGGCGACGGCTCCGACCACGCCTCAGCAGATGAAGGGGCAGCAACTGTTCTCGACCCGGTGCGTTGGCTGCCACCTGATCAACGGTGTCAATAAGGCGTCGAACCTGCAGATTGGCCCGAATCTGACCCACTTTGGCAGCCGCTCGCTGATTGCTGGCTGGGTGCTTGATAACAATACGGCCAACCTGAAGGCGTGGATTCACGACGCGCAGGCCATCAAGCCCGGAAGTGACATGCCAGCCTTCACGAACCTTTCGGATAGCGACGTGGATGCGCTCGTCGCCTATTTGCAGAGTCTGAAGTAGCAATTGCTGTCTGTGCCCGGCGCGGCGCAGGCGCTAGAACTAGACAGTGAGGACGCCATGGCAATCGGGAGCGTTGCTACTCGGGGACATGTAGCGCGACGTTCGTGGAAACAATCCGCGATTGGCTCGTGGGTGACGACGGTTGACCACAAGCGCATCGGCATCTTGTACATGTATACCGCTTTCGGCTTCTTCCTGATGGGCGGTATCGAGGCGCTTTTGGTGCGCACCCAGCTTGCGGTGCCGAATAATACGTTCCTTAGCCCGGAGGCCTACGATCAGGTCTTCACCATGCACGCGACGACGATGATCTTCCTGTTCGTCATGCCGATGTGGACAGGATTCGGCAACTATCTGGTGCCGTTGATGATCGGCGCGCGAGATATGGCCTTCCCACGCATCAATCAGCTCGGTTACTGGCTGTTCCTGTTTGGTGGGCTGCTGCTCACGGTGAGCTTCCTCTTCGGCGCGGCACCGAATGCTGGTTGGTTCAGCTACGCCCCGCTGACGGAGACGGTTCCCGCGTGCTGGGCGAATGTCGCGGCCACTGATCAGATCGCGACCCTCAATGCGGCGACGGCTGCCGCGCGCGGCCTGCAGGGCTGCTTCTCGCCGGGCTTGAACATGGATTTCTGGATCGCGGGCATTAACCTGCTTGGTATCGCATCCATCACGGGCGGCATCAACTTCATTGTGACCATCCTGCGCATGCGCGCGCCCGGCATGACCATCAACCGCATGCCACTCTTTACCTGGATGATCATGGTTATGTCGTTCCTGCTGGTCTTTGCAATGCCGAGCCTGACGGTTGCCAGCTTCCTGCTGCTCTTTGACCGCCATCTTGGCACGCACTTCTATCAGGCAGGCTTCGGCGGCGATCCCTTGCTCTGGCAGCATCTCTTCTGGTCATTCGGCCATCCAGAGGTGTATATCCTGATCTTACCTGCCTTCGGCATGATCTCTGAGATCGTGCCTGTCTTCTCCGGGAAGCCCATATTCGGCTACACGTTCGTAGCCTGGTCTGGTGTCGCCATCGGCTTCCTCAGCTTCACCGTCTGGGCGCACCACATGTTCGCGGTCGGTCTGCCACCACTGGCGCAGGCGTTCTTCGCATCGAGCACAACGCTCATCGCGATTCCGACGGCGGTGAAGATCTTCAACTGGGTTGGTACGCTCTATGGTGGGCGTATACGTTTCACCACGTCGATGCTCTTCGCGCTCGGGTTCATCGCGATGTTCCTGATCGGCGGCCTGAACGGCGTCGCGGTGGCGGTGGTTCCGGTAGACTACCAGCTCACCGACACCTACTTCGTCGTCTCGCACATCCATTACGTGCTCTTTGGCGGCGCGGTCATGGGGCTGTTCGCGGGCCTGTTCTACTGGTACCCGAAGTTCAGTGGGCGTATCCTGGATGAGCGGCTTGGGAAGCTGCAGTTCTGGTTCTTCCTGATCGGACTGAACCTGGCGTTCTTCCCGATGCACATCATGGGCCTGCTCGGTATGCCCCGGCGGCAGTATACCTATGCTCCAAACCTCGGCTGGGATCAGCTCAATCTGATCTCGACCATCGGTGCGTTCCTCCTCGGTGTGGGCGTGATAATCTTCATTGTGAACTGGCTCAAGACGATGGGCTTCACCAAGGCTGATGCCGTGAGTGATCCCTGGGATGCGTTCACGCTGGAGTGGGCCACCACATCGCCGCCGCCCGCGGAGAACTTCGGGACAATTCCTGTCGTGCGCAGCCGGCGTCCTCTCTGGGATATGAAGCATCCGGAGGATCCTGACTGGCGACGGGAGCATTAACAGCAACGAGTCGAATGCCGCTGGCCGCTTCTGGTGGTTCGCCGGGAGCGGCTATCGCGAGCGGCATCAGGCACCAGGGCTTTCGCACGAGGAACAGCATGAAGGACGTGACCGGGGCGACTGAACAGCAGCAGGCACCAAGCGAGACAGCAACACCGCCGCGATTGAGCAGCAGAGCAATCATAGGCTTTGTCGTGACGACCCTGATCTCGGCGTCACTGCTACTGCTGCTCTTTGCGCGGTTGCTGAGCGCGAGCCAGGAGGTGGGCGATTCGGGAGCATCTCCCATCGTTGGGCATCCCGCTCCTGATTTCACGATCACCCTGTGGAATGGGCAGCCGGGGCAAAAGCTCCATCTGGCGGACCTCAAAGGGAAGCCGGTGGTGATCAACTTCTGGGCGTCGTGGTGTGTTCCGTGTACCGATGAGGCGCCGGTGCTCGAAGCGGCATCGCAGAAGTATGCCGCTCAGGGTGTCGTCTTCGTTGGGATAGCGTATGAAGATGTCCAGTCGAACGGCGTGCGGTTCTTGCAACAGCACAACATCAGTTATCTGACTGGGCCGGATACAAGCGGCGCGATCTCGATCTCATACGGTGTTCCTTCGGTGCCTGAGACGGTTTTCATCGACCGTAACGGCACGGTTGTCGATAAATTCGGCGGCGCGCTCAGCCAGAATATGCTGGACCAGCGTATCGCCAAGATTCTCAAGTAGCTGGATATCATCGTCAGGAGCCAAACGGTGGAAGCAGGACAGGTGAGCCTCGGCGCGGCGCTGATTGCGTTCGTGGGCGGCATTGTCTCGTTTTTCTCGCCGTGTGTCGCGCCGCTGGTGCCGGGCTATATCGGATTCCTCTCCGGAACGGTGGTTTCCGCCGACGGAGGGGGAACCGCTCGTGTTGCGGGTGCGCGACGGATGAATCCGGTGATGGTGGCGACCCTGATCTTTGTTGCTGGCTTCTCAGTCGCGTTCATCGCGTTTGGATTGCTGGCGGGCAGCCTTGGGCTGGTGTTCAAGGCGTTTCAGCCGGTAATGCAGACCATCGCGGGAATCGTGATGGTGGTGATGGGCGCGTTCCTGCTGGGGCTGTTGCCACGGGCGCTGACCGATTGGATGCTCCGTGAGGGGCGGCTGCAGCTGCGGCCTGAAAAGGTGGGTCGCCTGGGGCTGGCCGCGCCGTTTGCGCTTGGTATCGTCTATGCCGCGGGCTGGACGCCGTGCATCGGACCTGTCTATGCCTCGATTCTGGCGTATGTGGGCGCCTCGGCCAGCGCGGGAGTTGGCGCGATACTATTGACGCTGTATTCGTTCGGTTTCGCGCTACCATTCCTGGCGGTGGGCCTGGGCTGGTCCGCTGGCCTCCGCGCGCTCGGCTGGGTCAAGCGGTACGGCCACGCGATCTCGCTCATCAGCGGTGTGGTGCTCATCGTGGTTGGCGTTCTCTATCTCACCGGGGAGGTTGCGGTCTTCTCGGTCTGGGCGCAGCAATTTACGCTGCCGTTCCTGCGTTAAGCGCATATGTCGCCTGTACTTACCGTCGTCATGCGTACGATTCACCTGCTGGCAGGTGGTGTGTGGGTCGGCGGCAGTGTGATGTATCTTCTGGTGATCGGTCCGGCGTTCCGCATGACACATCCCGCGCCCGAGGTAGGCGCGCAGGTGGCACGGCTCTTTCGCCAGATTGTGAACGCTTGTATCGGAGCGCTGCTCCTGACGGGTGTCTATCTGATCTTTGATCGGCTGAGTCTGATCGCGATTGGGCCAGCCTATTTGATCGTGCTGGTGGTGAAGGTGATCGCGGCGCTCGGGATGTTCCTGCTGGCGCTCTTCCAGGCGCAGGAGGCCCGGCGGTCCGCGAGGCAGCGTGGAAGGTGGTGGCGGCTGGTGCCGCGCTATATTCTGGCGCTGGGCGTGCTGACATTCTTGCTTGGCACGATTTTGACGATATTGTTTGAGCGTGGGCTGAGCCAGTAGAGACGCTCAGTGGCGGCTGTACGAGCAATACGAGAAGTGCAGTACGTGAAGTGAGGAGCGAGCCGGTGACGATAGATGTAGCGGAGCCGATCAGGACGCAGCGACCGCGACGCCGCGCAGTGCGCTGGAGCTTTGTCATCGCCGGGTTGCTGATCGCTGGTGCTGTGCTCTATCTGGTGTTGGCCAATACGCGCGCATCAGCCGAATATTACATGACCATGGGCGAGCTGCGGCAATGTACTACCTGTTCCAGCCAGGCGGTGAGGGTTGCGGGGCAGGTAGCCACAGGCACGATTCAGCGCGACAACAAGACGCAGGTGCTGCGCTTCACCATGACCGATGGCAAGCTGAGCATGCCTGTCGTTTATGGCGGCATCGTACCCGATGCGTTCAAGCCTGGATTGACGGTGGTTGTCGAGGGACATATACAAGACGGCACTTTCCAGGCAAAGACGCTGCTGGCGAAGTGCCCGTCGAAGTTCCAATCCGCGACACCTGGCAGCACCGGTAAGTAGCGGAGAGTACGCGAGGCAGGGATATTCGTGCATTTCTCAGACCTTGGCATGATCGCGCAAATGCTGGCGCTGGTCTTCGCTCTGTATGCCATCGCCAGCTCGATATGCGGCGCGCTATTGAAGCGCCCCGCACTGGCGGTGAGCGGGCGCCGTGCCGTGCTGGTGGTTGCGGCGCTGTTGGTGACGGCGGCGATCTCACTCATCGCCTCGTTCCTGGAGCATGACTACGGCGTGCGCTATGTTGCCGAGCATTCCAGCAACGCGATGCCCTGGTACTACACGGCGGCGGCATTCTACGGTGGACAGGAGGGATCCCTGCTCTACTGGGGATTGATGCTGTCGCTCTTCTCATCGCTGGCGGTTGTGCTGCACCGTCGTTCGCCTGTTCATTTGATGCCCTGGGTGGTTGCCGTGCTGATGACTATCCTGGGGTTCCTGCTCATCGTGCTCAACTTTGTCTCGTCGCCTTTCGACCGGATCGCTATCGTTCCAGTTGACGGATCGGGACTGAACCCGTTGTTGCAGGATCCAGGGATGCTGGTGCATCCGCCGATGCTCCTGATGGGCTATATGAGCTGGTCGCTGCCGTTCGCGTTTGCCATCGCCGCATTGGTCACCGGCCAGCTCGATTCGCGCTGGCTGCGCTCCATTCGCCGCTGGACTCTGGCCGCATGGACGATTCAGACGACAGGTCTGCTGCTTGGCGCGTGGTGGGCATATCACGTGCTTGGGTGGGGCGGCTACTGGGGATGGGATCCCGTCGAGAATGCGGCATTGCTCCCCTGGCTGACCGCTACGGCATTCCTGCATTCAACCATGGTGCAGGAGCGGCGAGGCACGCTCAAGGTCTGGAATCTTTCGTTGATTCTCTTGACGTTCATGCTGGCGATCTTCGGCACCTTCGAGGTGCGCAGCGGCATCATCCAGTCGGTGCATTCGTTCGCGTATTCGGATATCGGTCCGTTCTTCCTTGGCTTCCTGACATTAGTGCTGGCCGTCTCGATTGCGCTGTTTGTCTACCGTCTGCCACGTCTGCGGCCAGAGCACGAATTTGACTCGGTCGTCTCGCGTGAGGGCAGCTTCCTGGCAAACAACCTGATACTGACCGGGATTGCGTTCGCGACGTTCTGGGGCACCATCTTCCCGATCCTTTCCTCAGTCGTCCGCCAGCAAACGATGACGGTCGGCACCGCGTTCTATCAGCAGGTAAACGGCCCACTCTTCCTGACGCTGATTTTCGTGATGGGCGTAGGTCCGCTGTTGGCATGGCGGCGCGCCTCACGCGAGAATCTCGTGCGCAACTTCCGCTGGCCCGCGCTCGTCGCTGCTATTGTCGCGGTCGCACTGCCGATTCTGGGGATCCGCTCGCTCTGGGCGGTTGCTGGGTTCGCGGTGTGCGCGTTTTCGGCGGCGACCATTGTCTTCGAGGTCTGGCGTGGCACGTCGGTACGTCACCATCACGGCGAGTCCTATCCGAAGGCGCTCACGATGCTCGTCTCGCGCCATCGGCAGCGTTACGGCGGCTATCTCGTCCATCTGGGGCTGATCGTGCTGGCGCTGGGCGTCATTGGGTCACAGTTCTTCCAGTCTCAGCGCGATGGACAAATACAGCGTGGTGAGAGCCTGTCGGTGAACGGCTATACGCTGACCTATGAGGGCATCACCGATGTCACGGTGGATAACATCGAGACGATCCAGACGCACTTTACCGTGCGCAAAGATGGCACGTTCATCGAGGACATCTATCCGGGCGAGCGTATCTTCCCTGGCTTTGAGGATCAGCCAACCAGTATCGTCTCGATCACCAGTCATGGCCTGACTGATCTCTATGTGTTCCTTGCTGGATTCGACGGCACGTCGTCCGCGACGATTCGCGTCTTCCTGAATCCGCTGGTGCCGCTGGTGTGGATTGGCGGCGTGCTGATGCTGCTGGGCGGGATTCTCTGCTGGTGGCCACTACGCCGTGTGGCGCCTGGGCGGCTGAGCGAGCCAAAGACGGAGCCGGCTAGCGCGGAGGTGGTCGTATGACATGGCGCACGATGCTCCGCCGACCCAGCTTTATGATTCCCATTGCGATTGCACTGCTCATCGGTGTGGTCTGGCTGGTGACGGCGGTTTCCGCCGCGCAGCCGAAGTCGCTCGATGAGCAGACACTCGAAGTGGCTCGACAGATCCAGTGCCCTGTCTGCAACGGTGAATCAGTGGCCGATTCGCCCGCACTGAAGGCTGCGGAGATGCGTGCCGTGATTCGCCAGCAACTGTCTGAGGGCCGCTCGGAACAGCAGGTGCTGGCCTATTTCAGTCAGGTCTACGGCCCCGAAATCCTCGAAAGCCCGCCGCGTCAGGGTTTCACATCACTCGTCTGGCTCATGCCAGTCCTGATGCTGCTCGCGGGGATTGCTGCTGTGATTGCGCTTGGCCGTGAGTGGCACCATCAGGCGCAGGTTGCGCGCGAGACGATGGTTGATGTGGAGGACGCAGGGGATGATGCGGCCCTCAGTCCTGACGAGCGCCAGGCGCTGACTGAGCTACTTCGCCGTGAACTGGCGGCGGATGAGGGCCTGCCTCTGACCGGAAGGGAGGATGGCTGATGCCACTGGTGATAGCTATTCTCCTGGGCCTCACAGGGTTGATCATCGTCATCTATCCGCTGCTCGGTCTCGACCGTGAGACGCCGGAGACGCTGGCGAGCGGTCCCGTCGCTGAAATTGCCGAGCGCGAACGCTCCGCCCGTGACGCGCTGCGTGAGGTCGAGTTCGATCACCGGCTTGGCAATCTGGATGACGCGGATTACCAGGCGCTTCGTGCGCGCTACGAGCGGCGGGCGCTAGCGGCCCTTAAGACGCGCTATCAGCGTGAACAGGAACTGGATGCCCTGATCGAGCGGCAACTCGATGTGCTTCGTGCCCAACAGCTGACGACGAGTGATGGCGACGGCGCATACTCTCCACCAGAGGTGGATGAGAAAACGCCTGGCAACGACGTCAGCGCCGATGGCAGCCAGAGCAGGCGCATGGCGCGACGGTCAAACGCACGTCCTGCCAGCGGTCCACAGGCGCGGCGGCGGAGAGGTGGGCGCCCATGAAGCGGTTCATCGTCGTTGTCGCCAGCTGCTTTCTGATGGCCTGCGCGCTTGTCGTATTCGCGCCGTCCGTGGGCGCGCGTGCCAGCGTATCTGGGACGTTCAGTGGCGTCGTGGTCAATGGAACGCACCAGAATGCGCCCGTGGCCAATCAGAAAGTGACCCTTCAGCGCAGCGTCAACGGCACATCTGAGGATATCGCAACGACCGTAACAGGACAGGACGGGCGCTTCCGGTTCAGCAATGTGACCGGGAACGCCAGCGATACATTTGCTGTCTACACGCAGTTCCAGGGTGGTATGTTCCCTAGTGATACCGCGAATCTTGGTAGCGACGGCGCGACCTCGCTGACGCTCAAGGTGTATGACACGACAAACGATGACGCCAATTTACGTGTTGCGGTGGCGACGTTGCTTGTTCGCCAGCCACGCCCGGTGAACGGCCTGATTGGCATTGGCGCGGTGATCTCCATTGAGAACACCGGAAAGACAGCATTCATCGGGACGCCAACGGGCGACGCGAGCAAGCCTATGCGGCTGCTGCGTTTTGCCACTCCGCCGAACGCGTCTGATCTGTCACTCGGCCTCGGCTTTTCGGGCGCTCAGATCATCACCACCGACAAGGGATTCGGCGCGACGGCAACTGTGCCGCCTGGGACGACAGACTTCGCCTATTCGATTGATATTCCCTACACAGGCACGACTGGGGACTTCTCGTATAAAGCGGTCTACCCGACAGCGCGGGTTGTCGTGCTGGTGCCGCCTGATATGTTTGTCAACGGGGGAGATTTCCAGGCGCAGGGGCTGATAGATAGCCTCGGCTCGCGCTATCAGGTCTTCACTGTGGCCAGTGCGGCGGCGGGCAAACAGGTG
>DASUWS010000019.1:0-5415 GCA_036378295.1 Ktedonobacterales bacterium
GCGCCCAGACCAGCCAGCACCGCCAGCACAACGCCGAACGGCTTCGCGAGCAACTGGGCCGTAAAGTCGCGTGTTGTGCTATCCGAGCTGCTGCCCGCGCCGCCGCCTGCCATTGCCAGCGTGAATGCCGCAAATGCCAGCACCAGATAGGTGATCCCGACGACGGAATAGCCTATCCGCGTTACGATACCCTTAGCGGATGTTCCCTTGCCGTCCACATCCAACACGCCCTGGCAAAGCGACCAGAGCGCATAACCGACCAGACCGATGGCGACAATGATCAGCAGGAACTTGCCGAAGGGCTGAGCAAAGATGGTCTGGAACACACCCTTCTGATCCGTCGGCGTTGCGCCGCTGCCCAGGGCCGCGCTCAGCGCTATCATACCCATAATCAGATAGACAAGCCCCTTGGCGGCATAGCCCAGGCGAGCCAGCGAAGTGAACCAGGGACTGGTGGCTGCCTCCTTCGCCTCCAAACTCACATCGTTCACTGCGTTGGTTGCCCTCTCTGGCGCACCCTCGGCTTTCGTGGAGGCTTCTCCTTCAACCATACTTAGCTATTCCTTTCACGGTTCGCCGCGCGCACCGCACGCGTCACCAGTCAGCCTGCCAGCGTCTGGGTTAGCGTTATCGCAGAGAGCATGCCATCTGATTGCTCAGGCGGCCTGCGCTCGCGTCGCTTGCCACGCTCGCAGCCGCGCGAATCCCATGAGCAGCAGGTGATAGAGCGCAATGGCGACGACAAGCATCAGGCTGGCCAGCAGATAGCTCCCCAGCACATCGCTCGGCCAGTGCTCACCCAGCAGCACACGCGCCGGGCCGATACAGATCATGAAGTAGGCGCAGATGATTCGCACGCCCCAGAGTAGCGGCTTCCAGTTGGGATGCTCGCGCTCGAAGCGGAAGGTGAGATAGAGCAGAAAGCCATAGAACGTCACGACATGCGTCACATGGCCTGAAGGGTAGCTGTGTAGTCCCAGATGGGCGACAACGTGAATGTGGACATTGTGTGGCCGGGGCCGCGCGACCAGGCTATTCACAGTGACATTCACGAGGTCGGCCCCGAACGAAGCAACCACCGCGGCGATGGCAGCACTCACCTGGCGGAGTATCAGGAGCACGAGAATGACCGCAATGGCTGTGCTGGCCGCTGGGGTGGGCCAGTTGGCATCGCTGCTGAAGGTGATGAAATGGACCAGCGACGGGAACTGTATCTTCTGGATCAGGATGGTGAGCCCTTCATCGCCGGGGAATTCCGCGTTGGCATGCGCCGCGACGGAAAGCAGCGCCATCGCCACAGCGACGAGCACCCACAATCCAGCGATGATCGCTGTATCGCGGTGGGTCCAGTGTCGCGAGATAGGCTCAGGATGTCCAGTGCCTGCGGCTGGGACTTCAGACGGCGATCCAGATGGTAATCCCATGCTGATGCTCTTCTCCTCTTTCTCGCTGCATCCAGCACGCCGAAGGAGCACGGAACCCATTCGCTAGATGTAGCGATTCTGGTGCGGGACCGTGATGCCCTCGCGCACTTCGCGCAGGGGATCGAGCAGTCCGCGATACCGCTCGACCTGCAGCCCATGTGCGGGCCCATCGCTGGCTAGCAGATATGGCAGCAGATGTCCCACCAGCGGCTCGCCCTGCCGCAGACGTCGCAGATTCTCCCGCGCGAGCCGCGCAAGCTGCTGCATGCCGGCGTCAGGATCAGCCAGGCTGGCGGTCAGCGCGGCGGATTCCTCCGACGATCGCGACGATGCCACATCCTGGCCAGCCACAAGCTTTCCTGGCATCGCGTGCAGCAGTGTGCGTACATGCCTCACGATCTCGGCACCGTCTCCCTGTGAGGACGAATCGAGATGACCGACGGGCCATGGCATATCCGCAGGCAGCGGCGAGGCGGTATGCTCCGCCCAAAGAATCCGGCGCAGGCTGCGCGCAAAGCTCTCCTGCTTGATAGCGACATTGATCTCGGCATCGTGGCTCATACCCCGGCTGTTGAGATTCGCCGAGCCGACTGTAGCCCAGCAGTCATCGATAATGGCAACCTTCGCATGGACGTACACCGGGCGGTAGCGCATGGCTCCGTCTTTGCCAGGCTTGCACGTCGCAAGCGTGTAGAAATGCAGACGGTCTGCCGCCAAAGCACCTGGCGCGTGGCTTCTGAGCCAGTCAATCGTTTCATCGGTCACGGTGCGGCCCACATTCGGATGGTCGGGCAACACCAGCGCGATATGCACACCACGCTCGGCCGCGGCAGCCAGCTCTTTGACCAGCGCCCGCATCTTGCGGCTTTCCCACCCAACGCGGGTGAAATTCAGCCCAGGCGGGCCTTCGACCCAGAGGTACTGGCTTTCGAGGTAGATGAAGCGCTCCGCCCGCTGCACCACCTGCTGATACCACTGCGCAATGCCATAGATACCCGCTGGCGCGAAGCGATAGGTCAGCGCGGGGATCGTCCGGATGATCTGGATATGCCCGTCCGCTGGTGCTTTATGGGCTGCTGTCGGCGTTTGTCCAGAGTGGGTTCGTGGCGGCAGTGACTTGCGCGACGAGCGTCGCCGTGATCGCGCGATTTCATCCACATGCATGTGAGGATAGTAGCCGCTCCGGTATGCGCCTCGAATGCCGCTAATTCTCAGGCCAAGAGGCTGGATGCGTTCCTGCACTTTGCCTGCGGAAGCGTCCCACCGCTCCTGGATGTTGCGCTCGACATCCAGGACGGCAGAACCGGTGAGCATGACCTCCGCATCATGCCAGGGATGGGGTGACTCGCCACGGTCGGTCGAGCGCAGATGAGATGTGAAGCGATGTTGGGAGGTATCCCATCGGTCGAAGTCGCCTGAGAACTCGACAGTGAAATCAATGCCACCGACGAAGGCGACCGCGCTATCCACGACAGCACATTTCTGGTGCAGCCCCTGTGCCATATGCAGAGGAGAGCGGCAGTTCTTGTCCAGCCGAACCGATATATTCTGCCGGGCAAGAATCTCTGCCTGCTCGGCGGGATCGTTCCCGAAATGACCCAACTGCAGCGGATCGAGCGGGTCCCAGAGCAGAACGCGCACATCCACTCCGCGACGCACCGCCAGCCCCAAAACGTCTACCAGGGAGAGGCCGTCGGCCTGCCAGAGCGCGATGGCAGCGCTATCGCATCCCGCGGCACGCAGATGATCGAGAAGCTCATACTGCGCATCTGAGCCATCTGGTCCCGCCCGCTGATCCAGGCCGCGCACCAGATGTAACCGCGCATAGATGCTCCAGTCAGCTACCCAGATGCTCCTGCGCGCTTGAAGAAATGCCACGCAGGCGGCTAGCATAACGTCTCGCCCATCGATCAGCGGTACAGCCGTTGCTAGAGGGTGTACGGCAAAGTCGCCACGCGCCCATTCAGTCGAAGCCGCAGGCACTGGCGGTTTCGCGAGTTCGCGCGTCCTCTCAGTCGTGGCCCGCTGTAACATCGTTGTCACCCCCATCCTCCCGAATACCCGCAGGCTGATTCGGTAGCTCCCTGATATGCACAAGGTATGCCAGAGGTGGAACCCTGCTACCTGATGCGAGGGTGAGCGACAGCTGCACCGGCACCATGCTCTCCCGGCCAGTCAACCCACCGGAGGAGCCAGGATCGGAATTGGCGCGCGTCAGGCGCTTTCAGCGCATATGGGGAGAGATAAGTGGAGCGATACATGTCGCCCACGTGGGGCCCAGGAGCCTGTATCATCATCGAAAAGCGTCTAAACGAAGATTAGCCGTTCTTGTAACTCAATTTAACCAATATTGGCTAATTACGTTCCGTTACACAAGAGTGGTGCATATGATTGCCATTGTTCAGTTCGAGCGTCGCGTAGCTCGAAACGTATGTCTCAAGCGTGCGATCCTTACGCGGCACGACAGGGAGTGTAGTGAGAAAGGGAGGGTGTCACGTGATGCAACAACCGCACATACGGCAGAAGAAGCACAGGGAGCGGGTGTATGCACAGCGACTGGGAGCAAAGTCCAGGCAGACAAAGTTCCGCCGGCCACTCCTCATAGCGGTGCTGGGATGGGTGATGGTGTTAGCTGCGGCTGCCGTCACGGTTGTTGGCTCAGGGCAACTCCCGTGGGCGGCGGCGGCTCCATCGGCTGCTCGCGCCCAGCGCCCACCAGATCGTGGATCAGAGGCAAGGCTGGGCAAGAAGCATGGCCAGATGCGGCAGAGCGGCTGTAGCTTGATCGTTCCACAGCAACCGCTCACGGCACAGGGTCTGGCGACCCCTTACCAGTTTGCGGGCCGCGCGAACGGCCAGCCCTGCCGCGAGTCGAATACCGATGTATCGGCATTTGTGCAGGCGGCAATTCTTGATCCGGCAACGGGGCAGATCTCGATCTATAACCCGCTGGTCGTTGACCAGGGAACACAGCCCGCTGCCGCGCCCGTCGTTCCGACCTTGCCCGCCAACGCGGTTGTCGGCATTTGGTTCGGCTCGAACGGTGACACGCTCAGCCTTCAGGGAGCGAGTGCTGCTGCGCTGCGCGATGGAAATTGTGTGGGCGGCCTCGGCGGGTCAGTTTTTGGCCAGGTTGCCTACTGCAACGCGCCCGCGTTCTTTACCGCCGCGAACCAGCAGATTCAGATGAAGAAGCTGACGCCACCCGCTTTGGGTACCAGCAACGATGGGCAGATCTGCCCCACGGTGCGCGACTTCTCGGTGGTGGACCAGGACCAGAGTGACAACGTCACGACAACCTACCTTCTTACGCAAGATGGAAAGGTCGCTCAGGATACCGCTGCGAACGCGGCCAATTTAGCTGGGAGCGCGGTGCTGAAAAACGGCAGCGATAACCGGCTCCTCACCGTCGCTCTGGATACAGCACTCGGTTGCACCTCCTGGAAGGCGCCTGACCTGGCGAATCCTGGCCAGATGGTTCCAGCCCAACCGCTCGCTGAGCTGCAGGCCGCGATGTATCAGGCCCAGCCAGTCGCACTGGTGCCGAGTGGCGACCCTATGGTGCTGGTGAATGGACGTCCAAACCTGGCCAAGCAGAATCTGTATCGTGCGGGCGTTGACCAGCCAGCGGTCGCTTCCGCCATGCAGGCACAAGCGGATAACCTCACTTACTGCCAGAACTTGCTGAAGATCGCTCCGGCGCGCATCCAGATGGATAAGCAGTGGACTGTGGGCGCCCCAACGCTTGATCCGGGAGTGGCGAACAATCTCTATACTTTCCTCGCCGCGCGCTTCGATACGACCATCGGCCCCGATCAGTTGAACTGCACGGGTCTGCTGAAACAGCCCAGCCCTGTCAAGCTCGTCCAGCGCAACGGTGTGGTTGTGGATGCGACGTTTACTGTGACCGCGCCCATGACCATGCCACCACAGCAGGGTCAGGCACAGGGACAGGCCGGCGCGCAGAATGGCGCTACACCCGCCCCGGCAG
>DASUWS010000020.1:0-3458 GCA_036378295.1 Ktedonobacterales bacterium
GCACCTCTTCAGAGCGCCCGATCTCATCGTCGTCTACCGTCCTGGATACGCTGCCTCCCCGCGCGCCGCCGCTCTCGATCTGGACGAGGCGAGTGTCCAGCCCGGCAGCCTGGATAGCCCGATACCCACAGAAGAGCCTGGCGCGTGCCTCATTGGCTGTGGGCCCGCGCTCGCGACGGGGGCCGAGTCGTCTGGTCGCCTGATTGATATCGTACCCAATGTGCTGTACCTCCTCGGGGCACCGATTCCTCAACATCTGGATGGGCACGTCATGACGGAGATGTTCTCGTCCGCATATCGGGAGCGAACGCCTGTTGTGTGGGCTGAGAACGACGCGACAGCGCTTTCGGGCGAAGAAGAAGACGTCATCAAGGGACGGCTGCAAGCGTTGGGCTATCTCGGATAGCCGCCTCACAGACGAAGGGCTTGGATGCGTGTGGGGAACGTCGCGAAGTCGCAAGACGATTTTATGGGGATAAGATATCTGCAGACACAGAACGCGCGTGTGCCATCGCGCGCGATCGTCGTGGCAAGCGAGCGTGTGGTGAGAACGGTTGTTTCCTTCGCTGAGGCGCCCGTTGTACGCTTCGTTCCCCGTGCCGTGTGGGCAGATGAGACGGACTATTATTCCCGGCCTGTCGTGCGTGTGACCGCGCCAGTGCGGTCGCGGCCCAGGATACAATCGGCTCAGGCTGTGAGTATGGCGTCGGCTGTCAGTGTGGTTCCGGCTGATAGCGAGCGCTCCACTTCGGCCAGCGGCGCCGTCACGAGCACCGCTGGGGGCGCCGCACTGATGGGCCTCGGCATGGTGATCTCCGGGGCGCTGGGCTACGTGCAGACCGTCGCGATGACGCATATGGTGCAGCGCAGCACGTACGGCGTCTTCGTGCTCGTCTACACGATGGCGATATTCCTCAGCCAGCTGACGAAGCTGGGGCTCGATGGCGTTCTGGTGCGCTTCCTCCCCGCGTATCGTACCCGTCATGAGCATGGCCTCGCCTCGGGCCTCGCGATGTTCTCCTTCTGGATGCCAGCGGCGGTGGGCATGGCCTGCGCGCTGGGGCTTATCGTGCTGGCTGGCCCGATTGCGCAGGGCGTCTTCCACAATGAGGCCTATGCGAGACCGCTCCGCGAAGCCGCCCTGATCGTGCCATTGAATAGCCTGCTGAGTATCACGCTCAACGGTCTGCAAGCGATCAAAGCGGTCAAATGGCAAGTGTACGTTGGGCGCGTGATCGAGCCAGTGGGAACGTTGACCCTTCTGAGCGTCTTCTTCCTGCTTGGCTTCCGCCTGGAGGCGCTGATCTTCGCCTATATCTTCAGCCTGCTCACCGCGGTCGTGGTCGGGCGGGTGGTATTCAAGCGAGAAGCGGGCGATATGCTCCTCGCTCCGCCGGAGTTCGCGCCGGGCACCTGGATGCGCTTCGGGGCTGCGATGCTCTTCAATGTGATGACGATCGCCGTGATTCAATCAACCGATGTGCTGGGCGTTGGCGCGTTTGAGTCGGCGAACCAGGTAAGTCTCTATGGCGCAGCCGACCGCATCGGCTCGTTGATTGCGATGCCGTTCTTCGCGCTCAACATCGTCTTCGCGCCGATGATCTCCGAGTTGTACGCGCACCGGGACCTCACGCAGCTCGACCGCATGTTCGCGCTCGTCACGCGGTGGTCGTTCGCGGTAAGCTGGCCGATTTGTCTCTGCTGTGTGATCTTCTCCGCGCCGATCCTCGGCATCTTCGGGAAAGGCTATGCCGCGGGAAGCGTTGCCCTCATTGTCCTGGCGGCGGGCAGCATCATCAACGCGGGCACCGGCCCGGTCAGTAACATGCTCGCGATGACCGGTCAACTGCGCGTGCTCTGGTTCAACACGGCCCTGCGGCTCGTCATCAATGTGGCGCTCGTCCTGTTGCTGATTCCTCGCTACGGCATTCTGGGCGCGGCGGAAGCCTCGTCGCTGACCGTCGTTATCCTCAATTTCGTATCCCTCGTTGAGGTGTGGTGGATTCTGAAGATCCAGCCGTACCGCTGGGAGATCCTGAAGCCGCTCGTAGCAGGTAGCGCGGCGGCGGTCGTTGGGCTGCTGCTGATGCATCTCACGCATGCCGGGTCTGGAGGCGCCATCGCGGACTTTTTCGCTTCCATCGGACTGGTGAGCGCGTTCATGGTAGTCTACATTGCCGTTCTGGTACGGCAGGGCCTTACGAGCGAAGATCGCCAGGTCTTCGACGCGGTGCGCGCGAAATTCTTCCGCGCGTAGCACGCTTCGCACCGGTAGAGCACCACACGATATCCCCTTGCCGGTCCATGAAGCTCGCGTGAGGACTGTCTCAATGGGCGCGGGACGTCAGCCGCCAGCCTCCTCTCGGCCTACAGTGTACCCTTCCCCACAGGCAGAGAGGAAATCAGCGCCTGCAGAGTTCACGTTGGAGCAAGGCCCCTCCCCTACGAGGGGAGGGGGTAGGGGGAGAGGTTTGCCTCTTGTGCGCGGGCTAGCGTGGCTGGAGCGCCATCGCACCGTCTGGGGCAGGCGTCACCACGACGCCTCGCCGGTGGATGACGTGCGCCATGCGGCGTGCGGTTCGCCAGAGTTGATCTTTGTAGATCAGGCAGCCGAACATGATCCAGGTGCTCATGACGCGCGGGAGATCGTTCCACCCGCCGATTTGCGAGGGCGGCAGGAAGAATATCCCTGAGACGGGATCAGCGGCCACCGACCCGCAGATCAGGCCGAGACAGATCAACGCGAGAATGCGGTCGGCGCGCTTTTCGGGCGAGCGCGAGCGGCGGTACAGCCGAACAGCCATGATGGCGACGATGATGGCGAACGCGTAGTAGCAGAACACGCCGAGCGGCCCTACTTCCACCAGCACCTGCAACACCCCATTATGCGCCACGCCAAGGCCATCCGAGGCGAGGTTGCGCAGGTAGACGGGCAGGTTCGTGAAGACCTGGTCGTATGACCACGCGTTACCCGGACCAACTCCTAACACCGGGCGCTTCTCCCAGACCCGCAGCATGTCCTGCCAGACGGTGAAGCGATTGAGGTCGCGCGTCCCCTTGACCGCCTGGATATGGTTGAACACCGAGATCGCGACGGGTATTAGCGGGAGGCTTAGCACGCAAAGTGTCGCGAACAGGCGGCGCGAGAACACGAAGGTGATGACGATGAGGCCTACCGCCGTGTAGACCCACCGGCTATTTTGCAGGGTGAAGTAGACCGCGAGCACGCAGAGTGCGGTGAGCGCGAGGTAGCCCAGGCGCACACGCCAGCCAGGAGCGCACAGTGCCCGCGCGTAGGCGATCATCGCTCCCAGGCCCATGTACTGTGCCAGTGCGCCGAGCTGCATGTAGAAGATCCTGGGCTCCGTATAGCGGAACATGTAGACATCGGCCCCGATGCGTTTGAATTCGATGCACACCAGCACCGCCGCAAGCCCAGACAGAATGAGAAACGCGTT
>DASUWS010000021.1:0-23185 GCA_036378295.1 Ktedonobacterales bacterium
CCGGGACGGAGTGCTGGCTGCCGCTACTCTCCGCCGGGCTTTGTTCGGCTCCGCAGACGTTGCAGAAGCGAGCCTGTGGCCGCAACGTCGCGCCACACTGGATGCACACCATAACCATGTTCCTCACACTTCACTGTCCACCACCAGAGTGATTGGGTACTGTTCTCGTCATCTATCATGTCATCGCCGGACGAGCGCTCGAAAAGCGAGCTACATGTGATTCAGCAATTCCTGTGCCTCACTGCTCGCTGGATCTATGACCAGCGCTTTGCGTAGCGCGTCACGCGCCTGCCTGCGCTTGCCTGTCGCGGAGAGCGCCGCTCCAAGTGCTGTGAGCGCCTCCACTGACTGAGGGGCCAAGCGTGTCGCCTGTTCTAGCTCGCGCGCCGCCTCAGCCGGTTTATTCGTCGCCAGGAGCGCCCGCCCAAGCTCCAGGTGCCCAGCGGGATCATTGGGAGCGGTGGCGACGGCGCGGCGGAAGCAGGCGATGGCCTCTGTCCATTGTTTGCGCGCTTCGTGCATTTGCCCCATGCCGACGAGCGCCGGGACCCAATCTGGGCGGATATCGAGCGCGGCGCTCAACTCGCCCTCGGCCTGCGAGAGCATCCCCTGTTGCAGGCAGATCAGCCCAAGCTGGCAGGGAATATCGGCGTCGCGGGGATCGAGCACACGTGCTTTCGTAAGCGCGATCTGGGCGGCGGTCAGGTCGCCTGCCTCGCGCCACGAGATTCCCTCCAGGGCAAGCGCCTCGGCGGTAGGCTGGAGCCGTGTGGCCTGCTCAAAGGCGCGGGCTGCTTCGAGGGGTCGATTGAGCGCCCGGCGCGCGCGTCCCAGGAGCAGGTAGAGCTCGTAGGTGCCACGCCCCAGAGCGATAGCCTCCTCGGCCTGGCGCGTCGCCTGCTGGAAGCGCCCGGCGCCGAACGACTCGGTGGCGCGCTGCGCGTGTAGCTCCGCCGTGTTGGCGGGGACAATTCTGGTGATCGGCGCGGCGGCCTGTGCTCGGGCACGCGATCGCGGCGACGCTCCGGAGCCAAGTGGCGTGCCGTCGTGCGCGCAGAACTTCGCGCCTGGACGATTGACAAAGCCACAGCGCGGGCAGATCAACCCGGCAGCTCTTCCTCCAGGCCGGGCGGCTGGCCGTGCCACGGGATGCGCGGACGTGGAGGGCGCTGCGCCAGAGGCGGTGGCGGCGACTCTAGGCGCTGGGGCTGCTGGTTGCGCGGCGGGGACGGATGAGGCAGCGGGCGCACTGGCCACCCGGATGGGCGCGGATGCCGTGGGCGCGGAGGTTGTGGGCAGCGGGACGCGCGTCGTAATGGTACGGGCGGACGGCGGCAGAGTCTGCATCGCCTGCCTCATGGCCTGGCGCATCGCCTCGGCATCGGGGAAGCGGCGGGCAGGATTGAGCTCCATGGCGCGAATGATCAGGCGCTCGGTAGCCTCGCTGACCGCTGGCGCGTGGCGGCGCACGGAGCCGGGCAGCGGCGTCTCCATCGGCGTCGGCTCGACATTGGTCAGCAGGTGATACATCGTCGCGCCCAGACTGTAGATGTCCGAGCGCGCATCGGTCTGGCCGTGCCCATGATGCTCCGGCGAGGCATAGATGGCGGTGCCAAGGTTCTCGGTGTTGCCCTGCTTGCCCGCTTTATAGGTGCGGGCGATACCGAAGTCGATGAGAAAGACATCGCCATCAGGCGTGACCATGATGTTGCCGGGCTTGAGGTCGCGGACGATGATCGGCGGGTGCTGCGCGTGGAGGTAGCTCAGCACGTCGCACACGTCGCACATCCATGAGAGGACGTCATATTCCGGCAGCGGGCTGCGCCGCTGTGCCTGGAGGTCTTCCAGCGTGACGCCAGGAATCAGCGCCATAAGGAAGTAGTGCTGGCCGTGATCGAGAAAATGCCCCTCGAACGAGGGTATGCGCGGGTGATGCAACCGGCGCAACAACGCGATCTCGTCATCGAAGCGCTTGACCGCGGCGGCGCGCTCCTCCAGGGGGAGCGTCGCATCGTCGAGCAGTTCTTTGAGCGCGAGATATTTGCCGGGCCGGGTCACATCCTCCACTTTGTAGACGCTACCCATCCCACCCTCACCCAGGCGGGCAAGCAGCCGGTAGCGCCCGGCCAGCACGGTCCCAGACGCAAGGGGCATAGTAGCGGCTCCTATCCAGCGACACTACGAACCAGGACAGCGGTGATGTTATCCTCCCCGCCGTTTTCGTTCGCGCGCTGAATCAGGAGGTCAACTGCCTCGGCGGGATCATCAACCTCGGTCAAAATGTTGGTAAGCTGTGGATCGCGTACCATCTCCCAGAGTCCGTCGCTGCACAAGAGCAATGCGTCGCCAGGCTGTAGCTGTTCGGTGAAGATATCGACATCAACCTCCGCGCGGCCAGCACCAAGCGAGCGAAAGATCAGATTCCGACTGGGATGGTCGTAGACGTCCTCGCGGTCAATCTGGCCCGATTGCACCAGCCGCTCGACGAGTGAATGGTCGGTAGTGACGCGGGTGAGCTTGCCGTCCCGCAGGAGATAGGTACGGCTGTCACCCACATTGGCGATGAACGCCTGACCTTCGACGATGAGTGCGGCGGTGATGGTCGAGCCGAGGCCGCGCGCCTCTTTGTGCTCGTCGCCATACTCGACGATCTTTTCGCTGCTCTGCTCGATAGCGTTGCGCAGCAAGTCAGAATAGTGCTCAAGAGCCACCGACTCAGTCAACTCTTTGGTCGCCTGGGCGGAGTGAGACGGCGAGGTATCAGCCATATCTACTGGGACGTTCTCGTCCTCTGTGTCCCTCTCGGTCTCGGTCTCGGGCAGCTTCCTCGTCACCCTGGCACCTTTGTCGCGCCCCCGCGAGCGGTTCAGCGGCATCGTCGGCTGTGAGCTAGCCGGTCCCAGCAACGATTGGAGCAGGTCACGAACGATTTGGACAGCAATCTTGCTGGCAACCTCGCCCGCGTGATACCCACCCATGCCATCGGCGACGATGAAAAGGCCCGTTGCTCGGCGGTCATCCTCGATGATCTGTGTATAGCAGTTGTCTTCGTTCTGCTCTCGCTGCTTGCCGACATCCGTCTTCGAAGCCGCGATGAGACGCAGGGCCATGCGGACCCCCTCTCAGCCCATCAGATGTAACAGTGGTTGTGTATTCAGAGCATCCACCCCGGGAAAGGATAGCACATTCCGCACCTGAAACGCGCGCGTCGGGAAGTTGCAGGCCACTATATCATGCCCCTCCGGTCGATGCAATGCCGTACGGCTGTGCTGAACGCTCTGCCGTATCTACGTGAAAGGATGTACTATGTTGCGTCGGTGCGCCAGGATGCGCAAGACAATATGATGAGGCAGACGCACACGCGGTGAATCTGCCTCACAAAAATAGGCTGGCATATGGCCGGTGAGCGCCGCCTGTCATGCGTGTATCAGGCGGTGGCGGGAGCCTCTTCAGCGGGCTGCTCGGCGGCGATCGGGTAGACGCTGACGCGCTTCTTGGTCCGGCTATCCCACTCGAACTTCACCTTGCCATCGACCATGGCAAACAGCGTGAAGTCGCGGCCAAGGCCAACATTGCGGCCCGGATTGAAGCGCGTGCCCATCTGGCGCACGAGCACCGAACCAGAATGCACGAATTCGCCGTCGAAGCGCTTCACGCCGAGCATCTTCGGCTTGCTGTCGCGCCCGTTTCGTGAACTGCCAACACCCTTTTTATGTGCCATCTTGTTTCATCCTGCCCTTCACCAGCGCCCGCCGCGCAAGCGCTTCTCACTCATCCTCACCGCGCCTATGCGTTCGCTAGCTCAAGAGAGAGCTACGCCTCGGTCTCCGGCGCTTCGACGATACCCAGGGCTTCGTACGCGCTCAGCAGGCGTGCCTCGTAGCGCTTGGACTGGCGCGCTGCCATCGCCTCGTAGCGCTTGCGATCTTCATCAGAGACAAGGCTCTTGCCGTCTGCCTGGATGTCGGTCACAAGCAGGTACACGTAGTCCTGGCGGTGGCCCTGCGTCCGGCGATAGCGCTTCTTGGACTTGTACTTGAAGACGATGATCTTGTCGCCCCGTCCCTCACGGACAACCGTCGTCACGACGCGGGCGTCTGCGACAGTGGGCGAGCCAACGAGCGTTTTGTCGTCGGTAGAGACGAGCAGCACGCGCTCCAGGGCCACCTCACTGCCGGGCAAGGCGGGCAACAGCTCCACCTCAAGCGTCTGGCCGGGGGTGACGCGGTACTGCTTGCCCCCTGTCTCGATCACTGCGTACATGGTCTGGGATTCTCCTGCATTTCTGCGTTATGCTGCGCAAATAGACGCGTCCCCCGCATCTCCTGCTCATTTATAACGAAGAAAACCACATGCGCGGCGCGCAGTGGTACCCCGGAGCGATGTTCTTTTGCGGGATCACGCACGAGAAGGTATTTTCGTGTACAGCCTTTAGAGTGTACCACTGGCCCCTGTACCTGTCAAGCAACAGGAGACCTGTCACCATGCGGGCGAGCGCTCGCTGTCATGCCGGAACTGCCTCATTATGACACGCGCATATGCTGCCGGACGGGTCGCATGTGTGAGCTATTTGACGCTCAGTTCGACGCCGTGCCAGATGCTGGATGATAGAATGGGCGCGCCAGGCGTAACCACCTGGATGCCACGCACAATGAGAGCGGGCCTCCGAGCTTGCGGGGGTTGGCCATGTGGAAAAACGAGGAGATGACCAGAGAATCGGCCATTGATGTCTATGTACCAGAGCTTGTGGGTCTACTCGACCGCTGGCGTCTTCCAACCATCGCCGTTGCGGCGAAGGAAGTGCCTCCGCATATCTCCCTGCTCTACCCCTGGCGTCCAGCCCCAGTAGGACCGTCAGACATTACCGAAGCCGCGGCCGTGGTGGCCGGCATCTCGCCGTTCACCATAACGTTCCGACACCTCGGGCGCTTTCCAGGCGTTCTCTTCCTGCGCCCTGAGCCAGATGATAGCCTCCGTGCGCTCATGCGGAAGCTGAGGGCCGCGTTCCCTGAGACTCCGCCCTACGGAGGACAATTTACCGATCCGACTTCTCATCTCACGGTCGCCAAGGCGACATCAGAGGACGAACTCGGCCGCCTGGAGGCCGAGGTGGCAACACTGCTTGGCCCCTATCTGCCGCTCACACTGACTATCCGCGATCTGGCGATCGAGGAGGAAGGGAGCGATGGTATGTGGTCTGTTCGGACGATGATCGCGTTATCACATCGAGCGCAAGACCCTGCCCATTAGGGCTGGGGGATAGAAGCGAGTCCTTGTTTTGTGGTAGACTGCCTGCATACCGTAAGGCCCACAGAACTGTACGCCTGTGGAGCGGTGGTGACATCCAGGCCACCAGTGGTCATGTCAGTCCTGTGACGAGGCTTTTGCCCGAGCAGGCGATGAGCAGCCCACGAATTCCCTATCTCCCTGGCTTCGGCCACAGGGAGGGCCAGGTGGACATGCTAGAGTACAGCGCCGTCACACCCATGAGAGCCGATAGCGCAGGAGCGCGCCGACACCTCCCGCATCTGCCAGCGATTCGTGACCCTGCACCGTCTCGACCGCGGCCCCCGTCTGAGCAGCCAAATGGACAAGCTCATTGCGCTCCGGGGGGGCGAGGGGTGCCTCTTCTGCCAGCACCAGCGTATCAGCCTGGCCATGTGTGAGAGCGTCCCGCGTTTCTTGCGGCCCAAGGACGCCCAGGCCCTGTTTGCGAACCTCCTCCAGGAGGCGCGTGGCGACGCTATGTGATTCGTCTTCCTCGATTTGTGCCAGCAAAGGGGTGACTTCGTCGTGAACGTCGGCGCGTCCGGTGCGGATATCCAGATTCAGAACCTGCTCGGAAACGAGCGGCTCGACCTGCGGCGAGAGCGCATTGTGCAGCAGCGGAATGGCCACAGCATCGCCCGCCAGGATGATGCGCGTCGCTCGCTCATGTGCCGCCAGTCTTTCAATGGATTCGGCCATCTCACGCGCGAAGTCCAGACGCCGGTTCTGCACTCGGCGCTGATAATTCTTGTGATTGAGCTCGCCCGTATTGCGCTTGCTGCTATAGAAACGATCATCGCTCAGCCCTGCTACCTCATGCAGAACGCCTCGCCTGGTTACAAACAGACGAGCGGTATTCGTATCGACGAGGGCGACGATGCTGGCTTCATGCTCATCAATCAAGCGCGCAAGCTGGAAGAGGTCGGGCAGCGGCTCCAGGGCGATGAAATCATCGAACGGCACGCCTGTTTCGAGCACCTCGAAGAGGTGGCTCCGGTTACAGGCGAAGATGGCTACCCCCTGGTGCTGTGGCTCGGCATGCTCGTCGAGATAGTGTTGTACGCGAGCCGCATCCGCTCTGAAGTCGTCCAGGGCTGGGCCGCGGGGCAACAACGTCTTTTCGATAGTTCTCAGCCTGTCTTTCAGGATAGTCAGCGCCGGGCGCACCCCGGGACTCTCTCCTGTAGTATGAGGTCGCATGTCCAGGTACACGCTCAATACCAGTGCATCGCCGGGATCGAATCGAGCCAATTTCGCCAGGAGTTGCTGTGCCGTCTGCATAGTGGTGAGCTCCTTCTCGCACTGGCACATGGACACATGAAAGGTTCATTAACCCCCTTCGCCAGCACTTTCGGTGCCATTGGAGCCGGATGTTTCAGCGACGGAGCCTTGCGTTTGTGTGACCACGAGCGATAGGCGATGGCCGATCCGTCCCATGCCACGGCGAGGTGATGCGCCCACGTATCTGCCCATGTGTTTGCCACATGAGCGAATGGGATGCCGTGCCCTGAGCGTGCCCAGGACATCTGGGGTCACGATCAGCCATTTCCTCCCAATAGGTCATGGACCCACTGGACAACGGGGGATGTTCTAGATATACTTAGAACAAAAGTTCTATGCAGCTGCTGACAGGTGCTCGCACTCCGGCGCACACTCCGTCATCTTCGGACGGACCCGCGCAGGCCAGCACAGTACCTATCAGAGGCCGCCAGAGAGGAGAGCAGCAGATGAGCTGGTTCGCGCTGTCGCACGGCTTTGTGGAAAACGCTCGCGACACAAACATCTGGATATCCGTCCGTCTGCCCCAGCCGCCGCAGCCATCGCAGCAGCCCTATCGTGCCGCCCCGTCGCTGGGAGCGGCCACCGCCGATGCTCGCTGGCGCTGGGCGTCGCCACGCGCTGGATGCGTCACGCCAGCGACCGTGCGAGATGACGAGGAAGCGGCCGCGACTCAACTGGTCGTCACCCGCGAATTGCGTGCCGAGATGGCAGAGATGGCATACGCGCTAGGCCGGAGCGAAGATGATGTGTGGGCCGAAGCTGCCCGCGAGTGGCTTCTTCGGCATATGCGCGACGACGAGCCGCCGCCGACGACGCCCGCCGCCGCACCCGTTCCGACTGTGCGCACGCGCCGCCTGTGGAGCGAGATCGACGCCATGCTTGCCGATCTGCGCCATCCGCGCTATGTCGCCGCGCCGCCTGAGCCGACCGTTCCCGCTGCCTGAGCACGGCTTGATGCTCACACGCCTAACCTACATCCGTACATCCGTTCACGTAGATTTCGCATGTCCACAGATGCAATCATCCAACTCCATTGATGGCACGGAGCGCCATTGATCCAGCCATTGATCCATGAGGAGCAGACGCATAGTGAGCCGATCTCTGGTGAGACAGGAGAGGCGCATGCGGCCATTTGATATTCAAGACACAGCAGAGGTTGTCTCGTCGCAGGGATAGCGACACGGGAGATCACACGCAATCTGGCGGCGGGCAAGGGCTATCCGTTCAACGATGCCGGACCGGCCCGCCGCGATGTCGCCGCCACTTTGGAACGACCCGCGTCATGCTGTCCTCGCGCCGGCATGCTGGATAGCCCATGCTGGATGGTCCATGCCGTGACGTAGGGGCGGGAGTTAGGGAGTCCAGGCCGCGACATCACTGGATGGCGCTCTGCGGTGGGGTACCGACGATGCGTGGGTTTGCCGGGATGGGTTGTTTTTCCGCTACGATCAGATAGGCTTCCCAGAAGGGACCGCGCACGCATTCCCCCTTGCCGGTTAGCCCGGCGCCTGTGAGGGGCAGCGGCATCGTCTGGAGAACCGCCGCGCAGCCACGGCCCTTTGCCGGAGCCGAGCGGCCATAGACCAGACGCGCCAGGCCGACCAGCGGCAGCAGGGGCAGCCGTGTCGGGAGCAGTCCAGCACCCAGCACGATCACCAGCCGACCGCCGGGGCGCAACACCCGTGCCACTTCGCGCAGTGACGCGGGCGCATAGATGTATTCGGTGGGGAAGGTGCTGACGACGGTATCGAAGCTCTCGCCGAGGAAAGGCAGGTGCTGCGCATCTGCCTGGGAGACGGGGGTATCGGTCTCGGAGAGACCCTGTTCGCGCAACTCATCCCGGGCGGCAGCCACCATCTGGGGCGAGCGGTCCACCGCCGCGCAGGTGTAGCCCGCGCGCACCATATCGGCCAGAAGCTTGCCCGGACCACAACCGATTTCGAGCACGCGGGTTCCGCGAATGCGCGGAAGGGCCAACCGCTGCCAGACGCGCCACTGCCCGGCGAAAGGAACGGTGCTGGCAAACCAGTAGAGGTAGCGATTGCGGTAGAGCAGGCCGAAGAGTCCGCGCAGGACACGCAGCCTCAGGCTAACACGCTGCCCCTTCGTCGCCACAGCCGCCTCCTTTGCCGTTCCCAGCGCATCCCGCCGCCCGGGACGCAGCGCATAAGACACAACAGCCCCGGAGCAAGCACGAGACTCACCCCAGGGCTGCGCGAGCGATCACTAACGCGTCAGGGCCGCCTCATTACTTGGCGTCAGGATCTCGTCCACGATGCCATACTTGAGTGCGTCTTCTGCCTTCATATAGAAGTTGCGATCAGAATCCTGCTTGATGCGCTCGACGGGCTGGCCAGTATGCTTGACCAGGATGCTGTAGAGCGAGTCGCGCAGGCGAATGATCTCACGCGCGGTAATCTCGATATCCGCCGCCTGACCTTCCGCGCCGCCCAGCGGCTGGTGAATCAGGATGGTGGAGTTGGGCAGTGCGAACCGCTTGCCTTTGGCGCCAGCGGCCAACAGCACCGCGCCCATGCTCATCGCCATGCCCATGCAGACGGTCGAGACGTCGCACTTGAGGTGCTGCATCGTGTCATAGATCGCCAGCCCGGCATAGATGCTGCCGCCAGGGCTATTGATGTAGATGCTGATATCCTTGGTGGCGTCTTCGCTGGAGAGGAACAGCAACTGTGCCACCACCAGATTTGCCACATGATCGTCAATTGGCGTGCCAATGAAAATGATACGTTCCTTGAGGAGACGCGAGTAGATATCCATGCCTCGCTCACCGCGCGGCGTCTGCTCGATGACGTTCGGCACCAGCAGATCGCTCGGAGTGGCGATGGGGCCTACACCCGCCTGCCAGCGGAGGGCGTAGGGATCAAGTCGAGATGCCATGTGTAGCTCCTGATTCGAGCAACCAAGGTTGCCAGGTTGAGGCCAGTACAAAGCTAACCTCCATCATGGTGCGCTCACGGCGCCGACCGCCTGCCAGCTATATGCCATTCTGACAGTGATCTGGCCCGGTGAGCCCAGGCCATGTTTAGGCACAGCATAGCACATTGCGCGGATACTCCGCCACGTCGCGCCGACGCGGATTATGTCGAGTAAACATCCTCTAAATGCGCTGGACAAATCAATACAAATCAACTATAACGTAGAGTAAGAGCCGATGCGGCGCTGTGCGCGCATGTCGCTCGAACTGGTTGTGCCTTCCGCGTCGGGAGCCACGGCGCTGCCCGGCGGTGTTTAGCAGCTTTCTAGCAGCTAAAGGAGACAACGATGTCCTCTGTTCCCACGTCCGCCACAGCAGCAAAGGGCCTTGACGGTGTAGTCGTCGCATCCACTGCTATCAGCCATGTTTTCGGCAATGAAGGCCGTCTCGTCTACAGCGGGTACGAGATCGGACAGCTTGCGGGTAAGGCCACTTTCGAGGAGGTCTGTTACTTGCTTTGGAAGGGACACCTGCCTAACCAGTCCGAGCTGAATGAGCTGCACTCGCTGATGAGCGCGCAGCGGGCACTGCCCGAAGCGGCTATGACAACCATCAAGGCGCTGCCAGCGTCAACCGACCCGATGGATGCACTGCGCACAGCCGCCTCGGCTATTGGCGCGGCATTGCCTATCAGTGGTAAGCCTACCTGGGAGCAGGCTATCGCCCTCGCAGCGCGCTTTCCTACGATTGTCGCGGCATTCGACCGGCTGCGCAAAGGCAAGCAGCCAATTGCGCCACGCGCCGACCTGGGCCACGCCGCGAACTATCTCTATATGTTGACTGGCGAGGTGCCGCCAGAGAATCATGTGAAGGGCCTCGACACGTATCTGGTGCTGCTGGCCGACCACAGCATGAATGCCTCGACCTTCACCGCGCGCGTGATCGCCTCCACCGAGTCCGACCTCTGCTCGGCGGTCGTCGGCGCTATCGGCGCGCTCAAGGGTCCGCTGCATGGCGGCGCGCCCGCGCTGGTCATGGACATGCTCGATCAGATCGGGACGGTGGAAAACATCCAGCCGTGGATCAACCGGGCGCTCGACAACCACCAGAAGTTGATGGGCTTCGGCCATCGTGTCTACAAGACGACCGACCCACGCGCCGAGATTCTGCGCGAGATGGCACGCCATTCTTCCACGCCGGAGTTCTTCGCCCTGGCGCGCGGCACGGAGGAGTATGCCCTCGCGGAGCTGCATCGCCGCAAGCCAGATCAGCGCCTCTACACCAACGTCGAGTTCTACTCTGCCGCCGTACTCAATTCCGTCGGGCTTGATCGCGACCTGTTCCCGTCCACGTTTGCTGTCAGCCGCGTCGGCGGATGGACCGCGCATGTGCTGGAGCAGATGATCGGCAATCGCCTGATTCGCCCGCAGTCGGAGTACACCGGTCCCCAGGGGCTGACGTTCGTGCCCGCGAGCGAGCGGTAGACCTCTCTCTCCACTCCCTCCATCCCTCCCTCTCCCACTGAGGGAGGGATGGCCGCAGATCATGAGGCGCTACGTGGCGAGTGGCAGCCGGATGGTGAACATCGTGCCGGCATCAAGCTGGCTCTGTACCTCGATCTCTCCGTGATGCGCCCGGATGATGGCCTGGGCAATTGCCAGCCCCAGCCCGGAGCCACCTGGCCCGCTGGCTGGGGTATGCTGCGCAGTCTGGTCGGGAGCGGGCGGGATCGTTGCGCCGTCCTCAGGTGGATGGTTGCGGGCGTCCCTTGCCGCGATGGATCGCCGCTTGCGCGCGGCCCGCTCGCCGCGATAGAAACGGTCGAAAATATGGGGAATATCTTCAGGCGCGATCCCTCGTCCGTTGTCCTCAACGGCGATCAATGCCTCGCGTGAGGTGCGCCAGACGCGCACACGCACCCAACCCTCCGGGGCGGGCCTCCCGTACTTGAGCGCGTTATCCAGCAGCACCAGCAAGACCTGCTTGAGCCGGTCGTAATCGCCGCTCACCATCAGTGCGCCCTGCCCATCTGTCCGCAACGTGACGGTGCGCTCGCCCGCGAGAATGCGTGCCTGATCCACGGCTTCTCCAGCCAGTGCGACGAGATCAAGTGGCTCGCGCTGCATCGGTCGGCCAATATCCAGCCGCGCCAGCGTCAGCAGGTCATTAAGCAGGCGCGACATCCGGTCGGCCTCGTTCCGCGCCGCCTGCAGCGACGAACGGGCGGTTGTGGGGTCGTCAATCGCGCCCATGTTCAGCAGGTCAAGGTAGCCACGGATCGCCGTCAGCGGGGTGCGCAACTCGTGCGAGGCATCGGCGATGAACATGCGTGTGCGCTCCTCGGATGCCTGTTGTGCGATAAATGCCTGCTCGATGCGCTCGGCCATCTCATCGAATGAGGCTGCGAGCTGGCCGATTTCGTCGCTACGCTCGGACAAATGCACCCGATAGCTCAATTCTCCGCTGGCGATGCGTTGTGAGGCGCGCGTCATCCGTGTCAGTGGGCGCAATATCTGGCCGATCAATGGGCCACCTACCAGAACGCCCACCAGCAGTGCGGCGAAGAACGTGCCCAGGAGCAGCAGCCGGACAATGCCCAGTACCGCACGCGAGCGCGGAAACGACGTGATGACCTCAATGATGCCGACGTCGGTGGCGCGTGCATCGGCGCAGAATGTGGTCGTGGGGTAGCGCACGGCGAGCAGATCAATTCCCAGGCTGCCGCGCTGCGCGGTGTAGGCGACATCGGTGAGATAGCCTGTGCCCTTTCCCTGTGCCGCCCGCGCCTGGTGGAGCAGCTGCGCGCCACGCAGCCCGGTTACATAGGGGCCGCTCGCGCCGACGCCACTGCCATCCGCCGATGCGACCACGACGCCACTGCGGTCGAGCAGATAGACATTCTGCACGCCAGGAAAGCGCATCATCGGATCAGCTATCGCCTGCTGGAAGGCTTCCTGGTAGCTCACCGCGTCGGCGCACTGCGCGGCTGGCTGCCCGCGTACCAGCGCGTCCCATGATTTCTGGCTCGTCCCGACGACGGCGCGCGCCTCCGTCTGGAATGCGCCCAGCTCGTTGGAGTAGAGCACGTGCCCGATGATCAGATTCAGCCCCAACCCCAGGCCGAGCAGCAACACCGCGAGCAGCCCCGCATAGACGAGGATGAGCCGCCATCGCAGGCTGTGAAAACGGCCTCGCCTGCCTGTGGGACCGGCGGGGGAGAGCGCGGGTGGATGAGCTTGGCGTGTCATGGGGCGCCGTCAACCCTTCAGGATGTATCCGACGCTCCGCACGGTCTGGATAAAGCGGGGCGCGCTCGGCTCGTCTTCGATCTTCTCGCGCAGGTAGCGGACGTACACTTCGATGATATTCGTCTCGCCCATGAAGTCGTAGCCCCAGACGCGGTTGAGGATAGTCTGCCGATCCAATACCTGGCGCGGATGGGTCATGAATAGATGCAGTAAGTTGAATTCCGTTGCGGTCAGCTCGATGATGCGATTGCCCCGCCGCACCTCATGCGCGGCCTCATCCAGCGTGAGGTCGTTAACCGTGAGCACCCGGCCGCCGGGTCCGCCTGCCTCGATGACGCGCTGCTGGCGGCGGAGCACGGCGCGCACCCGCGCGACCAACTCCTGCATGTTGAATGGCTTGGTCACGTAATCGTCGGCGCCAATTTCCAGACCCTGCACCCGGTCTTTGATCTCGTCCTTCGCCGTAAGCATCAGAATTGGGATGTGGGTTGTGGCTTGATTCTCCCGTAGTCTGCGGCAGACCTCGAAGCCGTCGAGATCAGGCAGCATGACATCGAGGATAACGAGATCAGGTTTGAGCCGTTGCGCCATATCGAGCGCCTGGTAGCCTTCGGTGGCGCAGCTCACCTGGAAGCCCGCGTGTTCCATGCCGAGTCGTATGACGTTGGTAATGGCCATCTCGTCGTCAACGACGAGCACGCGCTGAGGTGGCTGGTCGTCCGCGCGGCCAGACGGAAGTTGCTGATTCATCACGGGTCTCCGCCGCCCAATCGTATCAAGCTGGGTCAAGCCATCTCGGGAGCATGAAGTCGCATCCATGTGTCGCAGGCCATTATAGATGGAATGCCGGGTAGCTCACAAGTCGCCAGCATGCAGCGCGAGCGAACTCTCAGCATGCGTTAAGACTCGCGCCGTGCTCTTGTGTGTACTGAAGTACCGGATGAGCGACTTTTTTCGTCCCTCAACCGCTTTAGTAGGTGCACGGCAATGAGCACTGGTTTCGGATGTATGCGTGTCTTCCCCGGCGCGTGATGCGATCGTTCTGATGCGACGATACCCGGCGGCTTCGTGGAGCCTGCTGGAGCGTTCTTATTCTTACACATTCCTGACTGTTCAGGGCTTTGGCAACTCTGACGCGCCCTCCGCATGCATCTCTGGAACCGTGTCGCTGTGCGAAATCGAGGCGAAGAGAAGCAGGCAAAAAGACGATGCAGGAGCGAGAAGGGCGGCGATGATGGCAAGCATGGCAAGCGGAGAGGGTGAGCAGACTATTTCACACCGGTCGGCGATGTACGTGGCGCAGCCCCCGGCGGGCAGTGTCCGTACAAGTATGCCGTATCGTGATGAGCTGCTGCGCCACCGTGTCATTACGGCGGATGGGCACGATTACGCCGTGGCGACGCACAAGCGCCCGCGTGGCAAGGGATACATCACGGGAGCCTACCCGGTGCAGCATGGCTATCTGGTGATGGTGCGCCAGCCGCTGTGTGAGCTGCGGAGCGAAGACGCGGACAGCGCGCGTTATGAACATGAGCAACTGGTGCAGGTATTGGCGGAAGCTGGTATCGGCGTGGTGCGGGCGCGGCGAGCGTTGGCGGCACGGCAGCGAGCTGAGAAAGCGGACCCGCGGCGCTTCACCGCTCCCCTGACCCTGGTGGCCGCGCAGCAGGCCGATGCGCAGGCGGTCACACTCTAGCGCGGTTCTTAGCAGTTCTCATCCGTCCAGCGAACCAGATACCAGGAATCCCCTCAGAGCCACGCTCGTGGCGAGGGGATTCCTGTTTGCCCAATTCACGGGACGATGCTCCAGGTGGGCGGCAATTCATAGGGGACGAGGCGGATACTGAGAAACTTGCCGTTGTGGAAGTTCACTTCACCTGTGCGATTGAGCGGCTCATAGGTGTTTTCGATCTGCACGATGCGTTGCGCGGGCAGATTGAAGAGGATCACGCCCGCGCGCACGGGACGGAGGCTGGCTTCGAGCGTAATCGCGTCGAAGACGCGGAACGGTGGCACCTCACGCGGCGGTAGCTCCGAAAGCTGGCGGTGGATGGTGTCAAGTTGGTCGGGCAGGTTGTGCTCGTCGAAGATCGCCAACCCGCGCAGCACAATCCCCCGCAGACCATGGTCGTAGCGCTGCGAGGCAGTGAGCAGGTCATCCAGCGTTGTCGGATTGGAGGCACAGGCGGCGGTCAGGGCGAGCGCGGCCGATGAGTGTGCAACAAAGCTGGCAGTTCCAGATTGGTCGATGACGGTCAGTCGCATGACATCCACAGGCTGGCTCCCGCTAGACGAGGTGGTCAGGACGAGGCGATTTCAGGTGTTTCGGCTTCCGCGCCGGTTGATTGCGCCTGAAGCTGGCGCAGGCCATCGGCGATACGCTCGGGTAGGCGAGCATCCGCCGTCTGCAATGCGACGCGGATGGCGTTCTTGATAGCCTTCGCATGCGAGCTACCGTGGCAGATGACTGAGACGCCGTTGACGCCCAGGACCGGCACGCCGCCGTATTCTTCGTAGTCGATCTTCTTGCGTACCCGGTCGAAGGCTGGCCTGGCAAGCAGCGCTCCCACCTTAGAGACGGTACTCGCCGTGAGCTCGGCGCGAATCGTCCCCAGCAGCATTTTGGCAAGCCCTTCGCTCAGCTTGAGGACGACGTTGCCCACGAATCCGTCGCAGACAACCACGTCTACCGTACCCGCGTTGATGTCGCGCCCCTCAACGTTGCCGATGAAATTGATGCCCGCCGCTGGCGCTGCCGCCTTGATCAGTTGATGTGCTTCCTGCGTGAGCTGGTCGCCTTTGGTCTCTTCCTCGCCATTGGCCAGCAGGCCAACTCGCGGGTTCGCCAGGCCCAGCACATTGCGCATGTAGACCGCGCCCATCAGCGCGAATTGCAGCAGGTATGGTGGCTTGCAATCGGTGTTCGCGCCGATGTCCAGCACGAGTGTCTGGCTGCCGCCCGCCGCGGGCACGACCGCGCCAAACGCCGGACGATCAACGCCGCGCACCCGGCGGAATGTGAAGATAGCCGCGGCCATTACCGCGCCGCTATTGCCGGCTGATACCGCGCCGACGGCCTTACCATCGCGCGCAAGCTCGTGCGAGAGCGTGATCGAGTTGCGCTTCTTCGTGCGTACCGCCTCGGCAGGATGCTCATCCATGCCGATGACCTCATCCGTGTGGACGATTTCAAGGTCCAGGCCGCTGGTATCATGCTTGGCGAGCTCGGCGCGAATGGCATCCTGAGGCCCGACGAGCAGCACCCCAACGCTGTACTCACGCGCTGCCTGAATCGCCCCCAGCACCACCTCGGCCGGGGCATGGTCGCCGCCCATCGCATCAAGCGCCACTCGGCGTTGCACAGGAGATGTGGGCGCGGTTGTCTCAGATGTCTCGGTCACAGATCATCCTCCGAGGGGTGGTGGCTGACAAACACAGAGATTCAGGCGTTACCAATCGTGCGCCGTATGATGTCCAGTAGCTGCTCGATCTTGTAGGGTTTGAGCACGATATCCACGACGCCCATCTGACGATACCGAGGCAATTCCTGCCGGGCTTCGTGCTTTGCCGTCACGACGATCACCGGGATGTCGCGCGTCTCAGGACTCATATCCAGCAGGCGTAGCTCGTCGTCACCTTCCAGATACGGCATCATCAGGTCGAGCAGAATCAGGTCCGGGTGATATTCGCGTACCGCGTCATAAAAACGGAGGCTCTGGGTCGCCTTGAATGTCTCATACCCTTCAGCGGTCAGCGTTTGCGTCAGCATCTCCGCTACCGATGGATCATCGTCGGCAATCAGGATCTTTTTTGGCATGCGAATCTCCCGTCCTGGTGTCCGTAGCGATCATACCGCCAGCGCATTCACCGGCCACTCTCGTCGGCACAGGTGCGCGAAGCAAGCCAGTAATCCCCATGTGCGCAGGTAGTGAGAGTGTATGACATCGCTGAGGCATTGTACATCCTGTCTCGCTCACGGGGCAATTCTGGCAGCGGCGAGCAACCCAAAAGGACCGCTTGTACACAAGCTGCCAGAAAGCATCCTTTTGGTGCCGCGTGAGCGCATTCATCGTGTCAATCGTTGCCGGGCGCGCGCGATGTCTCGATGGCATGACGCAGACGATGGATGCCCGCCGCTACGCCGTCTGGGTCGCCATAGACCGCCGTGCCTGCCACCAGCACATTCGCGCCCGCCGCGACCGCCATCGGCGCCGTTCGGGCGTTGATGCCGCCGTCAACCTCCAGGTCGCAGTGTCCCCCGTGCTGCTCGATCATTGCTCGCAGGCGGGCTATCTTGGACAGCATCCCGCTGATGAACTGCTGGCCACCAAAGCCGGGATCAACCGTCATGCAGAGCACCAGATCGACATCTTCGAGAATCTCCTGCAGGCTGGCCAGTGGCGTACCTGGGTTGATGGCAACGCCTGCTCGTTTGCCGAGCCGCTTGATATGCGCCACGGTACGGTGCAGGTGGGGCGAGACTTCCTGGTGGATGATGATATAGTCAGCCCCGGCCTGAGCAAAGTCGGCAATGTAGCGCTCGGGCTCCACGATCATCAGATGCGCTTCAATCGGGAGCGAGGTCGCGCGACGGACGGCTTCTACCACGAGCGGTCCAACCGTGATATTGGGCACAAAGCGGCCATCCATCACATCAATCTGTAGCCGGTCCGCGCCGCCGGATTGTGCTTCCGCGGCCTGCTCGGACAGGCGGCCAAAGTCGGCGGAGAGAATCGAAGGAACCACGAGCGCCATGCAATACTCCTCTGATACGAAATTCGGCTCGATTCCTGGTATTGTACCGCTTCTCTGGCCTTTCGCCAACGCCGGGAGGGTGGCCGGAAAGCTTGCCTGTGCCCTCCCCTATTGGCTCTGGCGCAGCCGGGCCGCCGCAGCACGATCCACCAGCCAGTGAAGGGACCCGTTTTCGGGTGCGACCAACTGTGATGGGTACGTCTCTGGGTCTCGCGGGCCTTCGAGCACTGCCGCGAGGGCATCGGCCTTATCCGCGCCCGCGACGAGAAAGACGACCGCAGCGGCATTGTTGATCACCGGCACTGTGAATGTGATGCGGTTGGCGCGCAGCTTGGGCACGAAGTTCGCCGTTACCAGCCGGTCGTATACATGCAGCGCGTCCGTATGGGGAAAGAGCGAGGCGCAGTGCCCATCCGGCCCCATGCCCAACAGAATAAGGTTGAAGCGGGGCATCTGTGCGGGCAGGATGTTCATTGCCCGGCGAATATCGGCTTCGTAGAGCTCGGCAACCAGCGGTGGGTCGCCGCGCTCGGTCGGCACGCGATGTACCTGGTCGGATGTCACGGGAACGTTGATCAGCAGCGTCTCGCGCGCCATCCGATAGTTGCTCTCCGGGTCGTCCGGCGGAACGAAGCGCTCGTCACCCCAGAAATACTGCATGCTTTCCCAGTCAATCTGGTCGCGATAGGGCGCCGCCGCCAGCACGCGATGGAGTGCGCGGGGTGTTGATCCGCCGGAGAGCGCGATATTGAAATGCTCTTCGGCGCGTTCCGCCTGCTGCAGGTGTACCAACAGATCAGCCGCCCCGCGTGCCACTGCGTCCAGGTCGTCATAGACGCTGAGATGGACACGTGCGTCGTCTGCTGACGTCATGGTCGAATCCTCCCTGGCGTCAGGCCGCTGAGATGCGCGGCTGCAGTCAGCGCGCTCTCATAGAGCGTGTTATGCGCCATCTGTTGCAGCTGCTCCGCCAGCAGCGCCGATTCCCCCAGCGATGGGAGATGGACCGTCTGCGACGGCAGCGAATGGTCGGGCACATGGCACAGTGTTGAGGCATGGCGCATGTCACGCTCGCGCGCAACAGCGAATGTGCCCGGTTTGCCGTGTGCGCTCGCGTGCAGATGGACGCTCATCAGCGCGCCGGGACCGACGCATGCTGGCCCCGCGCTGATGGTACGCACGCCTGAGGCATTGCCATCAAGACTGGCCTCCTCTGGGACGATAGCGTGCCAGCTCTTGATAGGCACACCGTGGCGCGCGCTCACCTCGACGACGATTGGCTGTCCGCTGCCGCTATAGAGCGTATGATGCCGCTCCTCGTCTATGCCGGAGCCATGGGCGCCGCGCTCAGTGCGCCAGTTCAGCCGGGAAGCCAGCCATCCCACGAAGAGATACGCCGCGGAGGGATTGGGAAGTACGTTCTCAGGGCCAGCGGCATATTCGACGGTTAGATGGTCTATGCCGTCGAGATAGTCGCGCAGAGACTGACTGTCGAAGAAGCCAGCCACCAGCTCGCGCCACGGTTGCTGGCGAGTCCAGTTGAAGTCGCTAAAGGCGCAGTTCGCGAGTTTGCGGCGGGCGACGTCTTCTAGCGCTACCAGCCCATCTTCGCCATGTTTCATCTCCGACGTATCCACGATGACGCGGTCACAGCCATCCACCATCGCTTCGAATTGCTCGGATTTCCATGGCGGCTCGCCGGTCCACCACAGGAATGATGGCAGGCCCGAGAGAATCAGCGGCAGTACCGCGCCTGGCAGATGTCGCGCCGAGCCGTCGTGCGCTTCGAGCACGATCTGCTCGATATAGCTGGTTGCGCCCCCCTCTGCGTGCAGGCGCCCACACACGAACGCCTCGATGGGAGGGCCTTCGTATGTGGCGAGGGTTGTCACGAGGATGCAGCGCGAGGGATGGGTCGCGCTCATCGACTCGATGGCCTTCATCGCGCGAACCGCTTCCGCCTCATCTTCGGTATAGATGACCAGCGTCATCACCGCATTACGTGAGACGGGGACCCCGCCGCCAGTGAGCGTGTTGACGTTCGTCTCGCGCCACATGTCGTCCAGTGCGCTCTCGATCTGGTCGACATCGACTTTGCGCATAGTTGCGAGAAAGTCGCTCATCTCGCTCATAATCGCCTCCAGGTTCTACCGTCGCGCTCGATGAGATGGTCGGCCTCTTTCGGGCCCCAGGTTCCGGGCTCATATTGTGGGAGCGGCGCGTGCTCTTTCTTCCAGCCCGCGACGATGGTATCCACCAATTGCCAGGCGAGCAGCGTCTCATCGATTCGGGTAAAGAGGGTCGGATCACCAAGCATGCAGTCCAGCAAGAGCCGCTCGTAGGCTTCGGGCGGCTCCACGCCGAACGAGCTTCCATAGAGGAAGTCCATATTGACGGCACGCAGTTGCATTTCCTGCCCGGGCACCTTTGCCGTGAAGCGCAACGATATCCCCTCGTTGGGCTGTATGCGCAGAGAGAGCACGTTGGGCTGAATCGCCTCCGCGCCGGTCCCTGAGAACAACAGGTAGGGGGGCCGCTTGAACTGAATCGCGATCTCGGTCAGCCGCTTGGTCAGCCGTTTGCCGTGGCGCAGGTAGAACGGTACACCAGCCCAGCGCCAGTTCTCGATATTCAGCTTGAGCGCGACGTACGTCTCGGTGCGGGAATCGGACGCGACATCTTTCTCCTCGCGATAGCCGACCACGCGCTCGCCGCCGACGTAGCCCGCGCCATATTGCCCGCGCACTGTGTCCACCGTGATTTCGGCGTCGTGCAGCGGGGGAATCGCGCGCAGCACTTTCACCTTCTCGTCACGCACGGAGTCCGCGCCGAAGGTAACGGGCGGCTCCATCGCCGTCAACGTCAGAAGCTGCATCATATGGTTCTGGATCATATCGCGGATGGCGCCAGCTTCTTCGTAATAGTCGCCGCGCCCTCCCACGCCAAGCGTCTCGGCAACGGTGATCTGCACGTTATCGACATAGCGCCGGTTCCAGATAGGCTCGAAGATCCCGTTGCCAAAGCGGAGGACCATGATATTCTGGACCGTCTCTTTGCCCAGATAGTGGTCGATGCGATAGATTTGCTTTTCTGAGAACCCTTTGCCTAGTTCCGCATTGAGCTTCTGGGCCGATTCGTAGTCGTGGCCGAAGGGCTTCTCGACGATGATCCGCCCGTAATGGGGACCATCGGCGTTGCCGCGTTCGGCGACGTGCGACGCATGGAGCATGTTCCCGATGGTAGGGTAGAAGCTTGGCGGCGTTGCCAGGTAAAAGATACGGTTCCCTTCGGTCCCGCGCTCGCGGTCCAGCCGGTCGAGCAGGTCGTGGAGCTTCTGGTAGCCTTCAGGATCGTCGAACTGTGTCTGGCAGTAGAACAATCCTTTACTGAAGGTTTCCCAGACGGCAGGGTTGACGGGGGTGCGTCGCGAGAACCGGTTGATCGAATCGAGCGCCTGCTGGCGAAACTCGTCATCGGTGAACGGACGGCGCGCCACGCCGACAACACTGAACTGTGGTGGCAGCGGCTGCTCGATGGCGAGGTTATAGAGCGCCGGGAGCAGCTTGCGATGAGTCAGGTCGCCGGTCGCGCCAAAGATGACGAGAACACACGGCTGCACCGTGCGGGCGCTACGCATGCCTGCACGCAATGGATTCGAAGATAGAGAAGTCGCATTCATGATGGCATCGCTTTCTTGGTTCTCGACTGAAGACGCCGCACCCCGTTCCTCCCCAACGGCCAGTCTCGCGTTTCAGGTGCCGGGGAAGCCGATTACTCGGCTCCCGGCTCGTGCTTCACGCCGCCAAGCTCGCCAGATTCGAACTTGACCGCATGCCCGCCAAACTGGTTGCGTAGCGCCGCGATGACTTTCGCTGAGAACGAGTCTTCCTGGCGAGAGACGAAACGCTGCAGCAGCGAGAGCGTGATGACCGGAGCGGGTACATCCTCGTCGATGGCAGCCTGGACTGTCCATCGCCCCTCGCCGGAATCCTGCACAAAGCCCTTGATGTTGGTAAGTTCTGGATCATCGGCAAAGGCCAGCGCGGCGAGATCGAGCAGCCACGAGCGGACGACGCTGCCGTTCTGCCAGACGCGCGTGACCTCGCGCAGATCAGGCTTGAACTCCGATTTCTCGATGATCTCGAAGCCCTCGCCATACGCCTGCAACATGCCGTACTCAACGCCGTTGTGCACCATCTTGACGAAGTGCCCCGCGCCCGACTTGCCCATATAGCCATAGCCGTTGGGGGGCGCAAGCGTCTGCCAGATCGGCTCGCAATGCTCGAAGATGGCTTTCTCGCCGCCGATCATCAGGCTATAGCCCTCTTTCAGCCCCCAGATGCCGCCGCTAGTGCCGCAATCCATGTAGTGCATGCCAGCCGCCGAAGCTTCCTGCGCGCGCCGCATCGTGTCATGAAAATTGGAGTTGCCGCCGTCGACGATGATGTCGCCTGGCTTGAGCAGCCCCATGATATGGTGCAGCGTGTCGTCTGTCACCTGGCCCGCGGGCACCATCATCCAGACGATACGTGGTGACTCTTGCAGTTTCGAGACCATCTCTTCGATGGTGAAAGCGGGAATGGCGCCTGCCGCCGCCGCCTCATGCACAGGCCCGGGGCTGCGGTTCGAGGCGACGACGCGATGCCCACCCTTCACAAGCCGCACCGTCATATTGGCGCCCATGCGGCCCAGACCAAAGATGCCGAGTTCCATTGGTTTCTCCTCGTTATGTATCGTTAAACAGTACGTGCCAGTGGTACGCGCGCAAGCGGCGTCGCTGGTTACGCCTCCTGAATGACCGCCGCTTCGAGCGCCTGCAGCACCTCTCCCAGGCCGGAGACGATATCCGTGCCAAGATCGATGCGCACCACACGGCGCTGATGGGCCTCCAGCGATTGGAGATCGCCGAGCGCCTGCGCCTGTTTCAGAATGCTAAATGTATACGCCTCGTTGGGGATCGGCACGTCGGCGGTGTCAGTTGCCACAAACTGCAGGAATACTCCTGTGTTTGGACCACCTTTGTGTTCCTGTCCCGTCGAATGCTGGAAACGCGGACCATAGCCGAGCGTCGTAGCGACGCGCCGCATATCGCGGAGCCGCAGCCGAACCGCCTGAAGTGCATTGTGCGTCTCCGGGGTGCGCTCGACATACGCCAGCAGAGCGATGTAGTCGCCTGGATCCGCAAGTTGCGCGATCATCTCCATCGCCGCCTGAAGCGAAACCGACTGGCGCAGTCGTTGTGCCAGGTCGCCAGTGGCCACGAGCGAGACATTGCGCGATTGCGTTTGCAGCACCGCGCGAGGCGCTGCCATCACCTTTGTCTGCGCGTATTCTTTCAAAATCCGGTCGGTGTTATCCTTCGACTCCTGCACGTTGGGCTGGTCGAAGGCGTTGATGCCGAGGAATGCGCCAGCGATGGCCGTCGCGAACTCCCAGCGGAAGAACTCGGTACCCAGGTCGTAGGTATCTTCGATCTGTAGCTGTACTGTTGGCTGACCTGCCGACTTTAGCTGCTCGATGGCCGCATCCTGCGCCTGATCATAGCCTGTCTCGGTGCGCAGATAAATGAAGAGCCGGTCATCGCCGTACACTGATGGGTCGCCGAGTGGCTCACCTTCCACGGGCAGAATACCCTTGCCTTCTTTACCCGTGCTTTCGGCGATGAGCTGCTCCAGCCAGAAGCCGAATGTGCTTATGG